>JAHHSN010000024.1 GCA_020025195.1 Angelakisella sp.
GCGCGGGGGCTTTCCCCTCCTCCCCCTTTTCTTTTCCTCTCCCCGGCGCAAAAAAAGAACCGCGTCGCCGCGGCTCTCTTTGTGTTCGGTTATTTGCCGAGATAGGCGGCCTTGACCGCGGGGTTTTCGAGAAGCTCCCGGCCGGGGCCTGACAGGATGATGCTGCCGGTCTCCAGCACATAGCCCATGTCGGCGGTGTGGAGCGCCATGTTGGCGTTCTGCTCAATGAGCAGGATGGTGACGCCCCGCCGGTTGATTTCCCTTATGATGTCAAAGATGTCTTTCACAATGATGGGCGCGAGACCCAGCGACGGCTCATCCATCATGATGAGCTTGGGACGGCTCATGAGAGCGCGCGCCACCGCCAGCATCTGCTGCTCGCCGCCGGAGAGGGTGCCCGCCTGCTGCCAGTGCCGCTCCTTGAGTCGGGGGAACAGCTCGTAGCACCAGTTGATGTCCTCGGTGAGATCATCCCGCCGGAGATAGGCGCCGATCTTCATGTTTTCCAGAACGGTGAGGTCGGGGAAGACCCGGCGGCCCTCGGGCACGAGGGTGATGCCGCGCTTCACGATCTCGGCGCTGTTTTTGCCCAGCAGCTCCTCGCCGTTATAGGTGATGGAGCCGGCCTTGGCCTTCACCTGCCCCGCGATGGTGCGGAGGGTGGTGGATTTTCCGGCGCCGTTCGCGCCGATGAGGGTCACGATGCTGCCCTCCGGGACCTCAAAGCTGATGTCCTTGACGGCTTCGATGCCGCCGTAGCTGACGGCCAGATTTTCAATTTTAAGCATCGAGATCCACCCCCAAATACGCTTCGATGACCCGCGGGTCGTTCTGGATCTCCGAGGGGACGCCTTCGGCGATCAGTTTTCCGAATTCCAGCACATAGATGCGATCGGAAATGTCCATAACCAGATTCATGTGGTGCTCAATGAGCAGGATGGAAAGCCCGAAGTCATCCCTCACCTGTCGGATGAAGTCGGTAAGCTCCACCGTTTCCTGCGGGTTCATGCCGGCCGCCGGCTCATCCAGAATGAGAAGGCGGGGCCGGGTGGCGAGGGCGCGGGCAATCTCCAGACGCCGCTGCTGGCCGTAGGGAAGGTTGCCAGCCACCTCATCCATCAGGTCCTCCAGACCGACGATCATGAGGAGCTCTCTCGCCTGACGCTGCATCCGTTCCTCCTCCTTGTGATTGAGGTGGAAGGTGGCGGAGAGGAAATTGCCCTTCGCGCGCATATGCATGGCGATCAGGACGTTTTCCAGAACAGTCAGCTGCCCAAAGAGGCGGATGTTCTGGAAGGTGCGGGCAAGACCCATTTCGGTGATCTTGTCGGGAGTCATGATGAGACGGCGGTGCTTTGTGAACTTTTCCGCCTCGGCGCCGAGATAGTTTTTTTTCTCCTTGCCGTGGGGATGGTCGCAGAGGTACATCTTTTCATCCAGATAGAGCGCCCCGTTGGTGGGGGTGTAAACGCCGGTCACCACGTTGAAGGCGGTGGTTTTTCCGGCGCCGTTCGGGCCGATGAGCGCGACAATCTCGCCCTCATCCACATGCATCGAAAGGTTATCCACCGCGACGACGCCGCCGAACTGCATGGTGACATTTTCAAGTCGAAGAACCGGTTTTGTCATACGGCATCACCGCCTTTCACGGGCTTTTTGCGGGAAAAGAGCCGCCGGAAGAACCGGCCCACCCGCGCGAAGAAATCAAAGATCCGGTCCCAGGAGAACTCATTGGTCCCCATAAGACCCCGCCGGTAAAAGAGCACCACCAGCATGATGACCACGGAAAAGACCACCATCCGGAAGCCCGGCGCGAGGAGCGGCACCTGGAAGGAGCCGATGAAGGTGGTGTTATCGAGAAAGCGGAGCCACCACTCACTGCACGCCACATAGAGGAAGGAGGCGAGCACGCTGCCGGTGATGGAGCCGATGCCGCCGATGACGACGATGAGCAGGATCTCATAGGTCATGTTGGTATTGAAGAACTTGGCCTGCACGCTGGACTGGAACATGGCGAGGAGCGCCCCGCCGATGCCGGCGAAGAAGGAGCTGGTGCAGAAGGCGATCATCTTGTGCCGGAGCAGATTGATGCCCATGGCCTCCGCCGCGATCTCATCCTCGCGGATGGCCTTGAAGGCGCGCCCGTAGGTGGAGGAGAGGAGCAGAACGATGAGTGCGATGCAGACCGCCACCACAATAAAGGGAAAGAGGATGGAGTGGTAGCGGTTAAAGCTCCGGAGCACGTTGGAGCCGTTGGTCACGGGGCCCAGCTTATCCCACTGAATGACCGCGCGGAGAATCTCCGCGAAGCCGAGGGTGGCGATGGCGAGGTAGTCGCTCTTGAGCTTTAAGACCGGGGCGCCGATGGCCGCGGCAAAGAGAGCCGCCACCAGACCCGCGAGGAGAATGGCAAGCAGCATCGGCATCTCAAACTGGATGAGACCGCCCTCATAGGACTGATAGACATGGATGCGCTGCTCCACCGGGATGGTCAGGACGGAATAGGTATAAGCCCCCAGCAGCATAAAGCCCGCCTGACCCAGAGAAAAGAGTCCGGTAAAGCCATTGAGCATATTCATCGAGACGGCAACGAGGGCGTAGATGACGCCCTTCTGCAGGACGATGGAAAGCATGCTGCTTTTCAGGGAGGAATGATCGATGTAAAGGAGGAGACCGAGGATGACGGCCGCCAGAAGGAGGGAACAGAGTAAATTGCGTTTTTTCTTATTCATATTACACTTTCTCCTTCAGCTTTTCCCCGAACAGTCCGTTGGGCTTTACGAGGAGGATGAGGATCAGCAGCGCGAAGGTGAAGGCGTTGCTGAAGATGGAATAGTCGCTCGAGGACTTGATGAAGGTCTCGCAGATGCCGATGACATAGGCGCCGACTACGGCACCCGGCACCGAGCCGATGCCGCCGAAGACCGCGGCAACGAAGGATTTAAGGCCGGGCATGGCGCCGATGGTGGGACTGACCTGCCCGATATAGGAGAAATAAAGGATGGAACCGACCGCCGCGAGCAGCGAACCGATGACAAAGGTAAAGCTGATGACGCGGTCGATCTTGATGCCCATGAGCTGTGCCGTGTCGAAGTCCTTGGCGACGGCGCGCATCGCCATACCGATCTTGGTGTGCTTGATGAGCAGCACCAGAAGCACCACCAGAAGGATGGTGAGCAGCGGGGTGATGATGGCGAGACGCTTAAGCTGCAGGGGGCCGAGGGTGATTTTTTCGGTGAGCCACGGGATATTGGGATAGGCGCGCGCAAGGCCGCCCGTCACATAGGTAGCGAGGTTGGTGAGAAGATAGGAAACGCCGATGGCGGAAATCATGACCGACATTCTGGGGGCGTTTCGAAGCGGCTTATAGGCCGCCTTTTCAATGAGCACACCGAGCAGCACCGTCAGAAGGAGCGTCAGAGGAAGCCCCACGTAGATGCTGGTGGAGGAGCTGATAAAGATCATAAAGAAGCCTGCCACCATGAACATATCGCCGTGGGCGAAGTTGATGAGACGCAGGATGCCGTATACCATCGTGTAGCCGATGGCGATGAGCGCGTACAGACTGCCCACCGTGATTCCGGAAATCAGCAGCTGGGCAAAATAGGTGAAATCGTGCATGACTCGAGCCTCCGATGCAATAAAACTGATGCGGGGTGGGGAAATTCCGGAGCAGATAGGGAAATGCGTAGTGGGAAAAGCCTTGAGAAAAGGCTTCTCCCACTACGCGCTCTGTCACATGTAACAGGGTGTTGGGGGGCGAT
Organism: Angelakisella sp.; assembly: GCA_020025195.1. GTDB lineage: Bacteria > Bacillota > Clostridia > Oscillospirales > Ruminococcaceae > Angelakisella. The sequence continues at coordinate 3,765 of JAHHSN010000024.1, forward strand.
GATCGTTAGTCGATGGTTACCGCGCTGTCGAAGACATACTCGCCGTTCAGGGGAGTCTTGACAACCGCATAGTGCTTGACGGCGTCGCCGTTTTCGTCAAAGGAGAGGTCGCCGGTCACAAGGCCGGGAACTTGCAGAGAAGCCAAAGCGTCGCGGATGGCGGGGCCTTCCAGAGACTGGGCCTTCTCGATGGCGGCATAGACAGCCATGTAAGCATCGTAGCCGCAGGCGGTTACCGAGGAGATGCTGTCGGTACCGGAGTTATCGGTGAAACGGGCGGGATCGGCATTGACCCACTCCTTGAAGCCCTTCGCGAAGGTGAAGGCCGCCTCGTTGGATTCGTCATGTTCATCATAGAAGGAGGAGAAGTAGATCTTATCGGTAGAATAGTTGGCTTCCTCCAGACGCTGGATGATAGAAACGTCATCCCAGGTATCGCCTGCCATGATGGGGCCGTTAATGCCGGCGTCACGCGCCTGCTTGATGATGTAGGGAGCGGTTTCGATGGAGACAGGGCTGAAGATGGAGGTAACGCCCTGCGCCGCGAGGTTCGCCATCATGCCGGAGAAGTCGGTTTCGCCGGTCTGGAAGTTGGTGGGGATGACCTCGCCGCCCAGCTTCTCAAAGGCGGAGATGAAGTACTTGCCGAAGTTGTCGGAGTAGTCGTCGCCGGCCTCCACGATGACCGCCGCCTTGGTGACGCCCATATCCCAGGCGTACTGACCCATAACGGTGCCCTGGAAGGGATCAATGTAGCAGACGCGGAAGTAGTAGTCATTGCCGGCGGTGACCTGCGGGTTGGTGCAGGAGGTGCCCATGGCGGGGATCTTCGCCTCCAGGAAGTGGGGGCCGCCCGCGATGGCGCAGCCGGAGCCGTAGGTACCGATGACGGCGGAAACGCCCTTGGAGATGAGCTGCTGCGCGGCGGTGACGGCCTTGGAGTTGTCGGAGCCGTTATCCGCTACGATAAGCTCGATGTTATATTCCTCGCCACCGATGTTAACGGTGGGTTTGAGGGAATGGGCATACTGGATGCCGAGGATCTCTTTTTTGCCGCCGGCGCCGTTCTGGCCGGTGGTGGGCTGGAATACGCCGATGGTGATGGTCTTGCTGTCGGGGTCCTTGTTATCGGCGGGTTTTTCACCGCAGGCCGCGAGAGAAAGAATCATCATGGCAGTCAGCAGAAGTGCGATGAGTTTCTTCATGGTTAATCCTCCAAAATCTGTTGTTTTTTCTTTAACACGAGTACAAATGTACTTGTCAGAGAGATATTACAGTTAATTATAGCAAGTGCGACTGAAAAAGCAAGAATCCGCTGCGGCGGAAAAACTGCATAATCGTCTTGACAAATCCTGCATTTTGGTGAATTTGACGGATAAAAAATGAGGAAATCCTTCATATTTTGAAATTGTATGTATGAAAAAGATTCATTAGAAGGGCGCTGTATTCTCTGCAAATACAACTGACCTTATGATGAAGGGAATTTCTACACGGAAGAACGGTACTTTTGGACAAAATCGCGGTTTTTTGCCCCGTCCGCGCGAAGGGTTCGGATGGGGGAGAGCCCTCCGCGTCGGTATGACCTCCGAAAAAGCCTTGAGGCAGGTTCTTACCTCCGGGTGATTGACGGTGCGGGAGACTTGTGGTAAAGTGATATTCGACAAGAATCCCTCTTTTTTCGGAGGGAGGACGGTTTACTGAACAACAGGAGGTATTTACCATGAGCAAAATTCAGAAAATTTATGACTATCTCAGTGCCTGCAACGGCTTCTTCTTCGCTTCCTGCGACGGGGATAAGCCCCGCGTGCGTCCGTTCGGCTTTATGATGATCTTTGAGGATAAGCTGTACTTCGGTATGGGCACCCATAAGGAGAGCTATCGTCAGGTCAACGAAAACCCCAATGTGGAGATCTGCGCCATGCATCCCGAAGGGGGCTTCATCCGCGTAAAGGGTGTGGCTCACTTCGATATGCGTCCCGAGGTGCAGGCGAATATGTTCAAGGTTTCTCCCAACCTCAAGGAGATGTACAACGAGGAGAGCGGTCTGGTTCAGGCGACCTTCTACCTCAGCGACATCGTGGCGGAGACCTGCGTCAATGACGTCTTCACCGCCATCGAGGACTGAGTCCTTCGGCGTCCGTAAAAAATGAATCCCCCTTTCGGGCAGCAGCGCCCAAAGGGGGAGATCGGCGGCAGGCAGTGCCGGGGAGGTTTCCCCGGGGCTGCCTGTTTTTTTAGTAACCGAAAGCCCCCGCCTGTACCGGGGGAGCGCCCCCAACCGGGAGGGCATAACGCGGGTACAGCGGGAAAGAACAAGAAAAAGATTGAAAATACATCAGAAACCCACGCAGAGAGGAGGAAATGAGAGGCCGGATAACAAAGAAAGAATACCTTGACCCGTTCACGGGTGGCAAGGAGCCCTCTCTTCGCTAGGGCCAAAACCGTCCCAAGCGCCTGCCGGTCACCGGGCCTTGGAGGCGTTTTCGGCAAAAGCCCCCGGCGCCCGCCGTCCGTCCGGCTCCCTCACGGCAGAAACGCCCGCCCCCAAAAGGGGCGGGCGTTTTTTTCGGTTTATAGTACGCTCAGAACTCGGGCGAGATGTTTTCGGAAGGCGGATTTCCGTCCGTCGGGCCCGCTTCGGTAAAGGAGCGGAACAGCTTCGCCTCCCGGTAGAGGTAGACGAGCTTCATGATGGCGATTGCCGACAGGATCAGGGCAAACAGAAACGTAAGGACCTCTCCGAGCGCCGGATGGATCAGCATGGTGATCAAAACGCCGGCGATGAGGGCGATATTGGTGTAGAGGTACCACTTCCAGAGATTATCCCACTTGAGGGAAAGCTCCCGGTCAAAGGGCAGCACCACGTCGCTGTGGCCCCGGTACTCCCGGTTCTCGGCATAGAGGGCGATCACCACGGAGACCAGAGAAAGGAGGATGGCGAGCACGGGAGAGAAGGCAATCGGCAGCTGCTCCAGAATCTCCACCACCGCATACACGAGGAAGAAGATTCCCGCCGGGCGGTAATAGGGGGACTCGGACGCGAGACGCAGGAGGATGGCGGCGTAGGCGATCGAGCAGAGAAAGCCGAGGATGCCGCCGATGAGGTGGGTGGCGGGGCTGAGGATGGGCAGGGTCAGGATGCCGGAGAGGATCCGGGGGATGATGAGCCAGAAGAGAAGCCAGAGCCATTGACCGAGGACGGAAGCATTCTTTGTTTTCATAGCATTTTCTCCTTTTCATGATCATTCTGTCGGCTTCGTTACCGGACGCGTTCGGCCAGCACCGAAACCATGCGGGCGTCGCCCATGTTATAGACGTTCTGGAGAACGATAACGTCGTCCACGCCCTTTTCGCGGGCGAAGGCGGCGATATTCCCGTTAAAATACCGGAAGTCCACCCAGTAGACGGTGGAGTAGTGATCCACCAGGAAGGGGACAAAGGCGTTGCCGTAGCTGTCCTTTACCACCAGACAGACCGGCCCGTCAGTGAGGTAGGGATTGTGCGCCACGGAGATGGGGTTATCTCCGCCGGCAAAGCAGCCGTACTTGCCGCTTGCGTTCCAGCCGCTTACGTCCTGCACGATCTTCCAGTCGTAGGAGGTGCCGTCGGTCTTGGTGATGTGCACGTCGTTGGTGGCGTGAGGAAGATAGGCTATGACGGTGTCGGGGTTGTTGCCGAGGATGGGGGACTGGCTCATGGCATAGAAGGTGCCGAGGAAGCCGGGGAATTCCATCGTCTCATATTCGGAAAGCTCATGCGGGGTAAAGCCGCGCGCCCGGCAGAATTCACGGTAGGCATAATAGGCGCCCTTCTGCGTCCAGTGGTGGTCGGTGCGGAAATAGAGCCCTTCATCCTTATGCTCCCGGAGGGGCTCAAAGACCTTTAGGGGATGGACGTCTTCGGTTACCCGGCTGTAGCAGTAGTCGATGGCCTTTTTCTGGTCGCTGGCGCCGAGCCCCTTCTGCACCGCGTCGTCCAGCATAATGCCGGAATTGATGGGGATGACGGCGGAGTAGAGGGTGGAAACGCCCTGCAGCTGCCGTCCCATCTCATTGAGTACCGCGGCGTACTGATCCACGGCGTTCTGCACGAAGAAGTACAGGCCATAGGCGGCGCCGTCCTCAATATAGAGGGAACCGGCCATCTCTCCGGGCGGGTTGACGGGATCGACCTCCTCCGGCTCCTCCGGAGGCTCCGGGGGAAGCTCGGGCAGTTCGGCGGGCGGGGTGTCCTCGCCGGGGTCGGGGATATCCTCCCCCGTTTCTCCCTGATCAATGAACTGGGAGGAGCGGTCGCCGTACAGACTCTTCACCAGACGGTTCCCCGCGATGAGGAATTCCCGCAGGGGGTAGGTATCGGAGTACCAAAGGTCGATCTGCTTCATGGCGCTGCCGTCCCAGAGGGAGGCGGCGGTGATTTCGGGGAATTTGGTAAGCTCCCGCTTTTCAAGCTCCGAAACGGAGGGCCGCAGGAACCAGAGCAGTCCCACAATGGTAAAGAAAGCGAGCGCGGCAAAAAAGACGATGATCTTGCCGGAACGCGGCGTGTTTGATTTTCTGTATTTCATGCTGCCGCCTCCTTAAAACTGAAAATACAGGAATGGATTGTAGCTGTTGCCGGCGAGCGCCATGGCGGAAAGCAGGAGGAGTGCCACCGGGTGAAGAACCTCCCAGGTGCTGTCCAGCCCCCGCCAGAAGCCGCCCTTCTCCTCGGAAAGCCGGGCCAGACCCTCCCGCAGGAAGGAACCGAGCGGGAAGCAGGCGATAAAGGAAAAGCCGAGGAGCAGATAGTTTTCCCGGAGGGCGAGCGCCACCGCCATGGAGGAGGCGGGGTTGCCGTTCGCTCCGAAAAGGCCGCCCAGAACCGTAAAGAGACTGGGGAAATCGGTGAACTTAAAGATCACCCAGCAGAAATAGACGATGACCAGCACGCCGAGATGCCGCAGAATTTTGGGAATGTGGGGAAGCACCTTCCCCAGCACGAATTTCTCCAGCACCAGAAAGAGGAAGAAGTAAAGCCCCCAGAGGACAAAGTTCCAGGAAGCGCCGTGCCAGAGCCCGGTAAGCCCCCAGACGATCAGGAGATTGAGGATCTGCCGCCCCGTGGAGCAGCGGTTGCCGCCGAGGGGGATGTAGACATAATCCCGGAAGAAGCTGCTGAGGGAGATGTGCCACCGCCGCCAGAAATCGGTGACGGAAAGGGCTGCGTAGGGGTGATCGAAGTTTTCTTTATAGTGGAAGCCGCACATAAGCCCCATACCGATCGCCATATCGGAGTAGGCGGAAAAGTCGAGGTAGATCTGAAGCATGAAGGCAAAGCCGCCCAGCCAGAGCCCCGCGGCGGGAACGAGCGCCAGCTCCTCCGGCGTGCCGACCAGAAAACGGTCCGCCAGAACCGCGCAGGAATTGGCGAGGATGGACTTTTTGGCAAGACCCACGGTAAAGCGGGTGATGCCCCGGGAAAGCTCCGCCGAGGTGACGTGCCGGGACTGGATGTCGTTCGCCACATCGCTGTACCGCACGATGGGACCGGCGATGCACTGGTGAAAGAGGCTGGCGTAGAGGAGCAGGGTGCCGTAATTCTCCTGCGCCGGCACCTCCCCGCGGTACACGTCCACCACATAGCTCAAAAGCTGGAAGGTATAGAACGAGATGCCGATGGGGAGCACGATGCGGAGGATCTCCCGGCGAAAGCCGAAGACCGCCTGCACGCTTTCCATCAGGAAGCCGGTATACTTAAAGACGCCGAGCACCAGAAGCAGCAGCACCACCGCGAGGGTGAGGAAATGCTTCGCCCGCCGGCGGGAGGTCTGCCCGATGCGCCGGGCAAAGTACCAGGCGATCAGGGTATCTCCCAAAAGGAGAAAGAGATAGCGGGGTCCTGCCCAGCTGTAAAAGATGAGGGAAAAGAGGAGCATCGCGTTGTTTTTGGCGCGGACGCTCTTAAAAAGAACCTGCGAAAGCAGATTGAGAGACAAAAATAAAAAGACAAAGAGAAGACTGGAAAATACCATGGCATTACCTTCTGAAGCAGTAGTTTGGGCGCGGGAGACCCCGGCTCGTTTTCGTTTGCTTAATGATAGCACACCTTCCCCACCGCTTTCAACTGCAATTTCGACCGAAAGGGCCAAAAAACGCGCCGCAAAAAAGACCGACAGTAGACCCCAAAGGGGTTTCTGTCGGTCTTTCTCTATGGGAAGATAGTTAGGTAAACGTGTTTATGGGATCAGGCGTTTTTCGCCTTGATGGAAGCCTGCGCCGCCGCGAGACGGGCAATCGGAACACGGAAGGGAGAGCAGGAAACATAGTCCAGGCCGACCTTGTCGCAGAACTCCACGGAGGTGGGGTCGCCGCCGTGCTCACCGCAGATACCGAGACCGAGCTCGGGACGGGTGGAACGGCCCAGCTTCACAGCCATCTCAACCAGCTTGCCGACACCGTTCTGATCCAGATGCGCGAAGGGATCGCTCTCATAGATCTTGTTGTCGTAGTAGTAATTGAGGAAGCTGCCCGCATCGTCACGGCTGAAGCCGAAGGTCATCTGGGTCAGGTCGTTGGTACCGAAGGAGAAGAACTCGGCTTCCTTCGCGATCTCATCGGCGGTCAGAGCCGCACGGGGAATCTCGATCATGGTGCCGACCTCATACTTCATCTCCACGCCCGCCTCGGCAATGAGACGATCGGCGGTGGCGACGACAACGTCCTTCACGAACTTGAGCTCTTTTACCTCGCCGACCAGCGGGATCATGATGTGGGGGGTGACCATGGTGCCGAGCTTCTTGGAAGCGCGGATGGCTGCCTTGATGACGGCAGTGGTCTGCATCTCGGCGATCTCGGGATAGGAGACGGCGAGACGGCAGCCGCGGTGACCCATCATGGGGTTGAACTCATGCAGGGAAGCCACGACGTTTTTGAGCTCCTCAATGGAGATGTTCAGCTCCTTCGCCAGCTCCGCGATGTCCTCCTCCTTAGTGGGCAGGAACTCATGCAGAGGGGGATCGAGGTAACGGATGGTCATCGGACGGTCGCCCATGACCTCATACATCGCCGCGAAGTCGTCCTCCTGATAGGGCTCGACCTTGGCGAGAGCCGCGCGGCGCGCCTCGGCGTCACGGGCAACGATCATCTCACGGACGGCCTTGATGCGGTCGCCCTCGAAGAACATGTGCTCGGTACGGCAGAGGCCGATGCCCTCCGCGCCGAAGCTGACCGCCTGCTTCGCGTCACGGGGGTTATCCGCGTTCGCAAAGACCTTGAGACGGCGGGCGGAATCCGCCCAGGCCATGAAGCGGCCGAAGTCGCCGGAAATGGTGGCGTCGGTGGTGGGAAGGGCTTCGCCGTAGATGTTGCCGGTGGAGCCGTCGAGGGAGATCCAGTCGCCCTCCTTATAGACCTTGCCGCCAAGGGTGAACTGCTTCTTGTCATAGTCCACGACGATCTCGCCGCAGCCGGAGACGCAGCAGGTGCCCATACCGCGGGCCACAACGGCAGCGTGAGAGGTCATGCCGCCGCGGACGGTCAGGATGCCCTGCGCCACGACCATACCCTCGATGTCCTCGGGAGAGGTCTCCAGACGAACGAGGATGACCTTCTTCATCTCGCCGGACTCGACCATCTTCTTGGCCTCCTCGGCGGTGAAGACGACCTGACCGCAGGCGGCGCCGGGAGAAGCGGCCAGACCCTTGCCGATGACGGCGGCGTTCTTCATGGCGTCGGCGTCAAACTGGGGATGCAGGAGGGAGTCGAGCTGCTTGGGCTCAACGCGGAGAACGGCCTCCTCCTCGGAGATCATGCCCTCATCCACGAGGTCAACAGCGATCTTGAGGGCGGCGGCAGCGGTGCGCTTGCCGTTACGGGTCTGGAGCATGAAAAGCTTGCCGTTTTCGATGGTGAACTCCATGTCCTGCATATCTCTGTAATGATTTTCGAGCTTGTTCGCAATCTCTACAAACTGCTTGTAGACCTCGGGCATCTCCTCGGCCAGCTTGCTGATGGGGGAGGGGGTGCGGATGCCGGCAACGACGTCCTCGCCCTGGGCGTTGATGAGGTACTCGCCGAAGAGCGCCTTCTCGCCGGTGGCGGGGTTGCGGGTGAAGGCAACGCCGGTACCGGAGGTATTGCCGGAGTTACCGAACGCCATGGTCTGAACGTTGACCGCGGTGCCCCAGTCATAGGGGATCTCGTTCATGCGGCGATAGACGTTGGCGCGGGGGTTGTCCCAGCTGCGGAATACCGCCTTGACCGCCTCGATGAGCTGCTCGCGGGGATCCTGGGGGAAGTCGACGCCCTTTTCGTTCTTGTAGAACTCCTTGAAGCGGACGACCAGCTCCTTCATGTCCTCGGTGTCGAGGTCGATATCGTTCTTGACGCCCTTCTTCTCCTTGACGTCATCAATGATCTCCTCAAAGCGCTTCTTGGAAAGCTCCATAACGACGTCGGAGAACATCTGGATGAAGCGGCGGTAGGAGTCATAAGCAAAACGGGGATTGTTGGTCTGCTTGGCGAGACCCTGAACGGACTCATCGTTAAGACCGAGGTTCAGGATGGTGTCCATCATACCGGGCATGGAGGCACGGGCGCCGGAACGGACGGAAACCAGCAGGGGGCTTTCCACGTCGCCGAACTTCTTGCCGACCTTCGCTTCCAGCTTTTCGAGGTAGGTAAAGATGTCCGCCATAATGGAGTCGTTGATCTGGCGGCCGTCCTCATAATACTGGGTGCAGGCCTCGGTGGTGATGGTGAAGCCGGGAGGGACGGGCATACCGGCATTGGTCATTTCGGCAAGGTTGGCGCCCTTGCCGCCCAAAAGCTCGCGCATATCCTTGTTGCCTTCCTCAAACATGTAGAGGAATTTCTTGCCTTCGGGATTGGTTTTCTTTTTGTTGAACATACCTGAAACCTCCTAAAAGTGTTTTATTTGGAAAAGGGTTTCCGACGTGCCGGACAGCTTCCCATAGAGTGCGGCACGCCATTCGTTATTATTATAACATGACCGTGTGGAATTACCACAGATTTTTGAAAAAATAATTCCGTTTTTTCATTGTTATTCGGGGGAAAATCACAGCCATTTGCACAATTCCCGCCGAATTTGCGGCGATTTTGGGCAAGTTGGTCAATCCCACCAATTTATAAGGGGCATTTGACTTTATTTTTTCCGCTTCCCCACTTGAAAAGCGAAGGCGGAATTGACATAATTATATAGGAATATAATGTGACGGAGAGGAAAGATAATTTCTTTCCCCGCCGTTTGGAAAGAGAGGCTCCTCGGGAGCCCTGTTTTATGAGAGGAGAGAGGGACCATGCCGAAACATGACGCCGAACGCGAGGCGCTCCTGACTGCACTGGAGGAACAGGGTGTACTCATTCCCCTCTGGGATGGGGTCATGATTGAACCCACCGTCAAAGTGGCGCCCGGTGCCACCATCCTGCCCGGCTCCATTCTAAAAGGAGAAACCGAGGTGGGAGAGGGCTCGGTCATCGGTCCGCGCACCGTCCTCACCGACGCTGTCATCCGGGAAAACTGCGTCATAAAGGAAAGCTACGTCACCTCCTCCAAGATCGACGCCGGCGTGACCATCGGCCCTTTCAGTCAGGTGCGCCCCGGCTGCCACATCTCCGCCGAGTGCAAGATCGGGGACTTCGTGGAGATCAAAAATTCCCGCATCGGCAAAAAGACTGCTATCGCCCACCTCACCTATGTGGGCGATACCGACTGCGGCGCCCGGGTCAACTTCGGCTGCGGGGTCGCGGTGGCAAACTATAACGGAAAGAAAAAATTCCGCACCGAAATAGGAGACGACGCCTTCCTCGGCTGCAATACCAATCTCGTCGCCCCCGTCCGGGTGGGCAGCGGCGCCTATACCGCCGCCGGCGCCACCGTCACAAAGGACGTTCCGGAGGACGCCGTGCTCATTGCCCGCGCCGAGCAGGTGGTGAAGCCCGGCATGGCGGTTCGCTTCCGCCGGGAGAAAAAGGACTGACCCCTTTTATTAAGAGTTGCTTGGAAAGACACCGGTCGAGTGTTTTTATAGGGAGCGGCACTCCGCCTCTCCCCCAAAATATTTTTGATCTGCTGGGAGATTACTAATCATGAGAAGAATTCACGGGAAAGACATCAAGATTTTCGCCTGCAATTCCAACCCGAAGCTGGCGATGGACATCGCCGCTCAGCTGGGACTGCCCCTCGGCAAGAGCACTGTCACCGCCTTTGCGGATGGCGAAGTGTCCATGTCCATTGAGGAATCCGTCCGCGGAAGCGACGTATTCGTCATCCAGTCCACCTGCGGCCCCGTCAATAACAATCTGATGGAGCTGCTCATCATGATCGACGCCCTGAAGCGCGCCTCTGCCGGCCGCATCACCGCTGTCATGCCCTACTACGGCTACGCCCGTCAGGACCGTAAGGCCAAGGCCCGTGATCCGATCTCTGCCAAGCTGGTTGCCGATCTCATCACCGTTGCCGGCGCTGACCGCGTCCTCAGCATGGATCTCCATGTGGCGCAGATCCAGGGCTTCTTCAACATCCCCGTGGATCACCTGATGGGTGTTCCGATCCTGGCGCCCTACTTTGTGGAGAAGTTTAAGGATATCCCCGCTGACCAGATCGCGGTGGTTTCTCCCGATCTCGGTTCCGTCACCCGCGCCCGCAAGTTCGCGGAGCGTCTCGACGCCCCCATCGCCATCATCGATAAGCGCCGTCCCCGCGCCAATGTCAGTGAGGTCATGAACATCATCGGTGACGTCAAGGACAAGACCGTCGTTCTGGTGGACGATATGGTCGATACCGCCGGCACCCTCTGCCATGGCGCGGAAGCTCTGCTCTCGGTGGGCGGTGCCAAGGAGGTTTATGCCTGCGCGACTCACGGCGTGCTCTCCAATCCCGCGCTGGAGCGCATTGCTGCCAGCCCCATTAAGGAGACCGTCTTCCTGGATACCATCCCCCAGAAGGAGGGCGCCGAGGCCTCCCGCATCAAGATGCTGTCCGTCGCTCCCGTCTTTGCCGAGGCGATCAGCCGCATCTATGAGGACAAGCCCGTTTCCCCGCTCTTTACTTAATTTACGATCATCCCAACCGATCCGGCGGGACGGAGACTGCTCCGTCCCGCCTTTTCCATAAAATCAAAGCTCCCAAGGAGGTGCGCCCATGGCGTTTTTTAAGAAAAAGAAGACCGAGCCCATCCCCGAAACGAGGGTCTACGGCCCGGTGGAATATGTGATCTGCGGGCTGGGCAACCCCGGCGACCGCTACGGCAACACCCGCCACAATGCCGGCTACTGTGCGCTGGACGTCCTCGCGATGGATCTCGGCGCGCGGGTGGACCGCATCCGCTTCCATGCCCTCACGGGGGAGGCGATGCTGGACGGGCGGCACGTCCTCCTCATGAAGCCCACCACCTATATGAACCTTTCCGGTGAGGCGGTGGGGGAGGCGATGACCTTCTATAAACTTCCCCCTGAGCGGCTCATCGTTCTCTCCGATGACATCAGTCTCCCGGTCGGGAAAATGCGCATCCGTGCGAAGGGCTCCGCCGGCGGGCACAATGGTCTGAAAAACATCATCCAGCATCTGGGGAGCGACGGTTTTGCCCGCATCCGCTTTGGCGTGGGGGAAAAGCCGAACCCGGAATATGACCTGGCAGACTGGGTGCTGGGCAAATTCACCGAGGAGGAGGGGCGGACCCTTCTGACCCTCTTTCAGAATGGGAAGGACGCCGCCGCCCTCATCATGGCGGGAAAGATTTCCGACGCCATGAGCCGCTATAACTGAAGCGGGACAAAGAGAATGGAAAGGAGTTCCCCGGGATGACGAAGAAAACCGCATTAAGGCTGGTCAGCCTCATAATGCTTTTTGCCGCGGCCTTATTTGTTTCCGTGGCGTTGTCCGCGCCGAATTTAGGCACGACCCTTAGGCTCGGGAACTTTGTGTTCGGCCGGGAGCAGTGGTACCGGTGCTATGCCGTATACGCCCTCATCATGGTTTCTCTGTTTGTCGCTTCCTTTTTTTGCAGGGAGCGATGAGAGGGAACGCTTTCCCGGGTCCGGCGAGCCGCAGGAACAAACTCCCCATTTAGACAACCTTTGCCCCCCGAGGGGCGTTAAGATATAGAATAGAACCATCATCCACCATCGCGGGGACCGAGTACGGCTCCGCGGTGGCATTCCCGGTTAAGGAGGAATTTGAGATGAAAACCGAGCTGCAGGCACTTCCCGCCTTTGGCGAGATACTAAAAGCGCTGGAAAGCGGCAGAACGCCCCTCTATCTGCAGGGACTTGCCGCCATCCATAAGGCACACTGGCTTTATGCGCTCACGGCGGCGACCGGCCGGGGAGCGCTGGTTCTCTGCCCCGATGAGGGCACGGCGACCCGCATGGCGGAGGACTTAAACCGCATGGCGGGGGAGGAGCGCGCCCTCCTTTTCCCCGAGCGGGAGTTTATCTATCACGCGATGGAGAGCGTCTCCCGGGAATACGAGCAGCAGCGTCTCGGCGTGCTGCGCCGTCTCCAGACCGACCCCTCCCTTATCGCGGTGGCGTCGGTCACGGCGGCTCTGCAGCCCACCCTCTCTCCGGAGCGGCTCCAAAAGAGCCTCCTCACCCTCCGGCCCGGGCAGGAAATCCCTCCGGAGGAGCTGGTTGCCTTTCTCCTGACGGCGGGCTATGGGAGAGCCGAGCAGGTGGAGGGCATCGGGCAGTTTTCCCTGCGGGGCGGGATTGTGGATTTCTTTCCCCCGCAGTACGCGGCGCCCATCCGGCTGGAATATTGGGGCGACGAGATCGATACCCTCACTGCCTTTTCCCCCGAGACCCAGCGCCGGGAGGAGCCGATGGACCTCGTGGAGATCACCCCGGTGCGGGAGCTTCTTTATGACGCTGACCGGCTTTCGGAGGAGGTACTTTCCCATCTGGATTCTCTCTCTCCAAAGGAGCGGGAACGCTGTGAGGAAGCCCTCCTTCTGGATTCCGATCTCCTAAAGGAGCAGGGCGCCCTGCAGGACGCCGATCGCTACCTTGCCCTCATCTATCCCATCTATGAAAACCTGCTCTCCTACCGGGGCGGGCGGCTCGTTGCTCTTGCGGAGGGTGTTTCGGTTATCGAGGAGCTGGAGGCGGCGGGCGCCGGACAGAAAGCCACCCTCAAAGACCTCATAGAGGCCGGGGACATGGCGCCCGGCTGCGGCTTTCTTTATCCCACGGCGGGCGAGCTGACGGCGGTGCTGGGGAGCCTCCCGACCCTTCTTCTGGACAGCTTCCCCCGGAGCTACCGGGACCTTTCCTTCGGGATGACCGTTTCGGTTCGTGCCAATACCCTTTCGGTCTGGAGCGGCCAGCTCGACACCCTCACCGAGGACCTTTCCGGCTACCGGGAGGACGGCTGGTGCGTTCACCTGCTGGGCGGCACCGACCGCGGCGCTGTGGCGCTTACCGAGGATCTGCGGCGGCGGGGCTTTGCCGCGCAGTATGTAAAATCCGCGGAGCAGGTGACTCCCGGCACCCTCTATGTCACGGCAGGCGGGCTTTCGGCGGGCTTTGAGTACCCCGACCTCAAATGGGCGGTGATGACCTGTTCCCGCGGGGCGGCCGTCGGCCGGAAACGAAAGGAGCGCCGCCGTCCCAAGGGCGGGGAGGCCATCCGTCAGCTTTCCGACCTCACCCCCGGCGATCTGGTGGTACATTCCGCCCACGGCATCGGCGTCTTTGAGGGCATCATCAAAAAAGAGGTGCAGGGCGTCACCAAGGACTACATCAAAATCCGATATGCCGGCACCGACCTGCTCTTTGTGCCGGTGACCCAGCTCGATCTGGTGAGCCGCTACATCGGCGGGCGGGAGGAGGAGAACGTCCGGCTCTCGAAGCTCAACAGCGGCGAATGGAACAAGACCCGCACCCGCGTCAAAAAGGCGGTGGAGGACATGGCCAAGGAGCTTATTGACCTCTATGCCCGGCGGCAGACCGCGAAGGGCTTTGCTTTTTCGGAGGACAACGACTGGCAGCGGGAATTTGAGGAGCGGTTTGAATACGAGGAGACCGACGACCAGCTTCGATGCATTGCGGAGATCAAGCACGATATGGAGGCGCCCACCCCGATGGAGCGGCTGCTCTGCGGGGACGTGGGCTTCGGCAAGACCGAGGTGGCGCTGCGGGCGGCGTTCAAGTGCGTTCTTGATTCCAAGCAGTGCGCCGTGATGGTTCCCACCACCATCCTCGCGTGGCAGCACTACCAGACCTTCCGGCGGCGGCTGGAGGGCTACCCCGTCGAGGTGGAGCTGCTCTCCCGCTTCCGCACCCCCAAGCAGCAGAAGGAAATTCTGGAGCGCCTGGCGGAGGGCAAGGTGGACATCGTGGTGGGGACTCACCGGCTGGTGCAGGAGGACGTCCGCTTTAAGGACCTCGGGCTCTGCATCATTGATGAGGAGCAGCGCTTTGGCGTAAAGCAGAAGGAAAAGATGAAGGAGATGAAAGGGAGCGTGGACGTCCTCACCCTTTCCGCGACGCCCATTCCCCGCACCCTCAATATGGCGATGAGCGGTATCCGGGATATGTCGGTCATCAACGAGGCGCCGATGGACCGCCACCCGGTCCAGTGCTATGTGATGGAATACAATGACGGCGTCATTCTGGAGGCAATCCGCAAGGAACTGCGGCGCGGGGGACAGGTCTTTTATCTCCACAACCGCATCGACGATATTGACCTCACGGCGGCAAGACTGCGGGAGCAGCTTCCCGACGCCCGCATCGTGACGGCGCACGGCCGCATGAAGGAGGACGAGATCTCCAAGATCTGGCAGCGGCTTCTGGAACGGGAGATCGACATTCTGGTCTGCACCACCATCATTGAGGCGGGCATCGACGTTCCCAACTGCAATACCCTCATCATTGAGGATGCCGACCGCATGGGACTTTCCCAGCTCTACCAGCTCCGCGGGCGGGTGGGCAGAAGTGAGCGGCGTGCCTATGCCTATTTCACCTTCCGGCGGGGCAAGGCCCTCTCGGAGGTGAGCGAAAAACGACTTGAGGCCATCCGGGAGTTTACCAGCTTTGGCAGCGGCTTCCGCATCGCGATGCGGGATCTTGAAATCCGGGGCGCGGGCAACATCCTCGGCAGTCAGCAGCACGGACAGATGGAGGCGGTCGGCTATGACCTCTACCTGCGGCTGCTGGGAGACGCGATCCGCCGCCAGAAGGGCGAGCCGCCGGTGGAGACGCTGGAATGTCTGGTCGATCTTCAGATCGAGGCGCACATCCCCGAAAAATATATTCCGGCCACGGCACAGCGCATCGACCTCTATAAAAAGATCGCCGCCATCGGCAGCGACGAGGACTATTCCGATGTGATGGATGAGCTCATCGACCGCTTCGGCGACCCGCCCCGCTCGGTGGTGGGGCTTCTCGACGTGGCACTCATCCGCGGACGTGCCGCGCGTCTCGGCGTCACCGAGATCGACGAGCGAAACGGCGCTCTCCTTTTCTTCGGGGAGACCTTCACCCGGGAGGCGCTCATCGCCCTCACCGCGGAGTTTTCCGGTCGGGTGCGGATGAGCCGGGGGACCAGTCCCTACCTCACCGTAAGAAAGCCCTTGGGGGAGGACCCGCTTTGCTGTATCGGCAAGGTTCTATCGGTTCTGGAGGCTTCCCGGGCCGGAGCGGAAACATGAATAGCCTGTAAACATTTGCCCGCAAGGTAGACAAGCCGGGCAAAAGCAGATATAATAAGAAAGATCTTTCACTTTAAATAAAACGATTTGGAGGAACGATATGAAAACCACAAGCAAAATGATCGCAGTCCTGCTGGCCCTCACCATGGCGCTTAGCTTTGCGGCCTGCGGTACCGATAAGGCACCCATCAACTTCAGCATGGGTCTCACCGATGACGGTAAGTATGAGGGCGTCACCGCCAAGGATATTGTGACCCTCGGCGATTATAAGGCGATCCCCCTGCCCGCCTCTGTCACCACCGTGACCGAGGAGAACATCCAGAAGGAGATCGACGCCATCATGGCGCAGTTCGATACCACCCAGAAGGTGACCGACCGCCCCGTCAAGGATAAGGACACCGTCAACATCGACTATGTCGGCACCATCGACGGCGTGGAGTTTGAGGGCGGCAGCACCGGTGGAAAGGGTACCGACGTCACCATCGGCGTGACCCAGTATATTGACAACTTCCTCGAGCAGCTCATCGGCCACAAGCCCGGCGAGACCTTCGATGTGAACGTCACCTTCCCCGATCCCTATCAGGGCAATCCCGACCTCGCCGGCAAGCCCGCGGTCTTTAAGTGCACCATCAACCACATCTCCGAGCCGGTCCGCATGGAGCTGACCGAGGAGTTCGTGGAGAAGAACCTCAAGGAGCGCTATGGCTTCACCTCCATCGAAAATATGAAGGAGACCATCGTGGACACCCTGCTCAATTATCAGGTCAGCCAGCACATCTGGGAGACCATTGAGAAGGACGCCAAGTACGGCGAGATCCCCGAGAAGCTGGTGGAGAATGAGATGACCCTCGTCATCAAGCAGCTGAAGCTCTCCGCCATCAACTACGGCATGGCGCTGGAGGATATGCTTTCCTATCAGTTCGGCGTTCCGGATGAGAAGACCTTCCGGGAAAATTACAAGGAGTCCTTCACCGAGCAGGTCAAGAAGCACCTGCTGATTCAGGCCCTCGCGGAGGACGCGGATCTCTTTGCTTCCGATGAGGACGTGAAGAACTATTTTGACAAGGAAGGCTCCAACATGACGATGGAGGATGCCATCGCGCAGTACGGCAAGGGCTATGTCTATCGTACGGTGACCTATGATAAGGTCGTGCAGTACGTGACCGAGCAGAACCCCGTTCCCGAGGAGCCCACCCCGGAGACCCCCGCCGAGGACGCGGAGAAGCCGGAGGAGAAGCCCGCCGAAAAGCCTGCTGAGAAGCCGGAGGATAAACCCGCAGACAAGCCCGCCGAAAAGCCGGAGGAGAAACCCGCCGAGCAGCCCAAGGCGTAAACTGAATACCAGAAGCCCAAGAGCCGTGGATTCCTCCGCGGCTCTTTCTTTTGGGGTGCAGCAAATATAAAAAGCCCGCCTGCCCGGAGAGTTTCTCCCGGCGGGCGCTTTCTTTTCTTCGGGGGCTGAGCCGGCGGGGGA
>JAHHSN010000025.1 GCA_020025195.1 Angelakisella sp.
GCCCCCGGCCCAAAGAAAAAAGCCCGGCCGAAGCCGAGCTTAGAGGCGCGCGGAGGTTACACGCCGCCCAGCTGGAACAGCACCCCGACCACCGCGGAAAAGGCAAGGAACAGAATGGGATGCCACTTCCGGGTGGCGGGGAGATTGGTCACAATGAGCAGAAAGACGAACAGCAGCACCGCCGGCCAGCGAATGCTCCCCAGCAGGGAGCCGAAGGTCCAGCCGTCATAGAGGAGCGCCACCGTCACCACCGAGAGCGCCGCCGAGGCGATCAGACCGGCAGAGGCGGGACGCAGCCCGTAAAAGGCGCTTTCCACCGTGCGGCTGCCGCTGAAGCGCTGGAGGAACCGGGAGACCAGAATAATGATGAGGATGGAGGGGGCGATAAAGCCCAGCGTGGCGATGATTGCCCCGACGATTCCGGAAAGCTGAAAGCCCACATAGCTCGACATATTGACGCCGATGGGGCCGGGGGTGGACTCCGAGATGGCGATCATATCGGCCAGCTCCCCGTGGGTGAACCAGCCGGTCTTGTCGCTCATGTCATAGAGGAAGGGGATGGTCGCCATGCCGCCGCCGACCGAGAAAAGCCCGGTCTTAAAGAACTCCCAAAAGAGACGCAGGAGGATCATTTGCCCTTCACCTCCCAGCTTTTGATGAGGATGCCGGCAAGCCCCGAGAGGATGACAAAGAGGGCGGGAGAGAGCGGGGTAAAGACCGCGCCCGCGAAAACGAGCAGAAAGAGGATGACACCCTTATAATCCACAATGGCGGCGCGCGCGAGCCGCAGGACGGCATTCACCATGAGGACGGCGACCCCGACCCGGATGCCGGCGAAGGCGTTCTGAACCACCGCCGAATCGGCAAAGTTCCCGAGAAAGGCGGCGATGAGGCAGATGATGACGAGGGAGGGAAAGACGAGGCCCAACGTGGCCAGGACACCGCCCGTGACGCCCTTTCTGCGGTAGCCGATGAAGGTGGCGACATTGACGGCGATGGCGCCGGGGGTACACTGCGAGAGGGCGTAGTAGTTCATCATTTCACTTTCGGTGGCCCAGTGCCGCCGCTCCACGATCTCCCGCTGCATCATCGGCAGCATGGCATAGCCGCCGCCGAAGGTCAGTACCCCGATGCGGGCAAACGAGATAAAAAGAGCCGCAAGTTCCTTCAAAATGCGAATCCCCTCCCCCACTTTCAAAATATAAACTATATTTTAGCACAAGGGAACGGCTCTTGCAATTGCGGAACGCGGCGGCCCCCGGGGCGGCGGGAATGGGACGGCTTCGGTTCCTCGGCGGAGGGCGGCCGCCGGTCGGGCGGGTCCCCCGCCCGACCCCACGCGGGGAGGGCTTCGTCCTCCCCGCGCCGCGGCGCACCCGGAGGTGCGCCGGGCGGCCGCCCCTCCGGCTTTCCTTTGGGGCGAGGTTTTCCGGGGAGAAGTCACCCCGCCCCGCGTTTTATGACAAAAGGAAAAGCCCCGCGCCAAAGGGCGGGACTTAAAAGACGGAGGGTCACCCCTTCGCCGCGCGGCGGGCGGCATACTTCTGCTTGGTCGCAAGACCGCCCCGGATGTGCCGCTCCTCCTTGTTTTTGTCGAGCACCCTGCGCACCCGGCGGTAAAGCGGCGCGCTCAGCAGGGGCAGCCGCTCCTGCAGGTCTTTATGTACCGTGCTCTTGCTGATGTGAAACTGCTTGGCGGTCTCCCGCACCGTAGCGCCCGTCTCAATGATATAATGGGCAAAGTCTATCGCCCGATCTTCCGGCAGTCCTTTCAACTGAAACGACCTCCCCATCCATGAATTTACCCTTAGTATGGTAGATTCATATGCGAAACCCCGCCGCCTTATGTAAGAGAGTGGAAAAAGAACCGCGCCTCCCCTTTCTTCGCCTTGACGGAGGGCGGGAGAGCGTGTAAAATCGAGGAAGAGCCTTCCCTCCCAGAGGGAAAGAACCTGCATTTCGGAAGGAGAAACACGATGAATTCCATTTTCTTAAATTATGAGCCGCAGACCGTTCTGCGTTACTTTGAAGCAATCGCCGCTATCCCCCACGGCTCCGGCAACACCCGCGCCATCAGCGACTATGTCTTGGGTGAGGCCCGGCGCCACGGGTACCGCTGCCGCCAGGATGCGGCGGACAATGTGGTCGTCTTTGTTCCCGCGGCCGCGGGCTATGAGGCGGCAGAACCCCTGATTCTGCAGGGACACATTGATATGGTGTGCGAGAAGGAATCGGACTGCCCTCTGGATATGGCGAAGGAGCCGATCCGCCTGCGGGTAGAGGGCGACTGGGTCTCGGCGGAGGGCACCACCCTCGGCGGAGATGACGGCGTCGCGGTCGCGATGATGCTGGCCCTCATGGAGGAATCCCTCCCCCACCCCGCGCTGGAGCTTATTTTCACCGCGGATGAGGAGACCGGGATGGATGGCGCCGTCGCGCTGGATTGCTCCGACATCAAGGGCCGCCGCCTCCTCAATCTCGATTCCGAGGAGGAGGGCGTTTTTACCGTAAGCTGTGCCGGCGGTAACCGCACCCACTGCATCCTCCCCTTTGAGCGGGAGCCCGTCTCCGGGCAGCTCTTTGAGATCACCCTCGGGGGACTGACCGGCGGCCATTCCGGCGCCGAGATCAACAAGGGCTTTGCCAGCGCCAACGTCCTGATGGGCCGCCTGCTGACCGCCCTGCTGGATGCCGGCGCCCGCCTTGCGGAGGTGAACGGCGGAATGCAGGACAATGCCATCCCCCGCGAGTGCCGCGCCCTTGTCCTCCTGCCGGAGGCACCCGACGCCCTCTTAAAAAAATGGGAAACCGTGTTCCGCGGGGAATGCAGCATCACCGAAAAGGAGCTGTTCGTGGGGGCGGAGCCGAAGGGCGAAGCCACCTGTGATGCACTCCTGCCCGAGGATGCCCGCCGCGTTGCGGAGTTCCTTCTGCTGGCGCCCTCCGGCGTGCAGGCGATGAGCTTCCAGCTGCCCGGACTGGTGCAGACCTCCCTCAATCTCGGCGTGCTCCGTACCCATGAGGGCCGGGTGGAGGCGAGCTTCTGCGTCCGCAGCTCACTGGGCAGCGAAAAGGAGCTCCTCACCCAAAAGCTCACCGTCCTCACCGAGCGTCTCGGCGGACGGGTGGAGGTGACCGGCAGCTATCCCGCCTGGGAGTTCCGCTCCGAGTCGGATTTCCGGGAGCTTCTGGTGGACGTTTACCGGGATCAGACCGGCAAGGAGCCGCGGGTCGAAGCGATCCACGCCGGACTGGAGTGCGGGCTTTTCTGCGGCAAGCTGCCGGGTCTCGACTGCGTCTCCATGGGCCCGGAGCTGCATGATATCCACACGCCGCGGGAGCGAATGAGCATCGCTTCGGTGGGACGCATCTGGGATTTTGTAAAAGAAGTGCTTCGCCGCGCCCGATAAGCCGCACTTGTGGAGCTTTGCCAAGTTAAAGGGCAAAAGCAGTCGAAGTGGAAGAAAAAGGATGACACTATGCCCCCTAAATGCCGGAAAACGGTCAAAACTCCTTGTGAGGATTCCCCAAATGCCATTCCGGGTCTGCCGGAAACAAGCGGGGTAAAGGAGGCCGTTCTTGTAACTTCTTACAAAAAATGCTTGACAGAGGCGATGCGTTTAATGTAGAATAGACATTGTACCGACAGATTTCTGTCGGAGCAGGAGTATAACTTATGTCTGAGCGATGGGAAGCAAAAACCTGCGAGGAGCTTCAGAGCGAGGCCGCGAGCGGCAGCGCCGAAGCGCTCTCCGAGCTGATGCTGCGGCTGATGCCGGAAATCGGGCGAAAGGCGGCGAGTTACCGTCTCCCCGGGCTGGATCGGGAGGATCTGGTTCAGGAAGGCGCTCTCGGCGTCATGAGCGCGGTGCGGAGCTACGATCCGTCCCGCGGCGGATTTTATCCGTTCGCCTTGCGCTGCGCCCAAACCGCGATTATTTCGTCGGCACGCCGTGCCCTTTCCGGGAGGCAGAAGCCGCTTTCCCATTACGAGCCGATTGAGGAAAATGAGGTCCTTTCCACGGACCCCGCCCATGAGCCGGAACGCCTTCTGGCGGCCCGCGAGGCCACCGAGGAGATGCGCCGCTGGATCGCGGAAGTGCTTTCGCCGTTTGAGCGGCAGGTGCTGTTCTATTATTTGGCGGGGCACTCCTATCCCGAGATCGCTTCCCTTCTTTCTTCTCATTCCAAGGCGGTGGATAACGCCCTCCAAAGAGTCAGACGAAAGCTGCGTCGGTTCTATTCCGTCCATCCGGTATCAGCCTGAATTCGTCAGGTTGCATATAATCCGCCCCTGATTCAAAGAGGGTAAAGATTCCAAAGCGAGGTAATTAAGAATGTACGAAGACAAAACTTTAGTGTGCAAAGAGTGCGGCAACGAATTTGTATTCACCGCCGGTGAGCAGGAGTTCTACGCGGAGCGCGGCTTCGCCAATGAGCCCCAGCGCTGCAAAGCCTGCCGTGACGCGCGCAAGCAGAGCCAGAGAACAGAGAGAGAGATGTTCACTGCTGTCTGCGCCAACTGCGGCAAGGAAGCCAAGGTTCCCTTCCGCCCCCGCGAGGACCGTCCGGTCTATTGCAGCGAGTGCTTCGCAAAAATGAAGGAAGAGCAGTAATCCCAGTCCAAAGCTGAAATTACGAACCGTCCTGCCGACCGCCTCAAAAAAGGCGGCCGGTCTTTTTGTTGCCGGTGCGGCGCCGCCCTATATATAATAGGTATCTCCCCGCCCCCTTCCGCCATATAACAGGCAGGGCACCACCCAACCCGAAAAACTTCGGAAAGATGCCGAAAAATTCATAAAAACCCCTTGCAATCCCTGTCCCCTTGTGATAAACTAAACCTTGCGTGACTGCGCTTTGATATGCGATGATGCGGGAGGTGGCCGTAGACCGACTGTGACGACAGCCGGCGAGACGGGGAATTTCCGCGGAGTATGTCCGATTTTAAACCGGGCGGCTTTGAACCTTACCTGCGCTTTCCCAAGCGGGAATGGCTGCGGCAAGCATGAAAGGTCCCGGATGGCTCCGAATCCTTTTCCAAAAGAAAAAGGGTTGGGAAGCGTCCGGATTTCTTTATGCGAACCCGCGGAACACCCGGCGGGGTTTGCAGAAAAGGACGAACCGTCGCCAAAGGTAATATTTTATAGGAGGCGATGTTAAGTGGCAGTCAAGGAAAAAATCAGAATCAGACTGAGAGGTTATGATGCAAGTCTCGTAGATACTTCCGCTGAGAAGATCGTTGAGACCGCGAAGAGAACCGGCGCCCGCGTGTCCGGTCCCATCCCGCTCCCCACCGAGAAGGAAGTCGTGACCATCCTGCGCGCTGTTCATAAGTATAAGGACAGCCGCGAGCAGTTTGAGCAGAGAACCCACAAGCGGCTCATCGACATTCTGAGACCTTCCAACAAAACCGTGGAAGCTCTCACCAGTCTGGAGCTGCCCGCCGGCGTTGAGATCGAAATCAAGCTGTAATCACGGCTTGGACTCAATTTTCCGGCACTCTCCCGTCCCCAAGGGACGGCAAGGTCATGTTGGCCGACCATAGCGCCAACCAATAACCGAACAGGAGGAAAATCCAAATGCAAAAATGTATCATCGGCAAGAAGATCGGTATGACTCAGCTCTTTGATGAAGTGGGCAATGTTATCCCGGTAACGGTAGTCGAGGCGGGTCCCTGTGTCGTAGTGCAGAAGAAGACAACCGAAAACGACGGTTATGAGGCCGTGCAGATCGGTTTCGGCGCACTGAGCGACAAGAGAGCCACCAAGGCGCTGAAAGGTCATTTCGCGAAGGCAGACGTTGCCCTCAAGAAGACCCTCAAAGAGTTCAGACTCGACGATATCGCCGCTCTCAATGTAGGCGACATCATCAAGGCGGACACCTTCGCCGCGGGCGACGCGGTAGATGTCTGCGGTACCTCTAAGGGTAAGGGTTATGCCGGCGTTATCAAGCGCTTCGGTGCTCACTCCCTTAAGAGCACTCACGGTACCGGCCCCAACCACCGTCATGCCGGCTCCAACGGCGCGTGCTCCGATCCCTCTCGCGTAGCGAAGGGCAAGGGTCTGCCCGGCCACATGGGTGCTGTCCGCGTGACCGTACAGAACCTGGCAGTCGTGAAGGTAGATGCCGAGAACAACCTCATCGCCATCAAGGGCGCCATCCCCGGCGCTAAGGGCGGCATCATCACCATCACCGATTCCGTGAAGGCTTAAGGAAGGAGGATATGAACAATGCCTAAGGTTACTATTTATGATATGACCGGCAAGAGCGTCGGCGAAAAGGAGCTTTCCGAAGCCATCTTCGCTGTGGAGCCCAACAAAGCGGTTCTCCATGCTGTTGTCAAGAATTATCTGGCTAACCAGCGTCAGGGCACCCAGTCCACTCTGACTCGTACCGAAGTCAGCGGCGGCGGCAGAAAGCCTTGGCGTCAGAAGGGTACCGGCCATGCCCGTCAGGGCTCTACCCGTGCTCCCCAGTGGACTCACGGCGGCGTTGCTCTCGGCCCCAAGCCCAGAAGCTATCGCTACACCCTGAACAAGAAGATGAAGGTCGTGGGCCTCAAGTCCGCGCTCTCCGCTAAGGTTGCCGCCAACGAGCTTATCGTTGTGGACGCCATCAAGCTGGACGAGTACAAGACCAAGACCGTTGTCAATATGCTGAAGGCGCTGGGTGCAGAGCGTAAGGCTCTCATCGTCACCGACGCCGTCAACAAGCTCCTGGTCGGCAGCGCTGCGAACATCGCCGGCTGCAAGACCAGCATCGTCGGAGAGATGAACACCTATGACGTGCTCAACTCCGGCAAGACCATCCTCACCGTTGCTGCGGTGGATAAACTCGAGGAGGTGTACGCGAAATGATGATTCAGGATATCATTCTGGAGCCCGTTGTTACTGAAAACTCCATGGAAGCCATGGAGCACAAGAAGTACACCTTCAAGGTAGCGAAGAAGGCCAACAAGATCGAGATCGCCAAGGCGGTCGAGGCGATGTTCCCCGGCACCAAGGTCGCGGACGTCAACACCCTCAACTGCAAGGGTCACCTCAAGAGAATGGGCCGCTTTGAAGGCTACACCCCCGCTTTCAAGAAGGCGGTCGTCACTCTCACCGAGGACAGCAAGACCATCGAGTTCTTTGAGAGCATGCGCTGATAGCGGCTCCCCGGGGTATGAGTCCCCGCACAGTAAGAACCGAATTTATTTTGTATGGAGCCACTCCAGCTCCGCTAAAATCTACAAAGGAGAGGAATTATCATGGCAATCAAACGCTACAAGCCCACGACCCCCGGCCGCCGCGGCATGACGGTCGTCGACTACTCCGGGCTTTCCAAGGTTGCTCCTGAAAAGTCCCTGCTCGCGCCCGTAAAGAACAAGGCAGGCCGCAACAACACCGGCCGCATCACTGTACGGCATCAGGGCGGCGGCAACCGCAGAAAATATCGTATCATTGATTTCAAGCGCGACAAGGTCGATATGCCCGCCAAGGTTCTCACCCTGGAATACGACCCCAACCGTTCCGCTCACATTGCCCTCGTGCAGTATGAGGACGGCGAGAAGCGCTATATCCTCGCTCCCGACGAGCTCAAGGTCGGCGACGTCGTTGTTTCCAGCGAGAAGGCCGATATCAAGGCCGGCAACTGCCTGCCCCTCGGCAGCATCCCCGTCGGTACCGTCATCCACAACGTGGAGCTGTACCCCGGCAAGGGCGCTCAGCTTGCCCGTGCCGCCGGCAACATGGCTCAGCTGATGGCGAAGGAGAACGGCTACGGCCTCATCCGTCTGCCCTCCGGCGAGCTGCGCAACGTCCCCCTGCTCTGCAAGGCGACCATCGGTCAGGTCGGTAACCTCGACCACGAGAACGTCACCATCGGCAAGGCCGGCCGCAACCGTCACCTCGGTCATCGTCCTACCGTCCGCGGTTCCGTCATGAACCCCTGCGATCACCCCCACGGCGGTGGTGAGGGCAGAGCCCCCATCGGCCATCCCGGCCCGCTCACTCCCTGGGGCAAGCCCGCGCTGGGTTACAAGACCCGCGACACCCACAAGGCGTCCGACAAGTTCATTGTTAAGCGCCGCAATTCGAAGTAAGCACGAGGAAAGGAGGATATTGAAAAATGAGCAGAAGTATCAAAAAAGGACCCTTTGTACAGCCTAAGCTCCTCGCCCGTATTCAGGCTATGAATGAGAACGGCGAAAAGCGTGTACTCAAGACCTGGAGCCGCGCCTCCACAATATTCCCTGACTTCGTCGGCCACACCATCGCGGTGCATGACGGACGCAAGCACGTTCCGGTCTATGTTACCGAGGATATGGTCGGCCACAAGCTGGGTGAATTTGCACCGACCCGTACCTTCCGCGGCCATGCCGGCGCGAAGAAATCTTAAAAAAGGACCGAAAGGAGGAAAAACACATGGAAGCAAGGGCTTATCTCAGACATGCGCGCATCGCGCCCCGCAAGGTGCAGATCGTGCTGGATCTGATCCGTAACAAGCCTGTTGAAGAAGCGATGGCGATTCTCAATCTGACTCCCAAGGCGGCCTGCGAGCCTCTCGCGAAGCTGCTGAAGAGCGCGGTTGCCAACGCCGAAAACAATTTCAATATGGATAAGAACAATCTTTATGTCGCAGAGTGTTTTGTCTGCCCCGGTCCTATGCTCAAGAGAGTTCGTCCCAGAGCTCAGGGCAGAGCATTCCGCGTGATGAAGAGAACCTCTCACGTCACGATGGTAGTGCGCGAGAAAGAATAAACCGAAAGAAGGAGGTAAACTATGGGACAGAAAGTAAATCCCCACGGTCTTCGTGTGGGTGTTATCAAGGATTGGGATTCCCGCTGGTTTGCTCGCGATAACGCTTTCGGCGATATCCTTGTCGAGGACTACAACCTGCGCAAATTCCTGAAGAAGAAGCTGTATGATGCCGGTGTTCCCAAGATTGAGATCGAGAGAACCGCCGATAAGATCCGCATCAGCATTTATTGCGCCCGTCCCGGTATCGTCATCGGTAAGGGCGGCGCTGAGATCGAAAAGCTCCGCACCGAGTGCGAGGCGGTTGCCAACAAGGGCAAGACCCAGAAGGTCACCGTTCTCCCCCTCAATGTGATCGAAGTCAAGAGCCCTGATAAAAACGCTCAGCTGGTGGCCGAGAACATCGCCGCTCAGCTGGAGAACCGCGTTTCCTACCGCCGTGCCATGAAGCAGGCGATCGGCCGCGCGATGAAGCCCATGGGCCGCGAGCCCGGCGCAAAGGGTATCAAGACTCAGGTTTCCGGCCGTCTGGGCGGTGCCGAGATCGCGAGAACCGAGCTTTATCATGAGGGTACCATTCCTCTGCAGACCCTGCGTGCCGACATTGACTACGGCTTCGCGGAGGCTAAGACCACCTACGGCCGCATCGGCGTTAAGGTTTGGATCTATGCCGGTGAGGTTCTGCAGGATCGGAAACCTCAGAAGGAAGGAGGCCGCAAGTAATGCTTCTGCCTAAGAGAGTAAAATATCGTCGCGTGCAGCGCGGTCGTCTGACCGGTAAAGCCACGCGCGGCAATTTCATCAGCAACGGTGAGTACGGCCTCCAGGCTCTGGAGCCCGCGTGGATCACCTCCAACCAGATCGAGGCGGCTCGTATCGCCATGACCCGTTACATCAAGCGTGGCGGTCAGGTCTGGATCAAGATTTTCCCCGATAAGCCTATCACTCAGAAGCCTGCTGAGACCCGAATGGGTTCCGGTAAGGGCAGCCCCGAGTATTGGGTGGCCGTCGTTAAGCCCGGCCGCGTCCTGTTTGAGATGGGCGGCGTTGATGAGGCAACTGCTGCGGAGGCTATGCGTCTCGCATCCTACAAGCTGCCCATCAAGACCAAATTCATCAAGAAAGAAAAAACCGAAGGGAGTGAAGACTAATGAAGGCTACCGAGATCAGATCCCTTTCCGTTGAGGAACTGAATACCAAGCTGGCGGACCTGAAGACCGAGCTTTTCAATCTTCGCTTCCAGCACGCTGTCAATCAGCTCGACAATCCGCTGCGTCTCAATGAGGTCAAGAAGGACATTGCCCGCGTTAAGACCGCCCTGCGTGAAAAAGAGCTGGCTGCCAAGAAATAATTAGGAGAAGGGAGGAATACCTCGTGAGCGAAACCAGAAACCTGAGAAAGACCAGAGTGGGTAAGGTCGTATCCGATAAAATGGACAAGACCGTCGTCGTTGCCGTTATCGATAACGTCCGTCACCCCCTGTATAAGAAGATCATCAAGCGTACTGTTAAGTTCAAGGCGCATGATGCAGAGAACGCTTGCGGTATTGGCGACACCGTCATGATCATGGAAACCCGCCCCATCTCCAAGGATAAGAGATGGCGCGTCTGCGAGATCATCGAGAAGGCGAAGTAATTTTGCCCGCCGTATTCTAAAAAATTTATTTTTATGGAAATAGAACCATGCAGAAAGACTGCATGAGTCTTTGAAAGGAGGAACGCTCTGTGATTCAGATGCAGACCTATCTCAAGGTAGCAGATAACACCGGTGCGAAAGAGCTGATGTGCATTCGCGTGCTGGGTGGCTCCCGCAGGAGATACGCCAATATCGGCGATGTTGTTGTTGCTTCCGTCAAGAAAGCGGCTCCCGGCGGTTCTGTCAAGAAGGGCGACATCGTTAAGGCTGTGATCGTCCGCTCCGCCAAGGGACTGCGCCGTGAGGACGGCACTTATATCCGTTTCGACGAGAACGCCGCCGTTATCATTAAGGAAGATAAAACCCCTCAGGGGACCCGTATTTTTGGACCAGTAGCCAGAGAGCTGAGAGAGAACGATTACACCAAGATCCTTTCCCTCGCTCCTGAAGTTCTGTAAGGAGGTGTCGCAGAGATTATGAATCAGCTTCATGTAAAAACCGGCGACACTGTCGTCATGCTGTCCGGTAAGGACAAAGGCAAAAAAGGCAAAGTGCTGCAGACCTCTCCCAAGGAGAAGAAGGTCATCGTTGAGGGCCTCAACATGGTCACCAAGCACGTAAAGCCCCGCAAGCAGGGAGACCCCTCCGGCATCATGAAGGCGGAATCCGCCGTCTATGCCTGCAAGGTCATGGCTGTCTGCCCCAAGTGCGGCAAGGCCACCCGCGTCGCCCATAAAATCGACGGCGACAAGAAAGTCAGAGTCTGCAAGCATTGCGGCGAATCTTATTAAGAAGGAGGATCATCATGGCACGTCTTAAAGAATTTTACAAAAGCGACGTAGCTCCTGCTCTCATGAGCAAGTTCGGCTACAAGAGTGTAATGCAGATCCCCAAGCTTGATAAGGTCGTTATCAATATTGGCTGCAGCGAGCTCCGCGATAATCCGAAGGTGCTGGATGCGATCGTCAGCGACCTCGGCAAGATCACCGGTCAGCGCGCGGTGCCTTGTAAGGCCCGCAAATCCGTCGCGAACTTCAAGCTCCGTGAGGGCATGGTCATCGGCGCAAAGGTCACTCTGCGCGGCGAGCGGATGTATGAATTTGTTGATAAGCTCTTCAACGTGGCTCTGCCCCGTGTCCGTGACTTCCGCGGCATCAACGGCAACAGCTTCGACGGCCGCGGCGACTACAACCTCGGCATTCGTGAGCAGCTTATTTTCCCGGAGATCGAATACGATAAGATCGACAAGGTTCGCGGCATGGATATCACCTTCGTGACCACTGCCAAGACCGATGAAGAAGCGAAGGCTCTGCTCTCTCTGATGGGCGCGCCCTTCGCGAAGTAAGGAGGTAGAGAAGAATGGCTAAAACGTCTATGAAACTCAAGCAGCAGGCTCCCGCTAAGTTCTCTACCAGAGCTTACAACCGCTGCAAGATCTGTGGCCGTCCCCATGCTTATCTGCGTAAGTACGGTATCTGCCGTATCTGTTTCAGAGAGCTGGCGTACAAGGGCCAGATCCCCGGTGTTAAGAAAGCAAGCTGGTAAAGCAAGAAGAAGGAGGTTGACCTATGTATATCACTGATACGATTGCCGATATGCTGACCCGTATTCGCAACGCGAATAACGCGAAGCACGACACCGTAGATATTCCTGCGTCAAAGATGAAGACTTCTATTGCTCAGATTCTTCTTGACGAGGGTTATATCAAGGGCTTCACCACCATCGAAGATGGGAAGCAGGGCGTAATCCGCATTACTCTTAAGTACAATGCCAACAAGGCTCCTGTTATCCAGGGCCTGCGCAGAGTCTCCAAGCCCGGCCTGCGCATCTATACAAGCTGTGAGGACTGCCCCAAGGTCATGAAGGGCCTCGGCGTTGCGATCCTCTCCACGTCCAAGGGCGTCATCACCGACAAGGAAGCTCGTAAGCAGAACGTCGGCGGCGAAGTCCTCGCATTCATCTGGTAAGGAGGAAAAGTAAATGAGCAGAATCGGAAATATGCCCATCGAAATTCCGGCAGGCGTTGAGGTCAAGGTAGACGGCCAGACCGTCACCGTAAGCGGCAAGGGCACCACCCTTTCCCAGACCATCAATCCCCTTATCGGTGTTGAGATGGACGGAAACGTTATCAAGGTTACCCGCAAGAACGACGAGAAAGAGACCAAGAGCCTCCACGGCCTGTCCCGCACCCTCATCGCCAACATGGTAGAGGGCATAGACAAGGGCTTCCAGAAGCAGCTCGAAGTCAACGGCGTCGGCTTCCGTGTGGCCAAGGAGGGCACCAACCTCGTTATGAACCTCGGCTTTTCTCATCAGGTTATCATGCCCGAGAAGCCCGGTATCACCATCGAGGTTCCCGCTCCCAACAAGATCATCATCAAGGGCGCGGATAAGCAGGCTGTCGGCCAGTTCGCTGCCGAAGTTCGCGAGAAGCGTCCCCCCGAGCCTTATAAGGGCAAGGGCATCAAATATATCGACGAAGTTATCATCCGCAAGGAAGGTAAAGCCGGTAAAGGTAAATAAGGAAGGAGGAGTAATTAAATGGTTACAAAGATTGACAGCAAAAAGAGCCGTCTCAAGAGACGCGCTCGCGTCAGATCCAAAATCTATGGTACCGCAGAGCGTCCCAGACTGGCCGTTTTCCGCTCCGCCAACCACATTTATGCCCAGTTCATCAATGATGATACCGGCATGACCCTGGCTTCTGCCTCCAGCCTGGATAAGGGCTTCGAGGGCAGCGGCGCCAACAAAGAGGGCGCCAGAAAGGTCGGGCTCGCCGCAGCGGAGGCCGCCAAGAAGGCGGGCATCACTGAGGTCGTATTCGACCGCGGCGGTTTCGTATATCATGGCCGTATCGCAGAATTGGCTGAGGGCGCTCGTGAGGGCGGACTTAAATTCTAAGAAGAGGAGGGACACTTTTGGCTCGTATTGATGCATCTACTATGGATCTTCAGGAGAAGGTTGTTCATATCAACCGCGTCTCCAAAACCGTCAAGGGCGGTCGTATCTTCAAGTTTGCGGCTCTGGTAGTAGTCGGCGATGGTAAGGGTACCATCGGCTTCGGTATCGGCAAGTCCGGCGAGGTTCCCGACGCGATCCGCAAGGGTATTGAAGAAGCTAAGAAAAACATGATCAAGGTTTCCCTCAGGGGAACTACCATTCCCCACGAGGTAATCGGTAAATTCGGTGCTGGTGAAGTGCTGATGAAGCCGGCTCCCCAGGGTACCGGCGTTATCGCCGGCGGCGCGGTCCGTGCCGTTCTGGAGGTTTGCGGTATCAGCGATATTCGTACCAAGTGCCTGCGTTCCAACAACCCCTGCAACGTCGTTACCGCGACTTTCCAGGGCCTCGCTTCCCTGCGCAACGTAGAGGAAGTTGCCGCCATCCGCGGCAAGAGCGCGAAAGAAATTCTGGGTTAAGGAGGTTAAGCGAAAATGGCTAACGTAGAAAAGACTCTCAAGATCACGCTGGTCAGAAGCCTGAACAGCTGTCTCAAGGACCAGATCGCCACCGCTTATTCTCTGGGCCTTCGGAAGATCGGTCAGTCCACCCTGCAGCCCGATAACGCGGCGACTCAGGGCAAGATCAAGAAAATCACTCACCTCGTAGAGGTTACGAAAGCATAAAAGGAGGTGCAGGTCATATGAAATTAAGTGAGCTTTCTCCCGCTCCCGGCAGCACCCATAAGGGCTACCGTGTGGGCCGCGGCGCAGGCAGCGGCAACGGCAAGACGGCCGGCAAGGGTCACAAGGGCCAGAACGCCCGTTCCGGCGGCGGCGTACGTCCCGGCTTTGAAGGCGGCCAGATGCCTTTGCAGAGACGTATCCCCAAGCGCGGCTTCAATAATATTTTTGCTACCAAGTACGTCAGCATCAATGTTGATGTGCTGAACCGCTTTGAGGACGGCGCGACTGTTGACGCCAAGGCGCTTCAGGACGCGGGTATCGTCAAGAAAGTCTATGACGGCGTTAAAGTACTCGGCCGCGGCGAGCTTACCAAGAAGCTGACGGTCAAGGTAGCTGCTTTCTCCGAAGGTGCTAAGAGCAAAATTGAAGCAGCCGGCGGAAAGGCAGAGGTGGTATAAATGTTCCAGACCTTAAGGAATGCTTGGAAGATCGAGGATCTTCGCAAGAAGATGCTGTACACCCTGCTGATCCTGCTGATCGTACGGATCGGCTGCGCGATTCCCGTTCCCTTTCTGGACGCCTCTCGTCTCGGTGAAATGCTGGAGAGCAGCAACAACATGCTCGGTTATCTCAACCTGCTGACCGGCGGCGCGTTTGCGCAGGCCACGCTGTTTGCACTCGGCGTTTCTCCCTATATCACGTCTTCTATCGTGATTCAGCTTCTCACTGTTGCCATTCCCTCTCTGGAGCGTCTGGCAAAAGAAGGTCCTGAGGGCCAGAAGAAGATCAAGAGAATCACCCGTTATACTACCATCGGACTTGCGATCCTGCAGGCGTATGCTTATTACACCCTGCTCCGCAGCTCCCAGATCAGAGCGATCAAGTATACCTCCGGCGCTGCCGCGTGGATTACCGGAATCGCCATCGTCCTTGCCTTCTCCGCAGGCGCTATGCTCGTGGTCTGGCTCGGCGAGCGTATTGACGAAAAGGGTATCGGCAACGGTATCTCCCTCATCCTGTTCGCAGGTATCGTCGCGCGTATGCCCGTCGTTGTCTCCCGCATGATCACCTACTGGAAGCTGGGCGAATTCTATAAGGTTTATTACTTCCTGGTTCCGCTGGTCATCCTGCTGTTCCTCGCCATGATCGCGTTCATCGTGCTCATGAATGCCGCGGAGCGCCGCATCCCTGTCCAGTATGCCAAGAAGATCGTCGGCCGGAAACAGTACGGCGGTCAGAGCTCCTACCTGCCGATCAAGGTGAACATGAGCGGCGTTCTGCCCATCATCTTCGCGTCCACCTTCCTCGCCATTCCGAGCACCATCGCCGGCTTCACCGACCCCCAGGCTCAGGGCGGTTTCACCCGTTTCATCAACGCGGTGTTCTCTCCCAACAGTGTCTGGTATGCGATCATTTATTTCATCCTGATCATCTTGTTCAACTATTTCTATATCGCGATCCAGTATAATCCCATCGAGATGGCCAACAACGTCCGTAAGAACAACGGCGCCATCCCTGGTATCCGTCCCGGAAAGCCCACCTCTGATTTCATCAGCAAGGTCATTTCCAAGACGACTCTGGTCGGAGCTCTGATGCTCGCGGTTATCGCGATCCTGCCCATCATTCTTGGCGCGGTTGCGAACATGAACATCTCCATGGGTGGTACCTCTATCATCATTCTGGTCGGCGTGGCACTGGATACCGCGCGCAGCCTGGAATCTCAGATGATGATGCGCCACTACAAGGGCTTCCTGGAATAAGCGGAGAACCGAGGTAGAATGAAATGATGAATTTGATCCTGTTCGGTCCTCCGGGCGCGGGCAAGGGAACTCAGACCGAGATCCTCTGCAATCGTCTGGGAATCCCGAAGATCGGAACCGGCGACGCGCTCCGTGGAGAGATCCGAAAGGGCACGGAGCTTGGGCTCCGTTGCAAGACGCTGATGGACGAAGGAAAATTTGTACCGGATGAGATCGTTACCGAGATCATTCGAAACCGGGTGAACTCTCCGGACTGCCGCAACGGCTTTATTCTGGATGGGTTTCCCCGCAATCTCGCTCAGGCCAAAAAGCTCAGCGAAATGGGAATTGAGATCACGAAAGCCATCGCGATCAACGTCCCCGATGATCTGCTGGTGGAGCGTGTACAGGGGCGTGTAGTCTGCGAAAACTGCGGACTCAGCTATCACGCGGTCAATGCGCCGCCCAAGAAGGTCGGCGTCTGCGACGTCTGCGGCGGCAGCCTTGTCGCCCGCCCCGATGACAAGCCCGAAACGGTTCGTGCCCGTCTCGCGACCTATCGCGAGCAGACCCAGCCCGTTGTAGAGTACTACGCGAGCATCGGCCTCCTGCAAAGGGTGGACGGCACCAAGGGTATTCAGGCCACCACGGAGCAGATCCTGTTAGCACTGGAGGATTAAGCTGTGATTATCTTAAAAACCGGAAAAGAATTAGCCCTCATGGCGAAGGCCGGAAGAATCACCGCGGAAGCCCTGCAGGCAGGGATTAAAGCAGCGAAGCCCGGTGTTTCCACCTGGGAGCTGAACCGCATTGTTCATGATACGATCACCTCTCGTGGGGCGACTCCCTCCTTTTTGGGACTGTACGGCTTTCCTGCGGCTGCCTGCATCAGCGTCAATGAAGAGCTGATCCACGGCATCCCGGATAAGAAGCACGTCCTGAAAGAGGGCGACATCGTCAGCATTGACTGTGGCGCCTGCATCGGCGGTTATCACGGCGACAGCGCCTTTACCGTCGCGGTGGGGGAGACCACCCCGGAGGTCGGGAAACTGCTGGAGGTCACCCAGGAGTGTCTCCGCCGCGGTATCGCGGCGGCACTCGCGGGTAACCGTCTGGGCGATATCGGCTCGGCGGTTCAGACCTACGCTGAGAGCTTTGGTTACGGCGTGGTCCGCGAATATGTGGGTCACGGCGTCGGCAGAAAGATGCACGAGGACCCGGAAGTCCCGAACTACGGGAAAGCCGGGCGCGGCGTGCGCCTGATGCCGGGCATGACCATTGCGATTGAACCTATGATAAACATGAAGGGTGAGGGCGTTTACACGCTGGATAACGACTGGACGGTCGTTACCGAGAGTGGTTTACCCTGTGCCCACTTCGAGCATACCATTGCCATCACCGATAACGGGCCGGTCATTTTGACCCAGTGCTGACCGGGGAGGGCAAAGGAATGCCGGAAGTAGGAGAGGTAGTGAGAGCCCTGACCGGACGGGAAGACGGACGGCTGCACGTGGTCACCGCGGTGTGCGGGGACCGTGTCGGCATCGCGGACGGACGTCACAGGAAGCTCCTCTGCCCCAAAAAGAAAAATCCAAGGCACCTTACAGGGCTTGGCATCCGGCTTAGTCCCGAGCAGTACGCAACGGACAAAAAGCTGAGAGAAAGCCTCCGAGAATGCCTGTCATAGGAACGAAAAGCAACAGTCTTGACGAGGGAGGGAACCACTCGTATGTCCAAACAAGATGTCATCGAGATCGAGGGCGAGGTAGTGGAAGCACTGCCGAACGCACAGTTTCAGGTGAAGCTGCCCAGCGGGCACATCATCCTGGCCCATATCTCCGGAAAGCTGCGGATGAACTATATCCGCATCCTGCCCGGCGATAAGGTCACTGTGGAGATTTCCCCCTACGATCTCACAAAGGGGCGCATCACCTGGCGCTCCAAATAATCGAATTTATGGTAAGCGCACGGGCTTTTTATCCGTGCAGTCAGAACAAAAGGAGGGTATTTCAAAATGAAAGTAAGACCTTCAGTTAAGCCGATGTGCGAAAAGTGCAAGATTATCAAGCGGAAGGGCCGCATCATGGTCATCTGCGATAATCCCAAGCACAAGCAGCGTCAGGGCTAAAAGAAAACGAAACGGAGGTGCACTAAAGAATGGCACGTATTGCTGGTGTAGACCTGCCCAAAGAAAAGCGGGTCGAGATCGCACTCACCTATATTTACGGCATCGGCCGCAAAACTGCCGATGACATCCTCGCCGCCACCGGGGTTGACCCCGATCTGCGCGTCAAGGATATGACCGAGGAAGACGAAGCAAAGATCCGTGAGTATATCGACCGTAACCTGATCGTCGAAGGCGACCAGAGAAGAAACGTAGCGCTCAACATCAAGCGCCTGGTTGAGGTCGGCTGCTATCGCGGCGTTCGCCACAGAAAGGGCCTGCCCGTTCGCGGCCAGCGCACCAAGACCAACGCGCGTACCCGCAAGGGTCCCGCCAAGACCATCGCGAATAAGAAGAAGTAAGGAGGGGTAAAGAGAATGGCTAAACAAGCTGCTAAGAAAGCGGTCGTTCGCCGCCGCAGAGAGAAAAAGAACATCGAGCGCGGCACCGCTCACATTCAGTCTACTTTTAATAACACCATCGTCACTCTGTCCGATACACAGGGCAACGCTCTTTCCTGGGCCAGCGCAGGCGGCCTCGGATTCCGCGGCTCCAAGAAGTCGACTCCTTATGCCGCTCAGACCGCTGCCGATGTAGCGGCCAAGGCTGCGATGGAGCACGGCCTCAAGAGTGTTGAGGTTTATGTCAAGGGTCCCGGCCAGGGCCGTGAAGCTGCTATCCGCGCTTTGCAGGCTGCCGGCCTCGAAGTGACCATGATCAAGGACGTCACCCCCATCCCCCATAATGGCTGCCGTCCGCCCAAGAGAAGACGCGTATAATAGGAGGTGTAGAAAGATGGCAAGATATACAGGTCCTGTATGCAGACTTTGCCGTCGTGAGGGCAAAAAGCTGTTTCTCAAGGGAGACAGATGCTACTCCGATAAATGTGCTCTCGGCCGCAGACAGTCCGTTCCCGGCCAGCACGGCAAGTCCCGCAAGAAAGTTTCTGAATACGGCACTCAGCTGAGAGCAAAGCAGACCGCGAGAAGATATTACGGCGTTATGGAGAACCAGATGCTCCGTTACTTCGAGATCGCTGCCCGTCAGCCCGGTAAGACCGGTGAAAATATGCTGGTGCTCCTGGAGCGCAGACTGGATAACGTTGTTTATCGTCTGGGCTTTGCCGCTTCCCGTAAGGAAGCCCGTCAGCTGGTTCGTCACGGCCACTATACCGTGAACGGCAAGAAAGCAAACATCCCCTCCATTCAGCTCAAGGTCGGTGACGTGATCGCCGTGGCTGAGTCCAGCCGCAGCTCCGAGAAGATTAAGAGCGTTACTGAGGCGAATGCTTCCCGTCCCGTTCCCCAGTGGCTGGATGCTGACAAGAATCAACTGACCGCCAAGATCGTTCGTATGCCCGTCCGTGAGGATGTTGATATGGACATCGAAGAGCAGCAGATCGTTGAGTTCTACAGCAAATAATGTGGGCCTTGGCGAAATGTCAGTTAGGGAAGGCACAGTACGCAGAGGCGTCGATTAAGGAGTGAATTAGATGGTAAAAATTATTGAGCCTAAAATCGAAACCGCAGAGCTGAAGGCCGATGGTACCTACGGCAAGTTTATTGCCGAGCCTCTCGACCGCGGCTTTGGAATTACCCTGGGCAACAGCCTGAGAAGGGTCCTGCTCTCCTCGCTTCCCGGCGTGGCCGTTTCTTCCGTCAAGATCGAGGGCGTCCAGCATGAGTTTTCCACCATCCCCGGCGTCAAGGAAGACGTTGTGGAGATGATCCTCAACATCAAGGGACTCACCGCTAAGCTGCATTCGGAGGAGCCTGTCACCGTGCACATCGCCGCCGAAGGCGAGTGCGAAGTGACCGCCGGCTCCATCACCGGCAGCAGCGAGGTGGAGATTCTGGAGCCCAGCATGCACATCGCCACGCTGGCTGAAGGCGCGAAGCTGAACATGGAACTCTGCCTGCAGAAGGGCCAGGGCTATGTTTCGGCGGACCGCAACAAGCAGCTGAATAACGGCGCCGCTCCGGTGGGAACTATCTTTACCGATAGTATCTACACGCCGGTGCTGAAAGTAAATTACTCGGTGGAAAACACCCGAGTAGAACAGATCACAGACTACGACAAGCTGACTCTGGAGGTTTGGACCGACGGTACCATCTCCGCCAAAGAGGCAGTCAGCTTGGCGGCCAAGATCCTCAATAGACAACTCAATCATTTCGTCGAGCTTTCCGACGAGGTGAGTGCCACCGAAATCATGGAAAAGAAGGAAGAGTCTGGCAAGGATAAAGTCCTTGAGATGACCATTGAAGAACTTGACCTTTCTGTTCGTGCTTTCAACTGTCTGAAGCGCGCCGGCGTCAACTCCGTGGGAGACCTGATCAACAAGTCCCCCGAGGAGATGATGAAGGTCCGCAACCTCGGAAAGAAGTCGCTGGAAGAAGTAATGAGCAAGTTGGAAGCCCTGGGCTTCAACCTCATGAGCGACGAAGATTAAAATTACGGGTAAGGAGTGATTACAAATGCCAGGTGTCAGAAAACTGGGTAGACCCACTGACCATAGAAAAGCTATGCTCAGAGCCATGGTCACTTTCCTGATGGAGAACGGTAAGATCGAGACCACCGTGACCCGCGCGAAGGAAGTCCGCTCTATGGCCGAGAAAATGATCACTATCGCAAAGGCAGACGACCTTCACTCCCAGCGTCAGGTTTATTCCTACATCACCAAGGAAACTGTCGCGAAGAAGGTTATTGATGAGATCGCCCCCAAATATAAGGAGCGTAACGGCGGTTACACCCGCATCATCAAGAAAGGTCCCCGCCGCGGCGATGCTGCCGAGATGGCAATCATCGAGCTGATCTGATCGGTTCCGATCAAAACTTTTATAAAAAGAGCCCCTGCTTTCGGTTTTGGAAGCGGGGGCTTTTTTGCGGCCTGCGGCCCCTGTCCGAGGGGGGCAGGCCGGCAAGTCCTGTCC
>JAHHSN010000026.1 GCA_020025195.1 Angelakisella sp.
GCTCTCCTTAAAGAAGAAAACTTATTCGGTGATATCAATGGTCTGGATGACGACGTCCTCCACGGGACGGTCGCCGCCGCGGGTCTTGACCGAGGCGATCTCATCCACCACGTCCATGCCCTCGATGACCTGACCGAAGACGGTGTGGGCAAAGTCCAGATGGAAGGTGCCGCCTACCTCAGCGTACTTTTTGGCCACCTCGGTGCAGTAGGGCTTCATCTCCTCGGGCAGTCCCGCGGACTGGTAGTCATTGAGGGCGGTGTTGACCTCGTCGATGTAGCTCTGGATCTTGGGGGCGTCCTCCAGCGCCTCCTGCATCATCTGCACCCGGCGCTTGGCGTCGTTGAGCAGCTCATAGCAGGCTACCTGCGCGGCCAGAGCGTTAAGGTCATCCACGGGGCAGTTCTTGTTCTGCACGATGAAGAACTGGCTGCCGTTGGTGTTGGGGCCGGCGTTCGCCATGCTGAGAGCGCCGCGGAAGTTGTGCAGCTCCTTGGAGCACTCATCCTCAAACTTGCCGCCCCAGATGCTTTCGCCGCCCGCGCCGGTACCGGTGGGGTCGCCGCCCTGGATCATGAAGTCCTTGATGACGCGGTGGAAGGTGAGTCCGTTGTAGTAGCCGTTCTTGGCGTGGGTCATAAAATTCTCAACGGTCTTGGGAGCAACCTCGGGGTAGAGCTGGATGGTGATATCGCCGTGATTGGTGTGCATGACGGCACGGGGGCCCTGGCACTCGGTAAACTGCTTTAACATATCGGTTCGTCCTTTCGGAAAAAATTGGCGCGGGGAAGAAAGATCGGTGAAAAAGGAAGAAAAGTCTTGCATTTCCCGCAGAAGTCTTCTCTATTATAACGTAAAGGGCCAAAAGAATACAAGTATCAGTTGACTTTGGGGGGCGTTTCGCATAAAATACTCTTAGAGAAAATAAGGAGGTAGCGCAACATGGATGAGCGTGAAAAAGAACTGGAGCTGGATGA
Organism: Angelakisella sp.; assembly: GCA_020025195.1. Taxonomy (GTDB): domain Bacteria; phylum Bacillota; class Clostridia; order Oscillospirales; family Ruminococcaceae; genus Angelakisella. The sequence goes on from JAHHSN010000026.1 coordinate 978, forward strand.
CGAGCTGGAAGACGGCGCCTATGACACCATTGCTCTGGTGGATGAGGACGGAAAACAGCAGGAGTTTGAGATCGTGGACTGCTGCGAGCTGGACGATCACCAGTATATGGCGCTGACGCCGGTTCTGGATGATCCCGATGAGTTCCTCGCCGCGGACGGACAGCTGGTTATTCTGCGTGTCGCGGAGGATTCCGAGGAGGAAGGCGACCAGTATCTGGAGTCGGTCACCGATGAAGAGGAATATGACCGCGTTGTCGCCCTTTTCCGGGAGCGCCTTGCCGAGGATTATAATTTCCTGGACGACGAGGACTGATCCCCGCTTAAAATTTTGCTGAGGCCACCCTGCTGTGTGCGTCAGTGCCGCTTGATATGATCCAACATCTATTTTTCGGGAGCAAAATCTCCGCGAGCCGGATTGCAGACCTCCCGCCTTTCGGGGCGGAAGAAGGGAGCGTGAAAGCCCGGGACGCGACCCACCTGTCATCAAAGACGGGTTTTATTGGCGGCACAACGGCATGGTGGGGCCTTTTTGCATCATGTTCACTGTTTTATTTATAGGAGGAGCAACGGGATGCAGAGACTTTTGGCGCGAGAGACCCCCTCGGAAAAAGTGCCGGAGCTGGGATGGCTGGAGCCTACGGGAAACGGCGGTCTCCGGGTGGAGCTTTGGGAAAAGATCGTGATCCCCGGCGCGGGCCGTTACATCAAAAAAGAAACGCTCCCTCTTTTGCGGGAATCCGAGCTGGAGGCGCTCCTCACCGAGAAGGGGCTGGACTATTCGGAGGAACGCTGTGTCGGGGCGCTGCTGCCCCACCGGGAGGGGAATCCCATCGGGCAGCTTTTCTATGAGAAGGGCTGGTTCTGCTATGCCATGCCGGTCTACCGGCTGGAGGACGTGGACGACGGCTGGAAGCCGGCGGGCTATCTCCCGGTTTCGGAGGGAAAGTTTGCCGTCGTCGCGAGAAGGTCCCGCGCCGGCCTGATTGGAGGCGTCCTGTTTGGCGCGGTGCTGATCGGCGCCCTTGCCGTGCAGCAGCTGGGCGGGGAAAACATCCTTGCCTGGTTTAGGAGCCTTATATAAAAATTAAAAATAAGGAGCGATCCCTTTTTATCGGTTAGCGATACGGGGAGCGCTCTTTTTTTAAGCGGAAGGCGCGGACGCGCATTAAAAAAGTCCGGCATGCCGGTAAGGCTGCACGGACTTTTCTTTTTTGCCCTCAGACCTCCTCCTTGGGGATGACGGGGCAGGCCCAGCGGCAGGCACGGCAGTAGCGGCAGGAGGAAAACTGCACCACGGGGCGCAGCTTGCCCTCCTCGTTCTTCACCATGCGGATGACGCCGTGGGAACAGGCCTCGGCGCACTTGCCGCAGCCGATGCAGGGAAAATCAGGGGTCAGTACGATCATAAAAAAGTCCTCCTTCTAACGTGAAAGGGAGCGGCGGTGTTCCGCCCGCAGATGAATGAGCTGTGCGGTGATGCTCACCGCGATTTCAGCGGGGGTCTCTGCCTCGATGGAAAGCCCGATGGGAGAGGTGACCCGGTCTAGGTCCGTTTCGGTAAAGCCGTCCTCCAATAAACGACGGAAGGTCGCCTCGGTTTTACGGCGGGAGCCCACCATGCCGATGTACCAGGCCGGGGAGCGAAGCGCCTCCCGGAGGACCTCATAGTCCCCCTGATGCCCGCGCGTCATGATGAGAACGGCGTCTCCCCGACCGAAATGCGCCTCCCGGGCGAGATGGGACAGGTTCCCGCTCATCACCTGCTTCGCGGTGGGAAAGCGCTCTGGGGAGGCATATTCGGGTCGTTCATCCAGAATAACGCAGTCAAAATCCACCGAGGTGAGCAGCGGGACCAGTGCCCCGGAAACATGCCCGCCGCCGAAAATATAGGCAAGGCCGGCTTCGGTGAGCGGCAGGGAAAAGACCCCGGGCAGGGCTTCGGGGAGGGCAGTCTCGGTGAGCGTCCCCTCCCAGCCTTCCGGGCGGTAGGTGACCCGCAGGGAACAGTCGGCATTCCGGGTGAGAGCGGGACAGAGCCGTTCCAGCAGCGAGAGCTTATCCTCCCGCCAGAGGAGAAAGAGAAGCTCCACCACGCCGCCGGCCGCCTCGCCCATGGTGGCAAGCTCCTCCCGGGAAAGGCATTGGTATTCCGCCGTCTCAGCGGACGGAAAGCCCTGCGAGAGCAGCCGCCGGGCCGCGAGGTCGGCGTCATATTCCGCCTGCCCGCCGCCCACGGTGCCGAGATTGGGATGCCCCGCCCGCACCAGCATGGTGGCACCGGGCGCACGGGGCACCGAGCCCCGCCTGCCGATGACCGTTACGGTGACGGCAGGTTCCCCGGCGAGAAGCGTCTCCCGGAGAGCCGGAAAGAGTGTGGTCATGTCCAAATCCCCTCCTAAAAAGGTATAATGAAGAAGAAATATACAAAAAGTAATATGCGGGCGAAAAAACCGGTAAGGGGATGAACGTTTCCCTCCCGGAACGCCGCCGGAAAGCTTGTGATATCTTTCAAAATAATACGAAAAGTATTTATTCCTGCTCCAACCGCTTGAGGAGAGCCCGTGCGGTGGGCAGGTCGGTCACCAGAATGCTGAGATACCGCCCGCGGCAGGCGCCGAGGATGGCGTCCACCTTTTCCATGCCGCCTGCCACCCCGATGCGGGTGGGAATGGCTTTGAGCGCCTTTTCCTCGATGGCGATGACATGGCGGCCGAGGGGGCCGGTGACGCTTTTGCCCGCCGCGTCAAAATAGTGGGTGCAGATTTCGCCCACTGCGCCGGAGCCGGTGAGACGCCGGTAGTCCTCCTCAGTGAGGCTTTCCCGCAGCATGGGGTTGCGGGAAAAATCCACGTCCCCGATGCCCAGCACCGCGATGTCCGTCCCGCTCATCACCCGGAACGCCTCCTGCAAAAGCGGCTCATCGAGGAGCGCCTTGCGCAGGTGGGGGTTTTTCAGAATGAGCGGTGCGAAGAGCAGATTGATGTTGGCAGAGAGCTTGTCCGCCAGGATACGTGCGATGTCGTCCGAGGGAATGGTGAGGGTGGTGTTGCCGAGCGCGCCGACCAGACGGGTCACGGTGAGGTCCTTCCGCTCGGTGAAGGGGAGCATCCGGGAAACCATCGTCGCGACGGTGCGCCCGTGGCTCAGCCCGATGACGCTGCCGTCCCGGAGGAGCTTCCGGAGGGTGCGGTTGGCGGCACCCGCGATGCAGTCCAGAGGGTCGGCGTGCTCCGGAACCTCCGCGATGACCACCTCGCTGAGCTTGAGCTTTTGCTCCAGCGTGGTTTCGAGGGCGGTGATGCTTTCCTCAAAGCCGGGGATGGAGACCTCCACCAGCCCGTTTTCCACGGCCTCCCGCAGGAGCCTTTGCACGCGGGTGACCGGAAGGGCGAGCCGGGCGGCGATCTCCGCCGCGCTTAAATGAAGACGGTAATAATAATGAGCAACCTTGAGATGCTCGGCCAGCGGTTCCAAGGCGGCGCCTCCTTTCTTAGGGGAGATCGAAGGGGACGATCTGTCCGTGCGCAACCGGAGAGACCCCGGTCAGGCTGCGGATGACGCCCTCGTGGCAGACAACGATCACCTTTCCCGCTTCGGCGTGACGCCGGAGCGCCGGCAGAACGCGCCGGCGGATGTCCTCGATGGTCTCGCAGCAGCGGTCGGGCGGGAGGGACTCCCGGCGGACAACGCAGCGGTCAAAGCACTCCACCATATCCTCTTCGCTGTGGTAGGAGCCCTCCGGGGGCAGGTCGCCCTGCATGGTGGTGTCGTAGAGCCATTCGTGGATCTCCCAATCCACCCGGACGTCGAGATCCAGCCGGCGGGAAAGGATCTGCGCCGACTGCATGGTGCGGGTGTAGGGGGAGGCGAGGATGTAGTCCGCGCCCGCGAGACGGGGGTCCCGGGCGGCCTGCTCCAGCTGCTCCACGCCCCGCGCGGTCAGGGGGACAAAGTTGGAGGCGGGGCCGAAAAACCGCTGCTCGGTGGCCCATGGCCAGTTGGGCTCGCCGTGGCGGACAAGATAAAATTGTGCCATAGTCTGCATTCTCCGTTCTTTTGGCTTGAAGGGGCCAGAGAGCCCCCGATGATCCTATTATAACGCAGAGGCGGTCGGGATGGCAAGAAAAAGCCGAAAAAGAGGGGAGGAACGTATAAATATTTTTCTATGGTTTGCGGCGATAAAAAGGAAAATGCGGCGGAACAAAATAAAAAACCGAAAATGCTTGACAAATAAGGCACAATGGTGCTAATATAACCACGCTCTCAGGAAGAACGAAACAGAGAGCAATGAATAATTATTATGAAATACTGAATGAATATACATTAATAAGCCGGAAAGGAGGACCGCCGATGGAGCCGAATGGGAAGGAGCATCCGCTGGGGCGGAAAAATCGCATCCTTAAAAAGATAAAGCCCTATCTTTTCCTGCTGCCGCTTCTCCTCGCGGCGGTGGTCTTCTGCTACTATCCCGCCGTGCAGTCTCTGGTGCAGAGCTTCTCGCTGGTGAACGGCAAGGGGGAGATCCTGGGCTTCGCGGGGCTTTCCAATTATGCCTATCTCTTTAAGACCCGGAGCTTTCAGGCGGCCATTCGCAATACCCTCATCCTCACCGGCGCCTTTGTGGCGGTGAACCTCATCCTTTCGCTGGGGCTGGCCCTGCTTGCCAATAAAAAGCGGAAGCTGAGCCCCCTCTATGAGACGATGTTCACCCTCCCGATGGCATTTTCCATGCCGGTGCTCTGCCTCATCTTCAAGGTGCTCTTAAACCCCACGGTCGGCTATATCAACAGCCTTCTGGGGGTGCAGTGGGGCTGGTTTGAGGATCAGCACATGGCACTGGGGAGCATCCTCATCATCTGTGTCTTTATGGGTGTTTCCTTTGATTTCCTGCTTTTCCTCTCGGCGCTCCGCGCGGTGCCGGAGCCGATATTGGAGGCCGCCAAGATCGACGGCGCCTCGGCGGTCACCCGGTTTTTCCGCATCGTCCTGCCGCGGCTTTCGCCCACCATCCTCTATGTGGTCTGCACCAATGTGGCGCTCGCCATGATGACGAGCGGCCCGGTCCTCATCCTGACGCAGGGCGGACCCAACCGCTCCACCACGACGCTCATCCAGCTCATGTATACCTCGGGCTACGGCTCCGCCAATTACAGCCTGGCGGCGTGCATCAGCGTGGTGGCCTTCCTGCTCACCATCGGCATGACCGTCCTCGCGTTTATCTTTGAAAGAAGGGCGGTGAGCTACGAATGACCGGTCTCTCCAAAACCAAAAGGCGGGAGGACATCGCCGTTACGGCGGCGGCGCTCCTCATCGGCTTCCTGCTCATCTTTCCGTTCCTCTATGCCTTCTTCGGCGCCTTTAAGACCGCCCCGGAATTCGCGGCGGGAGGCTCCGGGCTCCTCCCGGAAAGCTTCCTCCACCTCGATAACTTTAAGGAGGTTTTCCACAAGGTGCCGCTGGGACGCTTCTTCTTTAACAGCGTGGTGGTCGCCGTGCTCGGCACCGCCGGAAAGGTGATTTTCGCGGTGCTGGCGGCCTATGCCTTTGCCTTTTATGACTTCCCCGCCAAGAATTTTCTCTTTTTCCTGCTGCTCGGCACCATGATGATTCCCCCCGATACCGTGCTCATCACCAACTACCTCACCGTGAGCCGGCTGGGGCTCCTCAATACCTACCTCGGAATGAGCATCGTCTCCTTTGTGGGCGCTTCGCAGATGTTTATGCTGCGGCAGAAATTCCGCACCCTCAAAAAGGAGTTTAAGGACGCCGCGGAGATTGACGGCTGCGGGGACCTCGGCTTCCTCTGGCACATCCTTCTGCCGATGGCCCGTCCTATCCTGCTCACCCTTACGGTGCAGAGCTTTGTTTCCCTCTGGAACAGCTACCTCTGGCCGCTGATGGTGACCACCAAAAACGAGATGCGCACCGTGCAGGTCGGCATCACCATGCTGCAGTCGGTGGAGGACAGCAACTATACGCTGGTTCTGGCGGGGGTTGTCCTTGTCACCATCCCGGCCGTCATTTTGTTCCTTATCCTGAGAAAGAAGATCGTCAAGGGCCTCACCACCGGAGGGGTGGTCGGCTGAGACGTTTTCCCTAAAAATAACCGTAATGTTCCGAAACCGAAAGGAGAATTTCCATGAAAAAGCTTTTGGCCGTCCTGCTGGCCCTTATGATGACAGCGGCGCTTGCCGCCTGCGGCAAAGAACCCGCCCCCAATCCCGAGACCCCTCATGAGACCGATGTTTCCGGGGTGAAGCTGGGGGAGGAGCCGGTGGAGATCACCTTCTGGCACTCGATGAGCGAGGATGCCGGAGAGCGGATTGATTCCCTTGTAAAGACCTTTAACGAAACCGTCGGCGCCGAGAACAAGGTGACCGTCACCGCGGTTTATCAGGGCAAATACAGCGACGCCACCACCAAGCTCCGTGCGGTGCTGGCCACCGAAAAGCCGGAAGACCTCCCCGACGTCATGCAGATGGACGCCACCGCCAAGATCCTCTATGCCGAAAGCGGCCGTTCCTATACCTTTGACCGCATCCTTGCCGACCACCCGGACTATGACGAGGAGCAGATCTATGAGGGACTCCGGAAAAACTGGACCTACCGGGACGAGAAGCTGGGGATCCCCTTCGCGGCCTCTACCACCGTCCTCTATTATAACAAGACCGTCCTCGACGCGGCGGGCGTCAAGGCGCCCGAGACCCTTGCCGATATTGCGGCCCTTGCAGGTCAGCTGCCCGCCGGGGTGGGGGTCTATTCCGACCTCCCCAATTCCGCTTCGATGAACAACTGGATCCAGCAGTTGGGCGGCAAGACCTTCGATCTGGACAACGGGACCCTCGGCAACGCCGCCAAGCTCACGGCGGCCGAGGACGGTACCCTGCTCACCTTCCTCAAAGAATGGAAGGCTCTTTATGAAGCAGGTGCCCTTAATAACAGCGGCAGCGCCAACACCGACGCCTTTGTGGCGGGCCGCACCGCCCTCATGACCGGCTCGACCAGCGCTCTCGGTGGTATTCTTCAGAAGGTGAACGGCTCCTTTGAGGTGGGGGTTGCCTACTTCCCCCGCGTGAATGAGGAGGCCAAGGTCGGCGCGACCTCCTCCGGCAGCGCCCTCATGGCATTTGACCGGGGCGACGCCCTCAAAATGGAGGCGTCCTGGTGCTTCATGCAGTTTATGACCTCCCCCGAGATGCAGGCTTCCTTTGCCGGCGCCACCGGTTATCTCCCGGTCAACAAGGCCTCCGCGGAGGAGAAAAGCTATCAGGAGCTGCTGACCGTCACCCCGCAGTTCGGTGTGGGCGTGCAGCAGCTGGCCGAGACCGACCCCGGCTTCACCAGCGTGACGGTCGGCCCCGCCGCGGACATCTACTATGCCGTGCAGAATAACATCAGCGAGATGTTGGAAAGCGAGCTTTCCCCAGAGGATGTCGTCCTCAATATGCAGGAGGAGCTGGAGGGCATTCTGGCGGCCTATAACCGCGCGAACGGCTAAAAGAGCATATTCCCCGCAGGACCGTCTGCGGGGAAAAAGGGGGAGCCGAGAGGCTCCTCCTTTTTAAGGCGGGACCGCGCCCTTTCGGTGAGCGGAGACAAAAGTCGGCGCGGCGCGGGGCTCCGGCCCTCCTGCCCGCGCCCCCTCGCTTCGCTTCCGCCCCCCGCGAGGGGGGCTTTTAAGCCGACGTACGCCCTCACTGTTTCCCCGGGGAATGCTGCGCACTTTTTTCGTTGACCTTTTTCCGCAGGGGGAATAAAATAGAAGCAGAAAAAGTACTCAGAAAGGAGGGGTCCTATGATCCTTTCCACTTCCACCAATATCGGCGCCTTTCTGCCGGGCGGCGGCTTTAACCCCGTCACCTGGACCATCCGGGAGTGCGCCCGCGCGGGCTACCGCGTCCTTGATATGAATTTCTGCGAGGCGATGAACCCCAAGAGCCGGATGCACGACGAAAGCTGGCGGGACTATGTCGCGGAGCTTGGGGCGTGCGCGGAGGAGAACGGCATCGTCTTTCGGCAAAGCCACCTGCCTTACTATGACGTCTTTGGAGAAAAAGACCCCGCCCGCCGGGACTTTATGGAGGAGATGATCCGCCGTGCCATCGAGGGGAGCGCCCTTCTCGGCGTCAAATGGTGCGTCACCCACCCCGCCACCCTCTGGGGGGAGGGACGGGAGGCCTGCCTTGCGGCAAATCTTCGCTATTACCGCCCCCATGTGGCGCTCGCGGAGCGCTTCGGAACCGGCATCGCCCTTGAAAACGACTTCGGGGAGAAGAACGGACAGCGCTTCTACTGCGCCGACGTGGAGGAGCTGGTAGAGCTGGTAGACGCCTTCGAAAGTCCCGCGGTGGGGATCTGCTATGACTTTGGGCACGCTCACCTCACCGGCGGCACCCATCGGGAAAAGCTCGCCGTCATCGGGCAGCGGCTCCGGGCGGTGCATGTGCAGGACAATGACGGCAAGACCGATGGCCACCGTCTGCCCGGCCGGGGGAACGACGACTGGGTGGACGCCATGAGCGCCCTTGCCGCCATCGGCTATCAGGGAGAGCTGACCTACGAGATCCAGAACGAGGGCAAAACGCTGGAGAATCCCGAGAAGAAGGAGCTCTTCCGGGAGTCGGTCGCGGTGGGAGAGCGGCTGCTGGCCCTTTATGACCGCTTTCGGGAGGAAAAGAGCACCTAAGCGAAAAGCACAGTGCCGTGGGCGGGGGATTTCCCCCTCCTGCGGCTTTTCTTTTGCCGAGAAAAGGGGGGGAGGATGCTTAAAGTCCTCCGGAGGCCTCCTGCGGGAGAGGGCGGCGACCGCTGCCGGGAGCGCCTTTGGGCGCTCCCGGCCTCGCGGGGAACGCTTTCGCGTTCCCCGCTCCCCGCGCCCCTTCGGGGCGCGGGCGGTCGCCGCCCCGTCGCGGCAAAGCCGGCCTTGCCGCGTTTCTTCCCGAGACAGAAAAAAGGAACCGTCCGGGCGGCGGGCCCAGCGGTTCCTTTCGGTGGGAATGAGGAAAAGAGGAGCGTTCACGGCTCCTTGCGGCGGCGGTTCGCGAAGACCATGCCGACCACCAGCAGGACCAGCGAAAGCCCCACCAGAATGCAGTAGGGGACGTTAGGAATGGTCATGACCAGACGATCGATGGCGAAGGTCACGGCAAAGAGCAGAATGCCGGCGATTCCGATTAAATCCTTCCCTTTCATGGTTGGTTCCTCCTTTTCAGCTTTCTTATAAAAACCGCGGCAGGCGGTTTAAGTTTCCTCCGGTGTCAGAAGCGCTCCCTTGGACCGGAGCGCGGCCTCCCGCAGAACGCCGACCAGGGTTTTGGCGTCTTCGATCTTTCCTTCCAGCGCGAGAGACAGCGCCTCCCGGAAGGGCACCCGCTCCACCGAGAGGAACTCTCCCTCATCCAGATGGGCGCGGCCGGGCAGAAGGCGCCCCGCCTTAAAGATGTGGATCTTCTCGGAGCAGTAGGCAGGGGTGGGGTAGAGGACCGTGAACGGTGTCATGCGGTCAGTGGTCAATCCGCATTCCTCCTCCAGCTCCCGCCGTCCGCAGGTCTCGGGATCCTCCCCCGGCTCCAGCTTTCCGGCAGGAAGCTCCAGGAGCTCCTGCCCGACCCCGGAGCGGTACTGCCGCACCATGAGGAGACGATCCTCCTCGTCCAGAGCGACAATGGCGACTCCGCCGCCGTGCAGAATGATCTCCCGGTCGGCGAGGGAGCCGTCCTCCAGCTTTATTTTCCTCTTTTCGGCGGTAAACACCTTGCCGTGGAAAAACGGCTCGGCAGAAAGTACTGTTTCAAAATGTGACATAGGGGAAACCTCAGATTTCGTTAGGATGATTCTTGCGGTAGGCGAGATAGCTTTCCAGAATGATGGTCGCCGCCACCGCGTCAATGGTGTTTTTCCGCTTTTTCCCGCGGACATTGGTGGTGTTGAGGATCTGGGTGGCGGTCACGGTGGTGCTTCGCTCATCCCAGAGCCGGACAGGACAGTCGGTCATGGCGCGCAGCTTCTCCGCCACCTCGGTGCAGAGGGCGCTGCGGGGACCGGCGGTGCCGTTCATATTGAGGGGGTTGCCCACCACGATGAGCTCGGCCTTTTCGTCCGCGGCGGATTTTAAGATCTCCTCCAGCACCGTTTCCTGTTTTCCGCTGTGTATGACCCGCACGGGGGAGGCGAGAAATTCGGAGGGGTCGGAGATGGCAAGCCCGGTGCGGGCGTCGCCGTAGTCGACCGCTAAGATCTTCATGGCGGGACCTCCTTTCGCTAAAATAAATGGGTTCTGTCCTTCATTATACCGCCTGAGACTCCAAAATACAACAGATGCCGCGCTTTCCCGCCCTGATGCAAAAAGGCCGTTCCCTTGTCAGACCGCCGGCTTTATGGTAAAATAGGAAGGTCCTCTTTGGGATAGTCAGTCGAAAGATCCTGACTCTAAATAAAACTAACGCCGGCGATCGGTTCCGGCGTCCAAAAGGAGAAACTGAATATGCAGAAAAAATCCCTGCGGTCTTTGGCTGCGGGCGGAGTCATTGCGGCCGCTTATGCCGCGCTCTCGCTCGTTCTGGCCCCTCTGACCTTCGGCGCGGTGCAGTGCCGCGTCTCGGAAGCCCTTACCCTGCTTCCGGTCGCAAGTCCCGCCTCCATCTGGGGCGTTTCCCTCGGCTGTCTCATCACCAATGCGGTGGGCGCCGGCACCGGGGCGAACTTTTTGGGGGCCCTCGATATCCTCTTCGGCACGGCGGCGACCGTCGCGGCGGCTTTGGCCACCCGGGCGCTGGGGCGCTTCCGCTTTAAGGGGCTCCCCGTTCTTTCGGCGCTTCCGCCCATCCTCATCAACGCGGCGGTGATCGGTGCGGAGTGGTGCTGGGCGGCGACCGGCTCGCTCTCCGGCGCGTTCTGGGTCTTTGCGGGTCAGATCGCTCTGGGACAGCTTCCGCCCTGTCTTCTGGGCGTCTTTCTGGTGAGAGAGCTGGAGCGGCGCGGACTGCAGAACAAGATAGAAGGTTAAACGGCAATGGGTCTATTCGCAAAGAAAAAAGAATCGGCCGGGCTCCCGCCACTCGCGGTGCTGGAATACCGCACCGGGGACGGCCGCCATTGGGGCTTCCACTATCGGCTCTTTCGGGAGGAGAACGCCACCGTGCTGAGCTATTCCCGGGTGATGCCGGAGGAGCTGCAGCGCATTGCTGCCCCGGAGGGCACTCTGGAGGCGGCGTGGGAGATTCTGGAGCGCGCTCATGTGAGGGCGTGGGATGGCTTTGACCGCTGCCGCCAGAGCCGCGGGCGCACCAAGCGCTGGCTTTTATACCTCACCTTTGAGGACGGCACCCACCTCCGTGCGGAGGGCTGCGGCGTCTACCCGAAGCACCACGAGGAGATGGAAAACGATCTTCTTTCCCTCCTTAACGGCTGCATTGATATTGACCCGAATATTCCCTAAAAAAATCCCCCTGACCGGTGACGGCACAGGGGGTCTTATTTTTGTTTTATTTGGGGGCGATGAGGAGCTTCCCTACGTTCGCGTCGGAGAGGAAATTCGCGGTGCTGTAAAGGGTCAGCACATCGGTGATGCCCCGCTCCTCCAGAAGAGGAGCGACAAAGCCGAGATAATAGCGGAGATCCACCACGGTGATGGTCTCATAGTCCGCCGCGGCAAAGGGCAGAAAGCTGTTGGCGTAGCTGTCCTTGAGGACCAGGAGATGCCGCCCGTTTTCCGCCTGTCCTTTTATCTCCACCAAGGGGTAGTTCCCGCCGAAAAAGACCTTATACATATCCTTTTCCCGGAGGGAATCCCACGCATAGCAGGAGGAGTGCTCCTTCCCCTCATAGGTGACGCGGAGGGCGTCATCCCCGGGGAAGCGGTAAAGCTCCACCGTGTCATAGGGGGCGTCCCGGTTCAGCACCTTGGAATAGAGGGTGCCGCGGAAGCCCTCATGCCGCTCCACCGTGTAGTCGCGGACCGCCAGCGGCTCCCCGCGGGAGGTCTGCCACAGGCGGTAGGCCGTCAGCGCCCCGCCGGTCGTCCAGTGGTGGTCGGTGTGGTAATAGAGCGGCTCATCGGCGGCGAGGAACGGCTCCCGGAGGTCGAGGAAGGAAAAGCCCTCCATGGCGGCCCGGGCCGCCTCAAAGACGGCGTCCTCATCAAAAAGCTCGGCGTAGGGCGGGAGCTTATCCCTAAGGACATAGCCCGGCGTGGGCACCAGCAGGAAGGAAAGCCGCTCCGGGGGGAGGGTCTTGCTGCAGCGCTCATAGAACGCCCGCAGCGCCGCGAGATTCCCGGAAAGCCGCTCCCGGTCGATCTCATGATCGGCGCGCTTTTCGATATAGTACCCGTCCCGCCCCAGATAGACCCCGCCGATATCCTTCTGGAGGAGGGCGCGCTTCAGGTCGGAGCGAAGCGCCGTCCAGCCGTCCCGGTTCCAGAACTGATCCGCGAGATAGTCCTCCACCTGATCGTCGAAGACGCCCTCAAAGACCGCCTTTTTGCTGAGGGTTGGAAGGGCCTGGAGCGGACGATTCTCATTTTCGGAGCTTTCCCGGTCGGGGGTGAGGAGATGCGCCGCCCCGAGGGAAACAAAGAGCAGGGCAAAGACCGCGATGATGAGGACGTCCCACTTATTATTCTTTTTCTGATTCATACGGACGCCTCCTTAAAAACGGAAGTAGAGGAACGGGTTGTAGCCGTCCCCGACGAGGAATGCGATGCAAAGAATGAAGATCACGACATAAAAGACCGAGCGCAACCCCGCCGAAAGCCCGGGATGGGCTTCCATCCGGTCCATCAGGCGGTTCCCCAGCCGGGCGGGCGCCTTGGTGGAGGCGGCCGTGAGAATGAGGAGAAGAAGGAGGCTGGTGAGCAGGAGATAGAGGCTGGTGGGGTCGGCAAAGGAGTTCTTTCCGAACATGGCGGAGAGGTAAAGGCCCATCTTCTTAAAGTCGGTGATGGCGAAGATCACCCAGCCGACGATAAAGAGGAAGATGGAATATAGGTGCTGGAAAAAGGCGGGCGTCTTTTGAAGAACCCGCAGGAGGAAGGTCTTTTCGAGGATGAGAATGACCCCCCAATAGAGTCCCCAGAGCATAAAGTTCCAGGAGGCGCCGTGCCAGAGACCGGTCAGGCCCCAGACGATGAGCAGGTTGAAGATCTGCCGGGGAAGCGCCACGCGGTTGCCGCCCAGCGGGATATAGACATATTCCCGGAACCAGGTGCCAAGGGAGATATGCCAGCGCCGCCAGAAGTCGGTGCCGCTTTTGGAAAGATAGGGGTAGTCAAAGTTTTCGAGGAAGCGGAAGCCCAGCATCTGTCCGAGACCGATGGCCATATCGGAGTAGCCCGAAAAGTCAAAATAGATCTGGAAGGTGAAGGCGATGGCGCCAAGCCACGCCGTCAGAGCGGGGAGGGTCTCGGTGGGCAGGGCGGCAACGGTATCCCAGAGCAGGCCGATCTGGTTTGCGAGGAGCACCTTTTTGCCGAGTCCGATGAGGAAACGGTGGATTCCGTAAACAAACTGATCGGTCGTCTCCGTGCGGGAATCCAGCTGTTCCGCGATGGTTTTATACTGGACGATGGGGCCCGCGATGAGCTGGGGAAAGAGGGCGATGTAGGTTCCGAAGCTCACAAAGTTCTTCTGCACCGGAACCACGCCCCGGTAGACGTCGATGGTATAGGAGAGCGCCTGAAAGGTATAGAACGAAATACCGATGGGCAGCGCCAGCGAAAGGAGCTTTAAGGAGACTCCCGGAATGGTGTTAAGGGTCGTGACGACGAGATCCGCGTACTTAAAGACGCCGAGCACGCCGATATCGACCACCACCGAGAGGATGAGGAGAAATTGTGCAAGCCGCGCCTTTTCTCTTTTTCGGGCGGCGCTGATTCCGATTCCCGCCAGATAGTTAAAAAAGGTGGAAAAAACCATCAGCAGGATATAGGAAGGCTCTCCCCAGGCATAGAAAAGCAGACTCGCGAGAAAAAGGAGCAGGTTTCTTCCTTTTTTCGGGCAGAGGTAATAAAGCGCAATGACCGCGGGGAAAAAGAGAAATAAAAAGGTCAGGCTGCTGAAAACCATAAATGAACCTCCAAAAAAAGGGGCCGCGCCAAGGGAAAGCCCTCGCACACGGCCCGTGGGAGCTGAAATTTACTTGAGATAGCCGTCCACGATCTCGGCGGCGCCGGCGGCGTCGTCACAGACCACCAGAACAACATAGGGGCCCGCCTGACGGAGAACGGCGTTATCGAGCCGGGTCACTTCCTCGGGGGCATAGGAGGCGTTGACTTCCTTCTGGCGCTCCACAAAGCCCTTCATCACCGAAGCAAAGCTTTCGGCATCCGCGGCGGAGGCACAGGTTACCACCATCGCGCGGACATTGCTGAGGGAATTGAGATAGATGCTCGCCTCGGCGCCCTCGGGGAGCTTGTCGGGGGTGAGCAGCATATCCGCCATGGAGGATTCCGTGGGATAGATGTCATCGGGATAGGCGACCTTCGTGGTGAGGTCCTTCATAAGAGCCTCGGTGTCTACGGTAACGTCATTGGCCGGGCTGCCGCCGCAGCCGACCGCCATAACGAGGCAGAGCAGCGCGAGCAGGAGTGCAAAATATTTTTTCATGATGATTCCTCCTTGATATTGTTGTGTTTTTTATTTGGTAAAATCGGTCACATCGGTGCTTTCGCTCGTCGGGGGATACCCGCCGGGCACATCACCGGAGTTCTGCGGCATCGGCACGTCAAATTCACCGTTATAGTCCTCCGGCAGGATGACGTGCTTCTGGAGATAGGCAAGCCAGCGCTTGCAGTACTGCGGGGTGAGGTGGATGCCGTCGCTTGCGGCCTCCTCCGGGAGATAGCCGTTTTCGTCGGTCATCGAGGAGGCGACGTCCACATAGTAGACCTCCTTCTCCGCGCAGAGCTTTTTCAGCTGGTCGTTATAATGGTTGACCCGCTCCATGGTGAAGCCGGAGGCGGAGCCGGACTGCTCCTTGGACTGGGTGAGCGGCAGCACCGACTGAATATAGAGGACGGCGTCGGGCTTCGCTTTTTTCAGCACGTCGATAAGCTCGCCGTAGCGCTTCCCGAAGGTGCTTTCGTCGGTATAGCCCATGTCGTTCATGCCCAGCATCACATAGATTTTGCTGCAGTCGGTCTGCTCCACCGCCTTGGGGATGGGATAGATGAGCCCGTCGGGGGTGGTCACCTCGGTGTCAAAGACGCCGGCGAGGGAAAGCCCCTTGGTGGCGTAGGCGGCGCTTTTGGAGAGGGCGTTATACATGATGAGGCCCTGGGTGCGGGAGGTGCCGATAAAGACCGCGTCATCAAAATAGGAGAGGGTGACCTCCTGGCTTTCGGGTACGGGCTTTGTATAATCGTAGCCGGGCTCCTCGGGCGGCTCCTCCGGCCCGGGGTCCGTCTGCTCGTTCTGGGCGGGGTCGGAGTTCGGGTCGATGGTTTTATTCAGTTTGGGGATGAGAAACTTGACCACAAAGAAGATGAGTGCCGCCAGAAGCACGGCAATCAGAACCAAAAGCAAAGTGCGGCGCCGGGCGGCTTTTTTCCGCCGGGACCGGCCGGAATAGGGATCACGCATAGAACAGTCTCCTTTTGAATGCTTAGATGGCTCCCGGGGAGCACACCCATATATTTTACCACAATCCCGTCCAAATTAAAACAGAAAAGAGGAAGATTTCCCCCGGGTGCGGGAGAGACGATTTGACAGTTCTCGAAATTTTTCCTAAAATAAAAGGAGTGAAAGGAAGGGACCGCGTTATGTCAAGACCGCAAAAGGTGCGACGCATCTGCTCCATGCCGCTGGTGACCCGTTTCGGACCGGCGGAGCTGCCGAAGGGAGCGTCGGAGCCTGTTGTTCTTACGATCGATGAATATGAGTGCATCCGTCTCATCGACCGGGAGGGAAAAAGCCAGGAGGAGTGCGCTGCGCAGATGGGCGTCGCGCGCACCACGGTGCAGGCGGTCTATAATACCGCACGCCGCAAGCTGGCGGCATTTTTGGTGGAGGGCAGGAGCCTTGTGATCCGGGGCGGGAGGTACCGCCTCTGCAATGAGGAGAACTTCTGCGGAAAGCCCTGCAGCCGCCGGGAAAAGGGAGAGCTTCCTCCCTGCGCCGGAGAGAGCGGGACCTGCCCCCGTGCCATGGAGTGCAAGGGGATGCGCGCCTGCCTGAAGGAGCAGAGTGAGAAAAAATAAACAGAAGCCCCGCGGGGGAATAGAAAAAAGCGCCGATTCCGATTGCTCGGGATGCAGGCGCTTTTTTTGACATTCCTCATTATGGGATTCGGATTTGATGTCTCCTGACGGTTTTTCCGGGGCGAAGACAGAGGCTGTGTTCCCCGCAGCCAAAATGGACTGCCGCAGCGAGAGCCTCACGTCGGGAAGACCGATACAAAGAACCGAAGACGGGTACCTATCAGCAGAACTATTTCTGAGCCGCGGGAATGGCCGCGCGACAGCAGAAACAGCATCCTACTGAAGGCGGTTCACCGTACCCGGCGGCCAAAGAGGGCTTGCCGACCCAATGGGCGGTAAGGCGCATCGTTTCAGCCGACCCAAAAGAGGGCAAACCCCACCCGCCTCTCTGGGGGATGGATTTTTCCACGGTGCACAAACCTTCTCTCATAATAGTTGCTGATAAATGTCCACTACATTATACCGATTTTATCGGCATAAGTCAATTTAAGCGCACAGGGAAGGCAAAACATTCGTCTTGGCGGTACGGCTTTTGCCATGCGGAAAAAGATGCGTCAAAATGAGGGGAAAATTTAAGCGCCGAGAAGGGGAAAATCCTCGCCCAGCGTCTTCCAGACGTCGGTGACACCGCGCTCGGTCAGGAGAACGCGGACCGATTCGTCCAGGGTCTCCAGATCCTTTTCTTTATAGGGGGCGGGGTCAAAATCCGGGAAGCCCGCGTCGCTGAGGAGCGGCTGCTGCTCCGGAAATTCGGTGAGGATGCTCCGGGCGGTGGCCAGCGCCGTTTGCCACTGGAAGGAGAAGTAATCCAGCTGGAGCGGGGTCATGCCGTCCAGATAGCGCTTGGCGGCGGAGAGTGTCTCCTCCCGCTGGGTGAGCTGAATGAGATTGACGCCGGCGATGACCTGTGCGAGAGAGGAGCCGGCGGTGCCGTAAGGTGTGGTGTCAATGGTGATGAGCGCCTGCGTGACAGGATCGTCTTCCGCAGGGAGATAGCTCCACTGGGTGGGGTCTACCTCGGCATAGAGGATGGTATCCGCCGGCGGTTCGGCGGGATCCTGGGGCGGAGGGGTTTTCGCGCCGCAGCCGATGAGCGAAAGGGCCAGCAGCGAAGCGACGACAGAAGCTAGGATTTTTTTCATGATAAACCTCCATTTCCGGGATAATTCCCTTTGATACTATTATTCTAGCCGCGGGAGCGGTGACAGTCAAAGTACTTTTTCTAAATATTTTTTGAGGAGTTTGTGAACGACAATTATGAACATATTCTAAATCATTGTGTGATATTGAAGAAACCCGGAAAAAGAGGGACCGGGCGGCGGTGTTTTTGCAGGGAGCGGAGCGCTTTTGCTTAGAAGATAAAAGGAGGAATGGTTTTTTGAAAATCATTGGAAATGCAATCAACATCCCGAAGGCGCCTTTCATCCCGGGAAGCTTCACCTATACCGGGGATTATGAATGGAAGGACCGGGCGCGGATGACGCTGGGACTTAGGACCAGCGGGACGCTGCGCTTTACGCGGGATTTTACCGCGGACGTGTTTATGGTCGGCGGAGGAGGCGGCGGCGGGAGCGCGCCCAGAGTGCTGCCGGGCAGCGGTGGGGGCGCCGGGGGCGAGACCCGCACCTTTCAGTTCGAATTCAAAAAGGACACCGACTACCCCGTGACGATCGGTGAGGGCGGGATGGAAAACCAGAACGGCACTGCGACCGCCCTCGGCGGGAAAACGGCGGCAGGCGGCGAAGCCGGAATGCAGGGGAGCGTGACAAACGGAGTCCCGGCCTGCGGTGACGGCGGCAGCGGCGGCAGCGGAGGAGGCGGCGGGATGCTGAGCGGTCGGGTCAATCAGCCCGGAGGAGAAAACGGAGGCGACGGCGGCAGCGGTCCCGATATCCCCGCGACCGAGCACGAGGCTTACGGTATGGGCGGCTACGGTCAGGTATTTGAGACGACCGGCTTCAGGGAGGAGACCGAGATGCTCTATGGCGGCGGCGGTGGTGGCGGAAACAGCTTCGCCGAGGGCTACCAGCCGAGCTATCCCATCCTGCTGACGCAAAACCCGGGCGGAAAGGGCGGCGGCGGCGCGGGCGCCCTCAATGTGCGGGAGCATGAAAAATTCGCGGAGTCCGGAACGGACGGTACCGGCGGTGGCGGCGGCGGTGGCGCCTTCCAGTTGGCGGGTGCCAAGGGCGGCAGCGGCGTTGTCCTGATCCGTGCGCGTTGACGGGCGGGCCGCAGGAAAAAACAATAAAAAAAGAGACGCTATAAAGCGTCTCTTTTTTTGGTGCGGATGAAGGGACTTGAACCCACACAGTGTTGCCACCACTAGAACCTGAATCTAGCGCGTCTGCCTATTCCGCCACATCCGCGAATCAGCTTTTTTATCATATCATCTTGTGCAGTCAATGTCAAGACTTACTTGCTCGAAAAGAGCGGATTTTCACAGAAAATAACGCACCGGAAAGAAAAAATCTCCGGAACCCGAAGATTCCGGAGATGATTTTCGCACAAGATAAGAAATCAGCGCTTGGAGAACTGAGGAGCACGACGAGCGGCCTTCAGACCATACTAAAATAGGCTGAATGCTGATTTCCCTTGATATTACAGCGTTTTTCGGGTGTTGCCCCTTCGGTTGTCCTATTCCTTAACCCAAAAAATAGGCTCCTTTTAGGAGGGAGTGATCTGGTGAAGCGCACCATTCACCGCATCAAAAAGTTCCTCTGGCTTATTGTACTTCACCTTAGCGTAGATGTCCATAGT
>JAHHSN010000027.1 GCA_020025195.1 Angelakisella sp.
GGCGGGATTGTCTCCGCCGGCTTTTGGGGCTCGGGAGACGGTTCAATGGGCCGGTCCGGTTCCGCGTCGAAGTCATAGGCGTGATGGCCGTTTTTCTGCGCCTCGACGGAATTCTTCATCGAGCTGACCATGCGGTCCAGCTTTCTTCGGGAAGCTCCCGCCTCCTTTTCGATGAGGGCGTCCTGTTTTCTCGTTTTCTTTTCGTTATCCAGCGGAACATCGATATCGAACTTCTTCTGCCGGCGCTCCTCCGCCGCCGCGTCACGGCTTTCCACCGCCGCGGTATAGGCTTCCTCCAGCTTCCTGACCGGCTTCACCGCGCCGCGGAACAGTCCGATCAGCGTCATGCCGGTGGAGAGCATGAAGAACACAAAGATGAGCAGGATGGTGACGATGAGCGCCCCGGTGTAGCCCAGCCATTTGAGGAGCGAGACGCCGAAAATAACGGACAGCGCGCCGCCGCCCTTAAGGGTCAGTCCGTCGTGATAAAGCCCGGAGAGAATGGAAATAAACCCGCCCTCCGGTACATTCTTGGTGATGATCTGGGTGAGGCCGGACAGCAGCAGGATGAGCAGCACCGTGCTCACGACCTTGACGCTCGGCGCCATGGTGGTCTTGTCCAGTGCGATGAATATGGCCACCAAAATGAGGAGCGGTCCCGGAAGATAGCAGCACCAGCCGAGGATGCCGCGGAAGCTGTTATGTACCGCGAGCCAGGCGTTCCCGCCCTTTACCGCCGCAAGACAGAGGAGCAGAACACCCAAGGCGAACAGAATAATCGCCGAGAGCTCCCGGCGGGACTTCTGCTCCGCTTTGGTGAGCTTCTTCCCGGAGGATTTCCCCTTTGTGGTTTTCTTTTTGGATTTCTGCGCCATAAGACTTCCTAGACTCCTTTCAACAGTGGGAAAAACAGCCGCTCTTTTGATGAAAAGGCGCGGCTGCGGCAACATACAGATTACTGATTTTTAGCTTTCTTTTCCTTCTTCTTTTTGGGCGCCCAGCGGGGCTCAAAGCGTTTGCCGATCTGATAGGAGACCAACTCCCGGAGATCGGAGAGATCCTCGGCGCTGAAGCTGCGCTTCGGGATTACAAGGGCGTTCTGCTTGCTCAGGAAGACAAAGAAATGGTCTTTCATCTCATAGAGATTGAGGATGGTGGGCCAGGCGAAAAGTGCCGTGGTGCCCGCGGTCTCATCCAGCAGGTTGATGCCCTTCTCATTGAACAAATACTTAAACTCATGCCCGATGAAGCTCTTGTCCGTGCGAACAAAGCGGCGGGCGGTGAATTCCGGCAGGCCGTAGGTAAAAACCACCGCCAAAATGGCAACAACGGTCAGAAGGCCGAACTCGTGATTGATCATGAAGTCGGCATAAAGCCCCAGCAGCACCGCTACAATCAAAACCGTATTGATGAGCGGGCTGAAACGGGATTTTTCATAGCTGAGGAAGCGGGTAAGCGAGATGTAATCTTTCGGCTCCATTTTGGCCTCTGCCCGAATCTCGATTTCCATAGTATGTATACATCCTTTCCTTTTCTTGGTGCCTTGGGTAATTATCGGATCAGCCCCATGATGAGGGTCTGGATCGCGTGACCGGAAGCCGCCTCATAGATTCCCAGTCCCAGCGTCAGAACACCGATCACGAGGGTATAATAGGCGAAGATGCGGAACTGATTGCCGCGGATGAGCCAATGCACCAGACGAATGGCCAGCAGCCCGAAAACGGCGGCGGTCAGCATCCCGATGAGGGCGGCGCCCCAGCTCATATCGAGGATTTCGCCGCCCATGACCTTCTTAAGATCCAGAAGCCCCGCGGCAAGCACCGCCGGGAGTCCCAGAATGAAGGAATAGGAGACAGCATAGCTGCGGTCGAAGCCGGAGAGGAGTCCCGCCGAAATGGTGGCGCCGGAGCGGGAAACGCCGGGCAGCGTGGCCACGCACTGCGCCACGCCCACCAGAATGGAGTCCTTTGCTGTCATGGTGGCGGCCTTTTTGGTGCCGGGGCGGGCGCGCTCTCCCAGAAAGAGGATGGCGGCGGTGAGCAGGAAGCAAATACCCTCTACGATGATGTCGCTGTCCGCGCTGATGCCGGAGATGGCGTCCTTAAGCGGAAGCACAAAGAGGAGCGGCACGCAGGAAAGCATCAGATAATAAAGCATCCGGCGGGGCGGTGTGACCTTGGTCTTCTTAAAGAGTCTGCCGGTAAAAAGATCCCCCAGCATCCGAAAGAACTCCACCAGAAGCCGTCCAATCGTCTTGCGGAAGGCAATGATGACGGCAAGGAGCGTTCCCAGATGAAGCATCACCGAAAAGGCTGCTGAGCCTTCCGAGCTGATGCCGGTAAAATACTGATAGAGTGAAAGGTGTCCTGAGCTGGAAACCGGCAGAAATTCAGTGAGCCCCTGCAGGATTCCCTGAAGAATGGCGCTCAGTATAGACATAGGTAACATGGCCTCCTTCTGATATGTAAGCCCCGAAGGGCGCGGCTTTTAGCGGTAATAGGCGCCCGGCTCCAAGGCCGGATCGAGATAAGCGGCAGGATCAGTGGAGATCAGCCGGGTGATGAGAAAACTCCCGTCCTCCTGCCGCACTCCTTCCAGAAATCCCTGCGAAACAGAGAGGCACTCCCTCGGGGGAAACGGCTCCTCCGGGTAAAATGCCTCCTGCGGCAAAACGGAATGGATCACTCCGCCCCCACCCCCTTGCTTTTCTTCCGGCGGGGCGCTTTTTTGGGAACGTCCTCCTCATCAATGAGAGAATAGAGCTTCTCGATGGCGTCCTTTAAGGTCCCGAGAGAGTCGATGAGGCCCGCGCGCACGGCGGCTTCCCCATCCAAAACGGTTCCGATATCCATGACCAGCTCGCCGTTTTTCATCATGAGGGAGCGGAACTTCTGCGGGGTGATATGGCTGTTGGCTGTAACAAAATTGGTGATGCGCTCCTGCATCTTGTCAAAATAGGAAAGGGTCTGCGGTACCCCCAGCATAAGCCCGTTCATCCTGACGGGATGCACCGTCATAGTGGCAGTGGGGGCGATAAAGGAATATCTTGTGGAGACGGCAAGCGGCACCCCGATGGAGTGCCCTCCGCCAAGCACCAGCGAAACGGTTGGGGTCTTCATGCCGGAAAGCAGTTCCGCAATGGCAAGCCCCGCCTCCACGTCCCCGCCCACGGTATTGAGGATGACCAGAAGCCCCCGGATGGTGGGATCCTCTTCAATGGCCACAAGCTGCGGGATCACGTGCTCGTATTTGGTGGTTTTATTCTGCGGCGGCTGGATATAATGTCCCTCCACCTGCCCGATGATGGTAAGGCAGTGGATCTTATGCCGTCCGCCCTCGGTGGTGACCGACCCGGAGTGATAGATCTCCTCCGCGCGACGCTCCAGCTCCCCGGTTTCTTCCTGCTGACTGGTTTTTTCTTTTTCTGCCATGAGACGGCTCCTTTCAACACCAAGAGATTTTTCCTGTTCCCTTAGTGTGAGCCGGCCCGCCTCTGTTTATGCCTTTAGTAGCCGAAAACGCCCTCGATGGAATTGTCCACCTGCACCCACGCTTCGTTGACGTCGAAGGTGCGGTGCTCATCGCGGGTATCCCGCACGATGACCGTCCTGATGCCCGCGTTGATGATCATGCGGCGGCACATGGAGCAGGGCGAAGCGTTCTTCACATACTCGCCGTCATTTTCCTTGCCCACCAGATAGAGGGCCGCGTCCAGCATATCGTTGCGGCTCGCGTGGATGATGGCGTTGGCCTCGGCATGCACCGAGCGGCAGAGCTCATACCGCTCTCCGCGCGGCACCTTGAGCTTTTCCCGGGTGCAGAAACCCAGCTCACAGCAGTTGGCGCGCCCGCGAGGCGCGCCGACATAGCCGGTGGAGATGATCTGATCGTTTTTTACAATGACAGCGCCGTAATTGCGGCGGAGACAGGTCCCCCGTTCCGCAACCGCCTCGGCAATGTCCAGATAATAATTTATTTTGTCTCGTCTTTCCATCTTTTCCTCGTCATAACAGATCGATTTTTCTGGTTTTGTCTTAACTTTATTTTCTAATTATACCATACCCCGTTCCTGCTTTCAAATAGAACTTACGCCGCCCTCATTGATTGTTCTTCCCTTTTATGCTATTTTAATTTAGTATCCTTTATTCTTTCCGATCGGAGGTTTTATCATGTTTGACCGTATCAGGGAGGATATCCGCGCGGTGCGCCAACGCGATCCCGCCGCGCGCAGCTCCTTCGAGATCCTGTTTCTATATTCCGGCATCAAAGCACTCTTTTGGTACCGGCAGGCACACTGGCTCCATGAACGGGGGCATTTTTTCCTGGCCCGCTGGATGAGCCAGCACGCCAAGTTTACCACCGGCATCGAGATCCACCCCGGCGCCAAGATCGGACACGGGGTTTTCATTGACCACGGCGCCGGCATCGTCATCGGCGAGACCGCCGAGGTGGGCGACGGCTGCACCCTCTATCAGGGCTGCACACTGGGCGGTACCGGAAAAGATACCGGCAAACGTCATCCCACCCTCGGAAAAAACGTGATGGTCGGCTCGGGCGCTAAAATTCTGGGGCCGCTCACGGTGGGCGATAACTGCAAGATCGCCTCCAACGCGGTGCTGCTCCATTCCATTGACGCGGACTCCACCGCAGTGGGCGTGCCCGCCCAGGTGGTTCGGGTCAAGAACGTGAAGCAGGAGATCGACCGCCTCGACCACGTCCACATTCCCGACCCTGTACAGCAGGAGCTTTGCCGGGTCTATCAGGAGATGGCAAAGCTGCAGCGCCGGGTGGAGGAGCTGGAAGGAAAATCCCCGGCCATCCCCGCCCCGCAGGAGGAACTGAAATAAAAAAAGAAAGGCCGCCGGCCCGTCGCTTCAGGATGGGTCAGCGGTCTTTTTGGGTATCTTACCGGGTTTAACCGATGGGATTCACGATAGCGTGCTCAACGCCGAACTCCTTAACGGCCTTCAGCTGCTGGTCGATCTGCTCCTTGCCGTAGGAAAGGTTCGCTTCGGCGGGGATCCACGGAGCGGTATAGCCCTGCACCGAGGCAGCCAGCGTCAGCCCCTCCGTCTTGAGGACGGGAGACGCGGAAAGCGCCGCCTTTACCGTCTCATAGGGGGACTTGACCGGCGCCGTGAGGGTGAGCTTCTCATGGGTAAGCCCGGCCCCGAACTGCGCGGGAGCGACGTCCACCACCACATGACGGGCGGCCTTTATGACCTTTGCCGGGTCAGTGCCGCAGCGGACCTCATTCACCCCGGCCGTCACCGAAACGCCGAACGTTGTCCAAAGGGTCGCGTTCTTCGCCTCCACACGGGCAACCGCCTTTTCGAGGAAGCCCGCCAGCACCGCGCTCTTATCCACGGTAACATTGGGCGCGGCATAGGTGGCAAGCTCCAGAGAATAGCCTTCCGGGAACTGCACCCCATCCAGGACAATGGTCTCCAGCCCCGCCCCCGCCGCTTCCTCCAGAAGCGCGAGGAGATAGTCCTGCGCCTGAGGGCTTACCGGGTTGAGCCAGCTCTTTCCGCCGGCATCCGCGGAATTGTCGATCCAGTTGGTCTCGGTGTAATTAAACTTGACTGCCGCCTCCGGCATCCCGCGGGCGCCCAGACGGTCACGGAAGGCATAGAGCCGTCCCACCGGGGTAAGCCCTGCTTCCTTAACCTTACGGATGACCTCCGCAAGATCAAAGCGTGCCGCCTGCTGGGAAGGATTCTCCAGCACTGCGGGAAGGGCGCTTTCATAAAGCACCGCACCGTCCTTGTCCTTGAGGTCAAAGAGAACGGCGTCATAGCCCTCCGCCTTGAGCTTTTGCAGCTTGGCGGTGAGTGCCGCCGGGTCGAGAAGCTCCGCGGGGCTGAGCTGAACGGTGAGTGCCGGGAACGCGGCAGTTTCCGGAGCGGGCGGCTCCTCCGGCTCCTGATCGGGATTGTCAGGGGTCGGCTTTTCGGGCTTCGGCTTTTGGGATTCTTCCTTCTGGAGTTCGATCTTATGCTTCTGCTCCTCGGCAAAATCCTTGACCCACTCCGAAACCGGCTCAAAGAGAAACCAGCCTGCCACGCAGGCGCCCACAATGATCGCCACCGTCAGGATAACCCCTGCGGTGCGGCGTTTTTTCTGTTGTCTGCGGTCGTAGCCGTAACGGCGGACCTTATACCCTTTACTCATAAAAATTCCCCCTGTTTCGTGGGATAATTATACGGCGAGGGAGTGCCCCAAAAGACCGAACAGTGCGAGAGAAAAGATTCCGATCCCGATCAGACGAATGGGCAGCCCTCTTAAGAAGAAGGAAACACGGCTGTATTGCAGGCGGTCCTGCATCACCATATAGACGTGCTCCGCGAGGATGAAGCCTAGGGCGCTGAACAGCCCGAACACCAGACTCTCATACCAGTTGTAGGAGCCGAGATTGATGAGAAGAAGAACGCCGATCTGCAGGAAAGAAAAGCAGCACTTCACGTTCTTTTCAAGGAGCTCCGGGGCAATCAGCTTCTGCTTTGTAAAGCGAAACGCCGCGAAAACGACGAAGAAAAACAGCACATAAATTAAGATGCTCACCGGAGTGCCGAAATATTTGGGCACCGACGAAAACCGGGAGAAAATAAGGCGTCCCAAATAGCCCGCGAGGGCGGCGAGAACGGTCATCACGACGTCCAAATAGTTTTTGAGGCTGAATTCCTCCTCGCTCGCCGGCAGGTCGCTCATATCCACGGCAAAGCAGCGGGTGAAGAAGGCGTTCTCCGCCAGCGCCGCCACAAAGGCCACGGACAAAATCTCTTGCAAAACCGTCATGCGCTCGCCTCCTCTCCCGAAGCCGTTCTCCTGCCGTGCATCGCAATTCTCTTATGGAGAAGGCGATGGAACATTCGGATGATCGCCAGCAGGAAGCCGGAAAAGATCAGTCCGAAGAAAGGCTGTCTGGCCGCTTCCATGCGGAACGTGCCCATGAATTTAAGCGGAATATCGAAAATGGCGCCATAGGCCAGCACCTCGCGGATGCCGCCCGTGAGGAGCAGCACCGCGATAAAATCAGCGATAAAGCGGAAGGTGCGCTTCCAGAATTCGCGGATGCCCGAGGGCACCCCGTTGCACTCCGTGTTCATCAGGATGGGCGCCGCCACCAGCAGGAACAGGTAGGCGCCGAGGGAATCATAGAGCGAGGGGGAGAGCCAGAGGAACAGCACCATGCAGCTGACCGTCGCCAGCATCGTCGCAACCACCACCGAAGCCGGCAGGGCAATCCACTCCGCGACCCCGACCTGCCGGCGCAGGATGTAGCGCAGGGCCGACGCGGGGATGAGGGTCAGGATGAGCACAAAGGAAAGGGCAATCGCGTTTTTGAGGGTGGTTCCCGCCACCGCCCAGAAGGGGATGGCCGCCAGCAGAAAAAGAGTGCGGTCGGGCGTGAATTTGGACTGGGAGGAGCTGCGGCGCTGCTTGGCCGCCTGCTCCCGGTTGTGGAGTCTTGCGCCGACGCGGGCAAAAAAGCCCGGGCTTTTTTCCTCCTCCTGCCGCTCGATCGCTTCCTTTTCCTCGGCGATGGCCTCCTGCCGGGAGGCTTCATTCATCTTGGAAACGGAAATTTGCTCCGCCGCTTCCTCAGCCGGCCGTTTCTTCTTGTCGTCTTTCATAGCGGCGTCTCCTTTCTGCGATCATATAATCCTCGATGATCCTGTCGATCTTGTGATTGAGCAGGTTCATGATAAGCACCACGAATACGATGGGCTGCTGATAGGCGCCGAAATAATTAAACAGCACAATGAGCAGGCCCGCCGCCACACCGGAGACGAGCTTGGCCTCATCCCGGGCGCAGCTGCTCACCGGGTCGGAGAGCAGGAACACCACGCCGAACAGCACCGAGGTGCCGAAAATCTCATAAAAGATGGAGGTCGCGGAGCTGAAGTGAGCCCGCGGGAAGAAGGAAGCCGCCACCGCCACGATGCCCATGGTGATGAGGGGCTGCCACCAGCGGATGCTGCCCCGCGCGATGAGATAGAGCATACAGGCCAGGAGCACCAGCCCGTTGAGCGCGCCCATGGGGCCGGGGTGGATGCCGAGGATGGTGGAGGTGTAGTCGGTGGAGGGCACGCCGCCGACGGACAGCACATAGGCAATGCTGTTTGTAAGGCGGGCCGTGACCGGGCCCGTGACGTCCAGATGGGAAAAGGGAATGGGATAGGAAAACACCAGGGAGGGCCAGCACGCCGTTACAAAGGCGAGGCCGCCCGCCGCGGGATTAAAGACATTGAAGCCGGTGCCGCCGAAGGCGTTTTTGATGACGATCATCGCGAAAAGATCGGCGGCGATGACCACATAATAAGGGATGGAGGCGGGCAGCATCAGCGGGATCATCATTCCCGTGACCAACGACGAAAGATCCCGCCAGTTATGGGGATCGAGACGCAGCTGCACCGCGAGGTGCTCCGTCAAAAAGCAGGTGACGCTGGAAACGGCCGCCAGCATCCAGACGCGGGGCCCATAGTAGAACGCCGCGATAAAATAGAGCGCCAGCATACAGAGCATCACGTCCAGCATGATGGTGCGGCTGTTGGCGGGGTGCTTGATATGAGGCGGCAAAAAAACAGAACGTTTGATCATCAGGCCTCGATTCCCCCTTTCCGGCTTTGCTGATAGAGCAGAATCTCCCCGGCGACTGACTGCCGCGAGGGACAGATATAGCTGCAGCACATGCAGTGGCTGCACTCCCAAAGGCCGAGCCGCTCCGCTTCCTTGTAATTCTCCCGGCGCAGCTCCCGCAGGATCTGCATGGGGTTAAGGCCCTGCGGACAGGCATTGGCACAGCGGCCGCAGCCGATGCATTCATACATAAAGTCCCGGTGATCGTCCCGGATGACCAGCACCGCCGAGGTGGTGACGTCCGCCAGCGTGTTTTCCATGTCGGTGACATTGGTGCCGGTGATGGGCCCGCCCAAAATGATGCGGGTGGGGTTTTCCGCCAGACCGCAGAGCTTGATAAGCTCCGAGATCGGGGTGCCGATGGGGGCTTCCACATTGCGGGGGAAGCCGATGCAGTTGCCCGCCACCGTGATAAAGGCGGTGGTCTGCCGGATTCCCTCATAGACCGCGCGGCAGAGGTGGATCAGGGCGCAGGCGCCGACAAAAAGGGTGGTATCGTTGTCGGCGTCGTCCAGCTCCAGTTCCTCCATCAGACGGGTCTGGGTGGGGTATTTCCCGCCGATTCTCCGGATGGGGACGCCGTCCACCATCCGGGGGATGGAAAGCTCGATGTCCGAAAGGTTTTTATAGACCAGAATGGTGGCTTCCGCGCTTCCGACGGCCTTTTCCACAAGATGCGCGCCGCGGGCACACTCCTCTCGAAGCGCCAGTGCCGGTCCCAGCTGGCTGGAAACATAGGGCTCATCGTCAATGGCGTCCACCAGAACGGTCGGGGCTTTGCCTCGAAACCGCTCCAGCTTGTCCGCAAGGCGTCGTCCGTCGGTCTCATCCACAATGTCAGCCGCCTTAGCGTAGGCAATGATTTCCTCGGGGGAAAGCCCCTCCAGAGAAGCCGCCGGCTCCATTCCCTCTATCCGTTCGGGAGTATGCTCCATCTGCTTGATGGTACGGGAGATGGCAGGCTCCTTCATCTGCTCCAGCGTAACGCCGCGCTGGTACAGAGCGGAAAAGCGCATATCCGATAACTGCATAAGCGTTCGTCTCCTTTTGGTTATTGCGGGCGTGCCGCTTCTGCCAAGGCCTTGAGGGCGGTGACCTCCTCATGGTAATCCGGCTTTCCGAAGACAGCGGAACCTGCCACAAAGCAGTCCGCGCCGGCAGCAGCCGCCTCGGCAATGGTGTTTCGATTGACACCGCCGTCCACCTGCAGGATAAAGTCGGTGTTCTGGCGGCGGGCCTCCTCCTTGAGCCACCGGAGCTTCGGCATCATATCCGACATGAAGCTCTGGCCGCCGAAACCAGGCTCCACCGTCATGATGAGGACAAGCTCCACGTCCTTAAGGTAAGGAAGCAGCACCTCGACGGGGGTTTTGGGCTTGATGGAAATGCCGGCCTTAAGCCCCGCCGCATGGATCATCTCAATGGTTTCGGCGGGGTCTCCCTCCGCCTCATAATGGAAGGTGATGAGCTCCGCGCCCGCTTTTTTAAGCTCCTCGATATAGCGCTGCGGCTGGGAGATCATGATATGAACATCGAAAAAGAGGTCGCTCTTCTTGCGGATGCTCTTGATGACCGGCATTCCGAAGGAAATATTGGGAACGAAGTGCCCGTCCATCACATCGATATGGAGCATATCCGCTCCGGAGGCCTTTATCCGGTCCAGTTCTTCTCCCAGCTTGGTAAAATCCGCAGAGAGCATAGAAGGCGATATCTTCATAATAACTCAGTCCTTTTTGCTTGGTTTTTGTGTATCGCGGGCAGTCAAAACGACTATAATCCTTGAGAGCCCACACCTATCCTATTCTATATATAATATCGCATCCCCGGAAAAAGGTCAATAAATTGGTCTTTCATTTTGCCGAAACGTTGGGTTTCTACCCCGGGAAAGGTTGTACGCCGCCTCCGGGTATGATAGAATAGAAGGTATGATATCGCGGGGAGTTCCCGTATTATCCTTTGAGAAAGTTGGTTCTTCTTATGCAGTTTTCCGTCATTGGGGCGCCTCTGGAGCTGGGCTGCGGTACCGTCGGCTGCTCCGGCGCTTTTTCTGTCCTCGCCCGGGAGGGACTGCTTCGTGTTCTGGAGGAGCAGAATTTACCTTATAACACCGTCACGGCCTTTGAACCGCTCGTGGAGCGGCGGGCGGACGAAGTCAAAAGTCCCAAATATCTTGCCGAAGTATTGAAGGCCTGCCGAGCGACCCGGGACGCGGTCGCCGAGGCACATAAAACCCACCGCTTCCCCCTCACCATCGGCGGAGATCACGCGCTGGGTCTCGGAACCGTGGCGGGCACGGCGGAGCTCTGTGCCCCGGAGGAGCTTTCCCTCGTCTGGGTGGACGCCCACACCGACATCAACACCGAGGACACCTCCTTTTCCGGCAACATCCACGGTATGCCCATCGCGGCGCTGCTGGGGCTCTGCCGGGAGGAGCTTTCCACCCTCGGCACCCATACCCCGAAGCTCCTGCCGCAAAACGTCCACATCTTTTTCGCACGGGACATCGATCCCCCCGAGGAGGAGATCATCCGCCGGGAGGGGGTCCACCTCTACCGCATGGAGGAGATCCGCCGGGAGGGGCTGGAAAAAGCGCTCGGGCGGCTGCTTCACAACATCCGGACGCCTTATATGCACGTCAGCTGGGACGTGGATTCCCTCGACAGCGGTTTCTTTACCGCGACGGGGCTTCCGATCCCGGCCGGGCCCTCCCCCGCGGAGGTCACCGAGGTGCTGAAGGCGCTCATGGCCTCCCAAAAGGCGGTGGCACTGGACTGCGTGGAATACAATCCGCTCCTTGATGATGAGCGTTTTTCCGGAGCCAAGACCGTTCTTTCCATCCTCGGGCCCGCCATCCGCGCGCTGGAGGAAACCGAAAAGGAGCAATGAAATCTTATGGAATATTCTCTTCGTCTTTCCCGCCTTGCGGCGGCGCTTAAAGAGCATGGGCTCTTTAAGGAAGCCGTCAACTGCCCCGAGGAGCTTCTGTTCCCCTCCCTCTCCTATGATTCCCGTTCGGTGGAGGAGGGGTCGCTTTTCATCTGCAAGGGGCTTGGCTTCCGGGCGGAATATCTGGAGAACGCCCTGAGAAAAGGGGCGGCCTGCTATCTTGCCGAGGAGCGCTTTTATTGGGACGCGCCCGCCCTTCTGGTGACCGACGTTCGCCGGGCCCTCGCGGTCGCGGCGGCGGAATATTATGGTCTCCCCGCCCAAAAGCTCCATCTGGTGGGGCTGACGGGCACCAAGGGCAAGACCACCACCACCTACTTCATCAAGAACATCCTGGACGCCGCGCTCCCCTACCGCAGCGCCGTCCTTTCCACCGTGGAAATGTATACCGGGGGAGAATCCACCGAAGCGCACCTCACCACCCCGGAATCTCTGGAGCTGCACGCCTGCTTTGCGGACGCGCTCGCCCACGGCATCCATTACCTCACCATGGAGGTCTCCTCTCAGGCGTATAAGCATGAGCGCGCCTACGGCACCCCCTATGAGGTCGGGCTGTTCCTCAACATCTCGGAGGATCACATCGG
Source organism: Angelakisella sp. (assembly GCA_020025195.1). Taxonomy (GTDB): domain Bacteria; phylum Bacillota; class Clostridia; order Oscillospirales; family Ruminococcaceae; genus Angelakisella. The sequence goes on from JAHHSN010000027.1 coordinate 12,174, forward strand.
CCCGCTGGAGCATCCCGACTTTGAGGACTACTTCCGGTGCAAGCTGCGCCTGATGGAAAACTGCCGCACCGCCGTCATCTTTAAGGGCTGCGACCGCTTTGAGGAAATCCTTGCGGTAGCCAAGGCTCACGCCGAGCGGGTGCTGGTCTATGGAGAGGACCCCACCTGCGACCTCTGGGTGGAGGACATTCAGAAGGAACGCCCCGGCTTTTCCTTTACCATCGTTACAAAGGAGAGCCGGCTTCCCTGCCGCATCCGCATGGAAGGGCGCTTCAATGTGATGAACGCCCTCGCTGCCGCCACCGCGGCCCGCGCCCTCGGCGTGGAGGACCGCTTTATCGTAAGCGGCATGGAGAATGTCGCGGTGCAGGGACGGATGAACTGCTTTGAGAAGGACGGCCGGACCGTCATTGTGGACTATGCCCACAATTTCCTCAGCTTCACCGAGCTGTTCCGCTCCCTCCGGGAGGACTACCCCGGACAGCCCATCAAGGTGCTGTGCGGCTGCCCCGGGCATAAAAACCAAAAGCGCCGCGTCGATATCGGGCGGCTCTGCGGGCAGTATGCCGATTTTGTCTATCTCACGGCGGAGGACCCCGGTTTTGAGGACCCTGCCGAGATCTGCCGGGAAATGGCGGGCTACATCGAGGAGCGCCATTCCCGCTACGTCATCATCCCCGACCGCACCGAAGCCGCAGAGCGGGCCATCCGGGAAACGAAGCCCGGGGAGATCCTCATTCTGGCAGGGAAAGGCGAGGAGGACTATCAAAAGGTCTCCGGCCGCTATGATTACTATGAAAGCGACCTTGCCATCGCGAGGCGCTGTCTCAAGATTCAGTAAAAAAGGAGGGCCATCATGCCGATTGTTGATCAGAAGGACCCGCAGCAGCTCCGCCGCTACGAGGAATTTATCACCCATTCCCCCTATGGCAACCTGATGCAGGACTGCCGTTGGGCTTATGTGAAAAAAGGCTGGGTAGGTGAGCAGGTCACTCTGGAAAAGGACGGGGAAATCACCGCCGCGCTCTCCATCATCTTCGCCCACGCGGTGGGCGGGCGCACGCTGGCCTATGCCCCGCGCGGACCGGTCTGCGATCCCTATGATACCGAGACGGTCCTTGCGCTCATCAAAGAGGCGGAGCCTGTGCTTAAAAAGCATAAGGCGTTCCTCCTCCGCCTTGACCCCGAGGTACGCTATGACGAGGCGCTGTGTGAGAAATATGCCGCCGCCGGCTTTCGTGTCCGGAGCCGGAACGTCGGCATCCATGACCAGATCCAGCCCCGCTTCAATATGTTCCTAACGCTCAAAGGGCGCTCCTTTGACGAGCTGATGCCCACCTTTGCGGAAAAGACCCGCTACAATGTCCGGCTTTCCCACCGCAAGGGGGTCACCGTCCGCTGGTCGCGGGAAACGGCCGACCTGGAGGCTTTCTTTCAGCTCTATCTCACCACCTGCGAGCGGGATAAGATCGGGCACCGCCCCTACGACTACTTTGAGCGGATGCTGGAAGCCTACGGTGATTATGCCCGCATCTATGTGGCGGAATTTGAGGGCGAGCCTCTTGCCGCTGCCATTGCCCTCCACTACGGGCAAAAGGTGTTTTACATCTACGGCGCCTCCGGCAATGAAAAGCGGAACCTCATGCCCGCCTACGCCATGCAGGCGGAGATGATCCGCTGGGCAGTGGAGCTGGGCGTCACGTTCTATGACTTCGGCGGGGTCTATTCCCTTACCAAGGAGAATGGCCTTTACCGCTTTAAGGAGGGCTTCTGTCACGAGGAGGGCGTCACCGAGCTGGTCGGGGAATTCGACCGGGTGCGCTCCCGCTTCTGGTACTGGGCTTTTGTGAAAGGCAAGCCCCTCCTGCAGAAGCTCCGCGCCAAGAAGCACTGACCGTTTACCAAAGGGGAGGGCGACGCCTTCCCTTTTCTTTTTCCGCTTCCGGGAAAAGGACGCCGGCACATGCCTTCCCGCTGGGCGGTGAAGGTTCAAGCAGAAAGGAGCCGCCATGCCGCAGAAAATCGTCCATCCCCTTGCCCCCATCGCGGATGAGGAAAGCCGCGTGCTCATTCTGGGGACGATGCCCTCCCCCAAGAGCCGGGAGCGGGGCTTTTATTACGGTCACCCGCAGAACCGTTTCTGGCGGGTGCTGGCACTGCTCTTTGGGGAGGAGCCGCCCACGACGGAGGAGGATCGGACAGCACTTCTCAAAGGCCACCGCATCGCCCTCTGGGATACGCTTTTCTCCTGCACCATCGAGGGTGCCTCGGACGCGAGCATCCGGGACCCCGTTCCGAATGACGTCGCGGGGCTTTTGAAGACGTTTCCGGGCATTCGGGCGGTCTTTACCACCGGACAGACAGCCAAGCGCTTCTATGACCGGCTCATTCTCCCCCAGACAGGACGGGAGGCGACGGTACTCCCCAGTCCCAGTCCCGCCAATGCCCGCATGAGCCTTTCCGACCTTTTGGAAGCTTACCGGGTGCTGCTCCCACCCCTTGAGGAGGAGCCGGAGAACGGAAACCTGTCCTGAAAAAGAGATTCCTACAGGGGCGGAAGACTACTGCCCTCCGCCCCCTACAAAGACGACTCGACCCTTTCGGGCGGGTCGCCTTTTTCATGCTATGCCGCCGTGGGAAAAGGGTGAACATAAAGAAAAAAAGAGCAGAAACCGTTCGGTCGGCTCCTGCTCTCACTTTTTAGGATTTACTTCGCGTATTCGATGGCGCGGGTCTCACGAACCACGTTCACCTTGATCTGGCCGGGATAATCCATCTCGTCCTCGATCTTTTTGGCGATCTCACGCGCCGTAATGACCATCTGGTCATCACTGATGACGTCGGGCTTCAGGATGATGCGGATCTCACGTCCGGCCTGAATGGCGTAGGATTTCTCTACGCCGTTGAAGGAGGTGGCAATCTCCTCCAGCTTCTCCAGACGCTTGATGTAGTTTTCGAGATTCTCCCGCCGTGCGCCGGGACGCGCCGCGGAGACGGCGTCCGCCGCCTGTACCAGACAGGCTACGATGGTCTTCGCCTCCACATCGCCGTGATGCGCTTCGATGGCATGGATGACCTCGGGGCTTTCTTTATACTTCTTGGCAAGCTCCACGCCGATGGCGACATGGCTGCCTTCGATCTCATGCGTCAGGGATTTGCCGATATCATGCAGCAGTCCCGCACGGCGGGCAAGAGTCGGCTCCACGCCAAGCTCCGCCGCCATGATGCCTGCCAGCTTTGCCACCTCGATAGAGTGGTCCAGTACGTTCTGGCCGTAGCTGGTGCGGTAGCGCATCCGTCCGAGGAGCTTCATCAGCTCGGGGTGCAGATGGTGGATGCCGGTCTCGATGACCGCGCGCTCGCCGTCTGCCTTGATTTTGCTTTCGACCTCCCGGGTCGCCTTTTCCACCGTCTCCTCAATGCGGGCGGGGTGGATGCGGCCGTCCTGAATAAGCTTTTCAAGAGAGAGTCGTGCGATCTCGCGCTTCACGGGATCGTGGCTTGAAAGGGTGATCGCCTCGGGGGTATCGTCGATGATGAGATCGACACCGGTTAGGTTTTCGAGAGTGCGGATGTTACGGCCCTCACGCCCGATGATGCGTCCCTTCATTTCGTCGCTGGGCAGCGGGACCACCGAAACGGTGACCTCGGAGACATGGTCGGAGGCACATCTCTGGATGGCCTGACTGATGATCTCCCGTGCCTTGGTTTCGCTCTCCTCCCGGAGCTGCTGCTCATACTGGTTGATCTTGAGCGCCTTTTCGTGGGTCAGCTCATTCTCCAGGAGGTGCAGCATATATTCCTTTGCCTGCTCCTTGGTGAAGCCGGAAATCTTCTCCAGCATATCGAACTGGCTCTTTTTGACCTGCTCGGCCTCCTTGAGCCGTTCGGCGACTTCGTTCTGCTTTTTCTGGAGGTTTTCTTCCTTGCGCTCCAGATTGTCAATTTTTTTATCGAGGTTTTCTTCCTTCTGCTGAAGACGGTGCTCCTGCCGCTGGACCTCCGTCCGGCGTTCCTTGAGCTCACGGTCCGCTTCCGTCTTCATGCGGTAAATTTCATCTTTTGCTTCTACCAGCGCTTCCTTTTTCTTGCTTTCGGCCGTTTTAATGGCGTCGCCGATGAGGCGCTTGGCTTCGTCTTCCGCCGAACCAAGCTCTGCTTCTGCAACTTTCATTCTATACTTAACGCCTAAAATAAAGGCGATGACCGAGACAACAAGAAGGATTAACACGCCAATCACAATCGGCAGCCACTCTTTCATATCAGTCTAATGATCCTTCCTTTCTTGTCTTTTTCAGCGGCATAAAAAAGCCGCTGGAATAATATATAAACGCACAAAATTGTGTTATATTTACAATTATTCTATAATATTTTATACCTTACAAACAGAAATGTCAAGCGAGTATTGGAAAATTATGGTTATCTTCACCACCTGTTTTCACCTTTTTTAAGATTTCCTGAATAAATGTGTGGTCTGCCTTCCGGCGCGGGAAATCTTCCCCCTTCCCCGGTGTTTTTGCAGGGAAACAGGAGGTAATCTATGATTCGGATCGAACTTACTAAAACAAAGCCCCGGCTCCTGGAAGCGGAGCCCCTCACCGGCGGCATGGTGAAGGCGGTGGAGGTGCAGTTTCTCTTTTCCCCGGAGTGGGACACCCTCGAAAAAACAGCGGTCTTCTCAGCGGGGCAGGCGTCGGTCAACGTCGTTCTGCCCCAAAACGGAAGCTGCGCCGTCCCGTGGGAGTGCCTTACCACCGCGGGGGAGCGGCTTACCGTGGGGGTCTACGGCTCCATGGGAGGGACGGTCGTCCTTCCCTCTGAGCTCTGCGAGCTGGGAGCGGTGCTGCCGGGCACTTCCTTGGGACAGTCGGAGGCGGCTCCCCCCTCCCCCACGCTGGTGGAGCAGCTGATGCAGACCGCGGGAGAGGCGAAAACCACCGCACAGTCGGTGCGGGCGGACGCCGACCGCGGCCTCTTTAACGGCGCGCGCGGCGAAAAGGGCGAGCCCGGCGCTGCCGCCACCATTGCCATCGGCACGGTGACGACCGCGGCCCCCGGAGAGTCAGGCCGCGTCACCAACCGCGGCACCCCCGAAGCGGCCATTCTGGACATCACGCTGCCCCGCGGGGAAAAGGGAGAGCCCGGCGTTCCCGGCATCCCCGGCCCGCAGGGAGAACGAGGGCCGGAAGGCCTTTCGGTCGCGCGGGTCGTATCGCTCCGCCTGCCCACCGCGAACTGGGAGGGCGGCAGCGTGCTTTGGAGCCAGCCGGTGACCATTCCCGGCACAACGGCCGCCACCAAGGTGGATCTCTCCGCGACCCACGCTCAGCTTTTGCAGCTTAAAAAGGACGGCGTGCTTTCCCTCTATGTGGAAAACACCGACGGCATCCTTACCGCGCAGGCGTTCGGGAAAAAGCCGTTCTCGGACGTTGTCCTGCAGGCGGCGCTCACCGAGATCATCCTGCCCGCTTAAAAGCCCGCACCGCCAAAAAATGCCCGCCAAAAGGCGGGCATTTTTGTTGGCTCCCAAGGGAGTTTTTAGATCTTTCTGGGGCAGTATTTGCCGATATAATTCTCGGGGGCCATGATGGAGCCGCCGATCCGGATCTCGAAATGCAGATGCGGTCCGGTCGCGTTTCCGCTCGCGCCCACATAGCCGATCACCTGACCGACCTCTACATACTGACCGGGCTGTACCACCACACGGCTCATGTGCGCATAGCGGGTGATTACGCCGCCGCCGTGATCAATGAGGACGGTTCGGCCGTAGCCGCCGTTCCATCCGGCGTTGGTCGCGATCTTGACGTAGCCGCTCTTGGAAGCGCGGACGGTCGTTCCCACGTGTGCCGCAATATCCATACCGGTGTGGCCGCGGTAAGAACCGAGGCTGCCGTTAAAGTAGCCGCCGTCCACCGGCCAGATGAAGTTGCCGCCGGTATTGCCGAGCCACTCCGAAACATTCATGGTGCCGATCTTGACCCGCTGATTGACGGGCTCGGTGAGCGGCTTGCGGCTGATGACCGTCTCCGAGACCTCCACGCCGTCCACATAAGTGATATCCGCCAGGATTTCCTCGGTTCCGGGGATGCCGTAGCTGATGGTGGAGCGGAAGCCTTCCGGCCGGGTCGAATCCTCCACATAGGTGGTGCCGAAGGGGATCTTGCCGATATAGGTCTCCCGGCGGGTGATCTGGATCCCGAGATTCACGCGGATGCGCGCCACCAAAATCTCCTCGCCGCCCATCAGCGGCACGTCCTCAAGGGCGATATCGGGAGTCTCTTCCTCGGGCGGGGTCTCTTCGGTCTCCTCGGATTCCTTGGTCTCCTCTTTCGGCTTCTCGGCTTTGGTGCCGGCATCCAGCATTCTGTCATCCGTTTCCCCGTTGGCCGCTGCTTCCTCCGCATCCTCGGGAGCGTCTACATCATAACCGAGCAGCTGCATCCGCAGGTCGGTGAGGTAGTCCTCCATGTCGCGGTTGAGGCGGAACAGCTCCTCGGGGGTGGTGCTGTATCGCTTTGCAATGGTGGAGATGGTCTCCCCCGCCAAAGCGGTATAGGTGCGCTCCAAACGCTCGTTGGAACGGAGATAGTCCTGCAGGGTGCTGATGGAAAGGATCGAGCTTCTGGGATAAACACCATCTTTGAGGGTGATGTTCTTGGTGAACTGCACCAGCTCATGCTCCTCGCCGGTACGGTAATGGCTCAGGATCTCATCAATATAGAGGAGAAACTCATTGCCGTTTTCCACGGCGCCCAAAAACTGCCCGTCCAGATAGAAGCCGCTGGCACTGGTCAGCTCGTTGCCGGACGCCTCCATGATGGCTTTGACCAGCTCATCCTCGGTCAGAAGCTCATTCTCCCGCGCCACTGCGATGGAAAGGGTCGGGATGGTCTCCGCCGGCGGGATGTACTCCTCATTGATGAGAAGCTCCAGCATATTGTTGCGGGCATCATAGAACTGCTGCTCGTCTTCGATAAAGCCGAGCGTTTCGCCGTTATAATCCACCTTGACCGCAAAGGTCAGCTTATTGAAGTAACCGACGACCCCCGCCAGAATGGCAAGGCCAATAATCGGCGCAAAGAAATTGGCAATGCGGTTATAGGGGCGCTCCGTCGCGCGGATATAGATGTGGAAGGATTCCTTTGGCGTAAGGGCGCCCTCCTGGCGGCTCCCGCGTGCCTTAAGACGCCGCCAGAGATCTCCGGTCTCCTTCGCGATAATGCGGTAAGGGAACAGCAGATCGTCGCTCAGCTTATTGAGGCGGCGGCTCGTTTTCTTTTTCCAGCGGCGGAAGGCCGACGGATAATTGGTCCTGATTTTATGGAAAAGTTGGCTCGCCTTACGGTGAACACGATGGATCCCGCGAAGGAAGAGCGCTCCGACATAGTAACAGCTGTCATAGAACTCCTCGGAAAGAGCCGCGAGGGGCGACGTCTTCGGACTTGAGGAAGCCGTCTCGCTC
>JAHHSN010000028.1 GCA_020025195.1 Angelakisella sp.
TGCGGATGCTCTCCTGATTGCCGTTTTCCGGCAACCTCGGCAGGCTTTTCGCGCTCTTTTGTAATCTTCCCCAATTCTTGGAGCAGGAGAACGGGAGATTCATCTATTTTGGGGCTTTTGCCGCCCCTTTTTCCTTGCTATACTTATATAAGCAGGGGGATTCCCCCCATTTTGGATTGGAGATGATTTAATGCAGTTATTGCTGATGGTTCTCAATCAGGTCGAGCTGCTCGACCCGCTTCTGGAAGCAATGATGGAACAGGGGGTGCGCGGCGCCACCATCCTCAGCAGCACCGGTATGGCGCGGGAGCTTTCCAAGCACGAGGATTTCCCTCTCTTCGGGACGCTTCGGATGCTTCTGGATTCCGACCGTGAGGAGAGCAAGACCATCTTTATGGCGCTCAAGGAGGAGGAGGTCCCCCGCGTCAAGGAGATCATCCGCTCGGTGGTGGGAGATCTTTCCCGCCCGGACACCGGTGTTCTTTTCACTCTGCCTATTCTGGATGTGGAGGGAATCAGCTGACACTATGAATACCCTTCTCTATCTCGCGGTCATTCTTCTGTCAGGGCTTATCATGGGACGGGCGGTCAAGGTCGTCCACCTGCCGAACGTGACCGGCTATCTTCTGGCGGGGCTCATCATCGGACCGTACTGCTTCGGGCTTATCCCCGCCTCCTTTGTTACCGACCTTAATCTGGTTTCCGAGATGGCGCTTGCCTTTATCGCCTTCACCATCGGCGCGGAGTTTAAGCTTTCCTACCTCAAGCGGGTGGGCCTTACCCCCATTATCATCGCGCTCCTGGAGGCGTTTATCGCCGTTCTGGCGGTCACGCTGGGACTGCTGGCGTTTGGCTTCTCGCTTCCGCTGGCCCTGCTCCTCGGCGCCATTGCCTCCGCCACAGCGCCTGCCGCCACCGTCATGGTGGTCAAGGAATACCGGGCCAAGGGACCGCTCACCGAGACGCTCCTCAGCGTGGTAGCGCTGGATGACGCTGCCGCTCTCATGGCGTTCGGCTTTGCCACCGCGGCAGTTACCGCCATGCAGGGCCCCGGGGAGGGCTCGGTGCTTCTGGCCATCCTCCGTCCCTTCGGAGAGATCGCAGGCTCCATCCTTCTCGGCTTTCTTCTCGGCGCCCTCTTTACCGTGCCGCTTCGCTACTTTAAGGAAAACTCCAACCGCACCATCATTCTGGTGGCATTCGTCTTTCTGGGCGCAGCGCTGGCGGATTTTTTGGGGCTTTCCTCGCTCCTGCTCTGCATGTGCATGGGCGCCATGCTCACCAATGTTTCCAGCTCCGCCCCTTCCATCATGAAGCTCGCGGATAATATCACCCCTCCCCTCTTTGTTATGTTCTTTGTCGCCTCCGGCGCAGAGTTCAATATCAAGATTCTGCCTTCCATTGGGCTCATCGGCGTGCTGTATATCATTCTGCGCGTCATCGGCAAGGTCGCGGGCGCTTCGCTCGGCGCCTCCCTCATGAAGGCCCCCACGAACGTCCGGAAGTATATCGGGCTCACTCTGGTGCCGCAGGCGGGCGTTGCCATCGGTCTTTCGCTCATCGCGGCGCAGAAAATGCCGGATTACGGCGCAACCATCCGGGCGGTCATCCTCTGCGCGACGCTCATCTATGAGCTCATCGGGCCGGGGCTGACCAAAATGGCGCTCAAGAAGGCAGGGGAAATTAACCCCGACTCTTCCGAAAATGCCCCCGCTCCCACTGTCTGAAACAGCCTAGAGGACGGCACGACTTTCCCAAAAGGTCATGCCGTCCTTCTCTTTTCCCCAAAAATTGACTTTTAGGATGCTTGGGACTATAATTTTTAGTATTATAACCTCTTATCCCTAAAAGAAACAGGAGTCGTTCTATGTCTAACAATCCCCCTTCTCAAGCGAATATTATGGGCTCTCTGCCCATTCCTCAGCTCCTCCTCAAGATGGCGCCGCCCCTGATGGTCGCCATGATCGTGCAGGGGCTTTATAATCTGGTAGACAGTATCTTTGTGGCGCAGATCTGTGAGGACGCCCTCACCGCCGTTTCGCTCGTTTTCCCGGTGGACAACCTCATGATCTCCTTTGCGGTCGGTACCGGTGTCGGCATCAACGCCATGCTCTCCCGCCGTCTGGGAGAAAACCGCCGGGAGGACGCCGAAAAGATCGCCAATGTCGGCGTTCTGCTCGCCGTCCTCTCCTCCGTTGCTTTTGCCGTGCTGGGGCTTCTTTTCTCCCGCGCCTTCTTCACCATGCAGGTGGATGATCCCACCATCATCGAATACGGTGCCGATTATCTCACCATCGTCTCGGTCTTTTCCATCGGTGTTTTCATGGAGATCACAGCGGAGCGCATCCTGCAGAGCACCGGACATTCCATGCAGACCATGCTCACCCAACTGGTGGGCGCCGTCTGCAACATCATTCTGGACCCCATCCTCATCTTCGGCTGGTTCGGACTGCCCGCCATGGGGGTAAAGGGTGCCGCCTATGCCACCGTCATCGGGCGCTGTCTCGGCGGGGCGCTGGGCTTCATCCTCAACCACCACTGCAACAGGGAGGTGCGTCTCTCCCTCAAAAAGATCCGCTGGCAGAACACCATCGTAAAGGAGATCTACTCCATCGGCTTCCCCTCCATCCTGATGATGTCGGTCGGTTCGCTCATGGCTTATCTGATGAACCAGATCCTGCTCGCCTTTGTTTCCACCGCGGCCGCCATCTTCGGCGTCTTCAGCAAGATCAGCAACTTCTTCCTCATGCCGGTCTTTGGCCTCAATAACGCCGTGGTGCCCATCGTCTCCTTCAACTACGGCGCCCGGAACCGGGGCCGCATCCGGGAAACGGTCCGGCTTTCCGCCATCACCGCCACCATCATCGTGGTGATCGGCTTTATTGTGGTGGAGCTGTTTCCCGCGCAGCTCCTCACCTTCTTCAAGGCTTCGGAGGACATGCTCGCCATTGGTGTGCCCGCGCTCAAGAGCCTGTTCCTGCCCTTCCCCATCATCGGCTTTTCCATCGTAGCAAGCAGTGTCTTTCAGGCGCTGGGCAAGGGAACGTACAGCCTCTGGGCGTCGCTTCTCCGTCAGATCGTCGTTCTGATCCCCACGGCGTATCTCCTCTCCCTTACTGGGAATCTTTCCGCCGTGTGGTACTCCGTCCTCATCTCGGAGGTCGTCTGCTTCCTCTTTTCCATCCTGCTCCTCCGGCGCGTCTGGCACCTGATGGACAGCTTTCCGCAGTAAAAATGCCCGCATAATAAATAAAACCGCCCGCTTCTCCCTTTTGGGAGAGGAAACGGGTGGTTTTTTCTATTCTTTAGAGCGCCAGCACCCGGCTGAGCCAGCTTTTTTCCCGGGTCTCCGCCTTTGCCTTCCTCCCCAGGAGGAAACGCCCTCCCACAAAGAGGACCTCCATCCCCTCGTGACCGTCAAGGGTCGCGGCGGCGCGGCGGGGGAGCGGCGCTTCTATTTGCGTGAGGCGTCCCATCCGGAGAACGTTCCCGTCTGCCTGTCCGTTCTCCTCGATGAGGATTCCACGGGCGGCCGGGATGCCGTCTACGGCAAAGGCGTATGTATGGATGATGCAGCTTCTTTCGTTTATCATGGGGGAACCTCCTTTTCTTTCTGCTTTCTTCTGTCCTCATGATACCGTTTTAAGTGTCCTATAAACAGTACTATCCTATGCGGAAGGCGCCGTAGTTATTCCCCCACGGCATAGACTTTCCCCCTCGGCTATGATATACTGGGGAACGACAAAGAAGGAGGGGCTTTCCATGGGGGACCGAAAAACGATTTTAAGTGATGTGCGCCTTTTCGTTCTGGATCTGGACGGAACTGTGTATCTGGGTGACCGGCTGATCGAGGGAGTGCCGGAGTTTCTCCGCCGCGCGCGGGAAACCGGACGGCAGATTCTTTTCTTCACCAACAACACCTCCCGCAGCCCGATGGAATACGTTGAGAGGCTGGGGCAGCTGGGCATTCCCGTCACCCGACAGGACATCATGACAGCGGGAGACGTCACCATCCGCTTCCTCAAGCGGCACCGTCCGGGCCAAAGTGTCTTTCTTCTGGGCGTTCCCTCCCTCCGGGAGAGCTTTCTCCGGGAGGGCATTCCCTTTTCCGAGAAGGAGCCAGACATCGTGCTTGCCGCCTTTGACAAGACCCTCACCTATGAGCGTCTGGAACACGCCTGTGTCTTTCTGCGGCGGGGCGCGGAGTTCCTCGCCACCCACCCGGACCTTAACTGTCCCACCGAGCAGGAGCCGATCCCGGACTGCGGCGCCATCTGCGCGGCGATCACCGCCTCCACCGGCAGGATCCCGAAAGCGCTCGGCAAGCCCGCCCCGGAGACCTTGGAAGCGGTGCTGGAAGCTACCGGCTTTCGCCGGGAGGAGGTCGCCTTTGTGGGGGATCGGCTCTATACCGACGTGGCCTGCGGCACCAAAAACGGCGCCAAGGGGCTTCTGGTCCTCACCGGGGAAAGCACCCTTGGGGACGTGGCAAAAAGCGACTTTAAGCCGGATGGGGTCTACCAATCCCTGGGGGAGATTGGGACGCTGCTCAACTGAAACGAACCAAGCTAAAAAAAAACGCCCGGGACTCAGGTTCCGAGCGTTTTTTGTTGTGCCGGTCGGGCTTGGGGGCGTCCGGCGGGAGCGCGTGGGCGGCGAGCTCTCCCCTCCGCGAGCCGACCACGCGCGGCCTGGGGGCGCGCAGGAGGTAGACGAGGAGGGGGCTTCCCCTCTTTTCGTATTATACCGCTTTAATATTACTATCCGTACTAAATTTCGACGGGAAACCCCTCCCCAAAAGAAAACGCCCGGGACTCAAGGTTCCGAGCGTTTTTATTATGCCGGTCGGGCTTGGGGGCCTCCGGCGGGAGCGCGTGGGCGGCGAGCTCTCCCCTCCGCGAGCCGACCACGCGCGGCCTGGGGGCGCGCAGGAGGTAGACGAGGAGGGGGCTTCCCCTCTTTTCGTATTATACCGCTTTAATATTACTATCCGTACTAAATTTCGACGGGAAACCCCTCCCCAAAAGAAAACGCCCGGGACTCAAGGTTCCGAGCGTTTTTATTATGCCGGTCGGGCTTGGGGGCGTCCGGAGGGAGCGCGTGGGCGGCGAGCTCCCTCAACCGCGAGCCGACCATGCGCAGCTTGGGACGCGCAGAGGATAGATGAGGAAGGTTTCTCCCGTTTTCCACAATATTTCGGTAATATAATACTATTTGTATTTTATTTCGACTCAAAGCCCCCCCACCACATAGGGCAAAAGCCGCTGGATAAGCGGCATCAGGAGGAAGCCACCCAGAAGCGACCAAAGACATTTCTTCCACCCATCCCAAAGAATGAGAACGGCAAAAGCGGTCATGAGAAGGTTCTGCCAGCGGATAAGGTCAAAGTACCAAAAGCCAACGGCAAAGGTCTCAGAGAGGAAAAAGCCCAGAATGAGAGCGGAAATTACAACCGCCGCGAGGGAAATCCCCTTCGCGTGCCATGTCAGGATGCCACCCAGTGGGGTAAGGAGGGTGAGGACGCCCCACGCAAGAATGACCGCCCTTGGCGCAAATCCCAGCACAAGAGCCGTATAGAGGTAGTAGCCCACCATCATGCCGAGGAAAAAAGAGAACACATTGCCTGCGGCTTTGCCGGCGCTCCGGCTATGCACTGCAATGAGCAGGGCAAGGAGCGCCCAAATGCTCATCTCGGAAAAGAGATGAGGGAGAGAAAGCTTTAAGAGCAGGCCTGCCCACACATTTCCGTCCCCGCAGGCCAGGGTATCCATCCATTTGGAAAAGACGCCAAGCACACCGCCAACCAGGAGGAACAAGAGACAGGAGCAAAGCTCCCGCGGGAGGCTCCCGGCAGGACGAGCGATGCGATGATTTTTATGGTTCATTCGGTATTATTCCTTTCCGCTCTCCCCCATCAGACCGAAGAAAAGCACGGTTTCGGATTCATAGGTTTCTCCGGCGGGCAGAATAAGCCCGGGAAACGGGTGACGCGCCGTGCTGTCAGGATAATGCTGTGTCTCCAGACAAACCGCCTCAAATGGGCTGTAAAGCTTTCCACCTTTTCCTTTTATGTCTCGCAGGGTATTTGCGGTATAAAGCTGGAGAGAGGGTTCGGTGGTGAAAACACTCATCTGACGGCCGCTCTTGGGGTCGGAAAGCTCCGCTGCGGGGTGCAGGGAGTTCTCGCCCTCCACCGCCGGATCCAGCACATAGTTAAGATCATAGCCGCCGTTCGGGAAATACGCCTTGTCATCGGAAATGCGCTCCCCAATACGGCAGGGGGTGGTAAAATCAAAGGGCGTACCCGCCGTAGGGAGAATCTCGCCTGTAAAGACGGACTCCTTGTCACCGGGAGTATAGGTGGAAGCAGGAATCTCCAGCAGATGGTCAAAGACTGAGCCGCTTCCCTCCCCCGCAAGGTTATAGTAGGCATGGTTGGTGAGGTTGAGGACGGTGTCCTTGTCGGAGGAAGCCGTATAGTGGATCACGAGGGCGTTCTCATTGGTGAGGGTGTAGCTCACCTCCAAATGAAGATTTCCGGGGTAACCCTCCTCCCCGTCGGAGCTGTCATAACTGAAGATCACACAGTTGTCAAGGTCGTGGGTGCGCCACTTCCAGACCCGGCGGTCAAAGCCCTGCCGCCCGCCGTGCTTGTGATTCCCACCGTCATTAGCGGTGAGCGGGTACTCCTTCCCGGCAAGGGTGACCGACGCGCCCTTGATTCTTCCTGCCACACGTCCCATGGTACCGCCCATATGCGGAGAACGGATGTAGTCCTCCGGAGAGTCACAACCGAGAAGGATATCCTCGGCACGTCCCTCCCGGTCGGGGACAAAGATGGCGTGCAGGGAGGCGCCAAGATTCAGAAGATCGACCTCCATTGTATTGTGATTAAAAAGGGAGAAGCGGGTGATCGCCTCTCCGCTTTCGGTTCGGCCGAAAAAGTGCTTATACACCATGGGACGGCCCTCCTTTGGGATAGGTCAGACGCTCCGGCGTCCAGCCCTCCAGCACCGGGAGCATCCGGCGGACGGCCTCTTTTGCGCCCGGAAGATCCTGCTCCTTGTAGTTTCCGCACTCCTTAAGGGTCGCGCCGGGGATCTCTCCCTCGTAGTCCGCAATAAAGCGCAGCGTCTCCTGCGTCAGGTCGATGGCATCCTCATGGCTCATGCCGCTCACAAGGAAATAAAACCCGGTGCGGCAGCCCATCGGCCCAAAATAGATGATGTGCTCCGCGAAGGGGCTGTTCCTCACATAGGTGGCAAAGAGGTGCTCGATGGTGTGCATGACGGGTGGCTCCAAAAAGGGCGGCGTATTGGGCTTAATAAAGCGGATATCATAGGTGGTGACGCCGGCGTCCACCCGGGAAAGATACATTCCCGGAAAAAGGCAGGTGTGATCCACCGCAAAGCTTGCAATCTGTTTCATGGAAATCGGTCCTTTCGTGTCGTAACGTTCTTTCCCTATCTTACCCGAATCCCCTCCCAAAATCAAGGCGGGGACGGCCGCAAAAGCGGCAAGGCTTTCCGTTCCCCGTGCCCTCCCCGGACGCGGGCAGCGGGCCTTTCCGGAAGCGACGCGCCCTTCCGCCCGCTCCCCTCCTCAGAAAAGCCCCGCGGATTCCCCCTTTTTTCGTATAATTCTATCCAATATTACAATTTGTATCATCCGTTGTGGGTTTTTCCCCGTAAGTCAAAGCCCTCGGCTAAGCCGGGGGCTTTGTACCGGCAGACGTCTCAAGACGCACCGAGGGATTCCCCCTTCTGCATCACTTGTCCCCCTCCCGTAAAGGCCGCTCGCATTCTGGGATATGCTTATTATAGAAGATGGTAACGGTTATTTATGTCTCGCTCCGCTCAAGCCTTGAAGCTAAGTCTTCGTTCCTCTCCCCGGCAGAGCCGTGCCGGTCATGGTCTGCTGAAACCGAATGGGGGATAGAAAAAGGGCGCCCCGTGAAGAGCGCCCTTTTCCTAGAGAGAAAACAATAATTAGAAGATATCAAGGTGAGAGGTGACCTCGGTCTTGGCAAGGACTTTGCCTTTCCGGATAACGGTACGGGTCTCGGGGCAGAGACGGATGGCGTCCTGCGCGGACTGGCAGCCGAGGATGACGAGGTTCGCGTCGCAGCCCTTCGCAAGGCCGTAGTTCTCGAGCTTCAGGATCTTCGCCGCGTCAGTGGTGATCATGTCGAAGGTCTTTTCGATCTCATGAGGCAGGGAGAGCTGTGCCGCGTGGCCGGTAATGAGTGCCACCTGGAGCATATCGCCGGAGCCATAGGGATAGAAGGTATCGTTGACACAGTCCTGGCCGAAGCTCATGTTGACGCCGGCCGCCAGCAGTTCCTTGACGCGGGTGATGCCGCGGCGGATGGGCTGGTGGTCGTTCCGGCCCTGAAGCATCAGGTTGGTGACGGGGTTGGTGATGACGTTCATCTGCGCACGCGCCACTTTCTCGATGACGTAAGCCGCATAATGATCGTCATAAGCGGCGAGGGCGCAGGTATGACCGGCGGTCACACGGCCCTCATAGTGACGGGCAATGGCTTCATCCGCTACCATTTCCAGCGTGCGGTGGAAGGGATCGTCGCTCTCATCGACGTGCATATCGATGTCGGCGTCATATTTTTCAGCGAGGTCATAGCAGAATTTCACATGGGCAAGGCTGTCCTCGGGACAGTTCTCATTGGCAGGCATACCACCTACAATATCGCAGCCCATCTTCATGGCTTCTTCCATCAGCTTATCCGCGCCGGGGTCCTTCATAATACCCTCCTGCGGGAACGCAATGGTCTGGATATCCACGATGCCCTTGTATTTATCCTTGAGGGCCATCACGCCTTCCAGCGCCTTGAGACCGGTGATGGTATCGATGTCGATGTGGGTACGGATATTCAGGATACCGTTTTTAATTTCCTTTTCCACTACATCACTGCCGCGCGCCAGCACATCTTCATTGGTGTAGTTGCGCTTTTTGTCCCAGAGGATCTCGATGGCCTCAGTAAGGGTTCCGGTCTGGTTCTTACGAACCACATCCAGTACGTTAACCTTGTCAAGATGGATATGGGGATCGATAAGGGACGGAGTGGTAAGGTTGCCCTTCGCGTCAATGACCGTTTCCGCCTCAGCGGTGAGTCCGGCGCCGATCTCCGCGATCTTTCCGCCGTCAATGAGAATATTGACCAGTTCTTCGCTCCCACGGAGCTTAGCATTCTTGATGAGCATTTGCAGCATGTTCCTGTTCCTCCAAATAAATAGAATATTCGGCAGGGCCACTGAGAAAAATCCGTTTGAAAAAGCCCTGCTCTTACCTTGGTAAGAGCAGGGCTGCCACTACAAAAGCATGTAAGGAAGGCGTCCATAGTCTGCCAATATCCGGTACGCCTCTTTAGGATTTGATTATATTTTATCACACATTTTAAAGAATAACAAGGGGGAAAGGTCCTAAAAAGCAGCATCCTTTTTTTGTAGGATTATACCAAACTTTTTCCCAAAACGGAAAAACCGAACCACTTATAATTCGGGAAAAGGAACCAAAAAGAGAGCACCGATCCACAGGACCGGCGCTCTCGCTTTTTTGTTTCTATTGTCGGTTCCCAGCGCTATCAGGCAACAGCGGTGGTAGCCAGCAGGATGTAGGAAAGGATGAAAAGAACGGAAAGGATGTAGACCAGAACCGGAACTTCCTTTGCCTTGCCGCGGGCCAGCTTGATGATGGTGTAAGAGATGAGACCGAAGCCGATACCATCGGAGATGGAATAGGCAAAGGGCATCATTGCAATGGTAAGGAAGCAGGGCAGCGCAGTCTCAAAGTCGAACCAGTCGATCTTGGTCACGCTCTTGATCATGAGAGCACCAACGATGATGAGCGCGGGAGCGGTAGCCGCAGAGGGAACGATACCCGCAACAGGAGCCAGCAGAACAGCGATGAGGAACAGGATACCGGTGGTAAGAGAGGTAAGACCGGTACGGCCGCCCTCCTCAATGCCGGTGGAAGACTCTACAAAGGTGGTAACGGTGGAGGTACCGAGGAGAGCGCCGCAGCAGGTAGCAACAGCATCAGCGATGAGCGCACGGTCACCGCCGGGGAGCTCACCATTCTCATCCAGCATACCGGCGTTGCCGGCGGTGCCAAGCAGAGTACCAACGGTGTCGAAGCAGTCGCAGATAGCAAAGGTGATAACCGCGGTGAGGAAGGCAACGATGCCGCCCGCACCGATCGCACCGGAGAAGTCGAGCTTAAAGGCAACCTCGCTGAGGGCAGTACCGATACCGGACATGGTCACAGTTTCAGGAATATGGGTCACACCCATGGGGATACCAATGAGGGTGACAGCAATGATACCAATGAGCATAGCACCCTTGACCTTATAGGCCATGAGGATGGCGATCAGAATGAGACCGATGAGAGCGAGCAGCGCGGAACCCTTGGTAACGGAACCAAGGTCGGTGTAAGCGCCGGCTTCACCCTGGCCAAAGGCGGTAACAATGTTAACATTGAACATACCAATCAGGGCGATAAAGAGACCGATACCGGCGGAAATCGCCGCTTTAAGAGAAGCAGGGATGGAAGAGATGATCTTCTTGCGGAGAGGGGTGACGGTCACAACGAGGAACAGAACGCCGGAGATAAAGACGATGGCGAGGGCCTGCTCCCAGGTGTAGCCCATACCGAAGCATACGGTAAAGGTGAAGAAGGTGTTAAGACCCATGCCGGGCGCCTGGCAGAAAGGAACGTTCGCGAGGAACGCGGTGAGCAGGCAGCCGACGGCGGCAGAAATACAGGTGGCGACCATAACGCCGGTCTTGTTCATACCGGTCATGTAGAGAAAGTTTGCGTTGACGAAAATAATATACGCCATCGCAAAGAAGGTGGTAATACCCGCCACGATTTCGGTTTTCACCGTCGTGTTATGGGCTTTGAGCTTAAAGATCTTTTCCATTAATTCTTGCTCCTTTTCCAAAACAGGTTAAATTATTGTTCTGTAAACAAAAACAGCAGAACAACCCATCATGAGTGTCCTGCCGTCCCTCTTGGAAAAGCTCAGCACCGCCCTTCCCTTTTGTGGGGAACAGCGGTTCCTGACACCCATAGTACCGGCATTTACGGTGCCGATGTAGAAACGCCCGAACCATATTTCCGAGCTTATATGAGTTTCTTCATATTTTGTTTACAAATAGAGTTTACCACCGTTGGAAGACTCTTGCAAGTGTCAAGGCCTTCCCTCCCCTATTTTCGGTGTTATGTCCCAAGGAACCACCATATTTTTCTTTTTGTTGTGCAATCTGCTCCCAAAAAGATACAGCAGTCCCCTTTTTTCGGGAACTGCTGCTTTGGGAATTTTACAGGAGACTCACCAGAATGAGGATGCCGGACACCACAAAGAAGGCGATGACGCCGCCGCTCTTAAAGAAGAGCTCCCGCTTTTCTCTCTCGGGAAGCGGAAGTGGGCCTTTGCGAAGGTGAATCATCTTCCGGTGCTTCCAGAAGACGACGACGCCCCCGATGACCACTGCAAGGATGACAAACCCAAAGAGCGCCGAAACCACAACGCTTTCCGTCTCCATAACAAGCAGGGACAGCACCGAACCGACAAAGTTGAGAATGGCGTGAAGCAGGATGCTCCAGAGCAGGCTGCCGGTCCGGATGGCAACATAGGCAAAAATCGCACCGATGGCAAAGGCATAGGGCAGCTGGCTGAGATTCGCGTGGAACAGCCCGAACAGGAGGGCAGTCGCCAGAATGGTCAGCGGCTCTCCATAGGGGAGGAGCCGGCGCAGCAGCACCCCGCGGAACACAAATTCCTCCGCGATCGGGGCAATAATGACTACGAACAGCAGGGTGATCCAGGGATTCGAGCCGAGGATAACATTTTCCAGCGGGTTCGCAACGGCCTCTCCCCGGATGAGACCGATCACATTGGTGATGACAAGACCGATGAGATTGCTGCAATAGAGCGCCGCATAGCTCACCAGCACAAGGGCCCCGAACTGCTTGGGGGAAACCCGTTTTTTCTTGGGCGCCTCCCCCGCGGGGACACCCCGCAGCAGCAGCAGTAGGACCGGCAGCCCTACAAGGTAGGTGGAAGCATCCGAAACGACCCAGACGAACCATTCGCTCCCCAGAAAATTCTGCATCGGGCCGCTGCCCGCCGCGGCCGCCGCCCGGACACCCAGCGCCAGGAGGGTGGCGATCCCCTGCGAGATTAGTAAAAACGCCGCAAACGCCCAGCCGATGCATGAAAAATCCTCACGCGCCGCTTTTTTATCAAAATGCCGCGCGGCCGGATGATAGAATTCCTCCATAAGGCAGCTCCTTTCTCTCCTTGCAAGGAGAATTTTTTAAGCTATTTTAACCGTTTTGGGGCCGTTCGTCAATCCGTCGTCCCCTTTTTCTTATAAAAAAGAGCCGCGGAGCCAAAAGCAGGACCCCGCGGCATTTTTATGCTGAACCTTATTGATTGAGTGCCTGATGCACCGCGACCGCGCAGGCAACCGTCGCGCCGACCATGGGGTTGTTGCCCATGCCGATGAGGCCCATCATCTCCACGTGAGCGGGGACGGAGGAAGAACCGGCGAACTGAGCGTCACCATGCATTCTGCCCATCGAGTCGGTGAGGCCATAGGAAGCGGGGCCTGCACCCATGTTGTCGGGGTGGAGGGTACGACCCGTGCCGCCACCGGAGGCAACAGAGAAATAACGGACGTTATTCTCATAGCACCACTTTTTGTAGGTGCCGGCCACCAAGTGCTGGAAGCGGGTGGGGTTGGTGGAGTTACCGGTGATGGAGACATCGACCTTCTCCAGCTTCATTACGGCAACACCTTCCTGAACGTCGTTGCAGCCGTAGCACTTAACGAGGGCACGCTCTCCATCCGAGAAGGGAACCTCACGCACCACCTTGATCTCGCCGGTGGAGAAATCATAGTCGGTTTCCACATAGGTGAAGCCGTTGATGCGGGAGATGATATAAGCAGCATCCTTGCCGAGACCGTTGAGGATGATGCGAAGCGGCTCCTTACGGGCCTTGTTCGCGTTTCTTGCGATGCCGATGGCGCCTTCCGCCGCCGCAAAGGACTCATGTCCCGCGAGGAAGCAGAAGCACTTGGTCTCATCCCGGAGCAGCATGGCGCCGAGATTGCCGTGGCCGAGACCGACCGCACGCTGCTCAGCAACCGAGCCGGGGATGCAGAACGCCTGAAGACCGACGCCGATCTCCTCGGCAGCGGAAGCCGCGTCCTTGACGCCCTTTTTGAGGGCAAGGGCCACGCCGAGGGTATACGCCCAGACCGCATTCTCAAACGCGATGGGCTGTACCCCCTTGACGATCTCATCTACATGGATCCCGTGCTTCTCCGCGAGGTCACGGGCATCCTCCAAGCTCTTAAAACCATTTTCCTTAAGGCAAGCCTCGATGCGGGGCATCCGTCTTTCCTGTCCTTCAAACTTTGCCATAGAACCGTTTCCTCCTTCTCTTATTCTTCTCTGGGATCGATGTACTGAGACGCGTTCTCAAAACGGCCGTAGGTGCCGATGTTGTTCTTAAACGCCTCGTCAGCGGGCTTGCCGTGACGGATATCCTCCATCATCTTGCCGAGACGGACGAACTGATAGCCGATGGCTTCGCCGTTTTCATCGAGGGCGACCTTGGTGATGTAGCCCTCGGCGAGCTCCAGATAGCGAACACCCTTGGCGCCGGTGGAGAAGATGGTGCCGACCTGGCTTCTGAGGCCCTTGCCGAGATCCTCCAAAGAGGCGCCGATGGGCAGGCCGTCCTCCGAGAAGGCGGTCTGGCTGCGGCCGTAAACCAGCTGCTTGAAGATCTCACGCATGGCGACGTTGATGGCGTCGCAGACGAGGTCGGTGTTGAGCGCTTCCAGCAGCGTCTTGCCGGGAAGGATCTCTCCCGCCATGGCAGCGGAGTGGGTCATACCGGAGCAGCCCAGCGTCTCCACCAAAGCCTCCTCGATGATACCGTCTTTGACGTTAAGGGTCAGCTTACAGGCGCCCTGCTGCGGCGCGCACCAGCCGATCCCGTGGGAAAGTCCCGAAATGTCGCTGATCTGATAGGCCTTGACCCATCTTCCCTCCTCGGGGATCGGCGCCGGGCCGTGATGCGGTCCTTTTCTGACCGTGCACATGTTTTCTACTTCATGGGAATAAGTCATGATGCATTCTCCTTCCGACTTCATTTGGTACAATATTGTGATTTTAATAACGAATTTACGCTTCTATTATAGAGTCTAAACACAAACATTGCAAGAGGGAGAACGCCCCTTTTTGTCGATAATTTGATTTTTTTCGCGTCCCGGCTAAAAATTAACAGTTTGGCCACACCCGAAGACGTCGTTTTGTTTGACAGCACCCCTCATTGGCAGTAAAATAATAAGGTATCTTTACATTACAGAAAAAGGAGATTAAAGAATGGGACTGATGGATAAGATCTTCGGCTCTTACAGCGAAAAGGAGCTGAAGCGGATTAAACCCATTGTAAATAAAGTCCTCAGTCTGGAGGACACCTACCGCGCCATGGATGACGCGACCCTCAAGGGGCAGACCGCCCTCCTGAAGGCGCGTCTGGCCGACGGCGAGACGCTGGACGACATCCTGCCGGAGGCCTTTGCCACCTGCCGTGAGGCGGGCGACCGTGTCCTCGGGATGCGTCACTTCCCCGTTCAGGTGATGGGCGGCGTCATCCTGCATCAGGGACGCATTGCCGAGATGAAGACCGGTGAAGGCAAAACGCTGGTCGCCACCCTGCCCGCCTACCTCAACGCGCTCTCCGGCAAGGGTGTGCATATCGTTACCGTCAATGAATACCTTGCCCGCCGCGACAGCGAATGGATGGGCAAGCTCTACCGCTTTCTGGGGCTTACGGTCGGTCTTGCCGTCAGCGGCATGACCCCCGACGAAAAAAGAGCGGCCTACGCCGCCGACATCACCTACGGCACCAACAACGAATTCGGCTTCGACTACCTGCGTGACAACATGGTGGTCTACCAGAAAAACTGTGTTCAGCGCGGCTGGAACTATGCCATCGTCGATGAGGTGGACTCCATCCTGATCGACGAGGCGAGAACGCCGCTCATCATCTCCGGTCCCGGGGAAAAATCCACCGACCTCTACGAGAAGGCGGATCAGTTCGCCGCGACCCTGAAGCCCCTGCGCGTCAAGGAAATGGACGCCAAGGACGATCAGGAGGATGTGGACGCCGATTACATCGTCGATGAAAAGGCGCGCACCGCCACCATCACCCCGCAGGGCGCCCGCCGGGCCGAGGAATATTTCGGCATTGAGAGCCTCAACGACCCCGAGAACCTCAATCTCGCCCACCACATCAATCAGGCCATTGCCGCCCGCGGCGTCATGAAGCGGGACATCGACTATGTGGTGAAGGACGGCGAGGTCATCATCGTGGATGAGTTCACCGGCCGTCTGATGATCGGCCGCCGCTACTCCAACGGTCTGCATCAGGCCATCGAGGCCAAGGAGCACGTGACCGTCGCGCGGGAAAACCGCACCCTTGCCACCATCACCTTCCAGAACTACTTCCGGATGTACGATAAGCTCGCCGGTATGACCGGTACCGCCATGACCGAGGAGGAGGAGTTCCGCAGCATCTACAAGCTGGACGTCGTGGAGCTGCCCACCAACAAGCCGCTGGCGCGCAACGACCTGCCCGACGCCGTCTACAAGACCCAGCGCGGCAAGTATCAGGCCATCATCGGCATCATCGAGGAGACCCACGCCAAGGGCCAGCCCATTCTGGTCGGCACCACCTCCATCGAAAAGTCCGAAATGATCAGCAAGCTCCTCAAGGCACGGGGCATCAAGCACGAGGTGCTGAACGCCAAGTTCCACGAGAAGGAAGCCGAGATCATCGCGCAGGCGGGCAAGCCCGGCGCCGTCACCATCTCCACCAATATGGCGGGACGCGGCACCGACATCATGCTGGGCGGCAACGCCGAATTCCTCGCGAAAAACGAGCTGCGCCGCGAAGGACTGGAGGAGGAGCTGATCTCCGAGGCGACCGCCTTCGGAGAGACCGACGACGAGGAGATCCTCGCCGCGCGGAAGCGCTTCGGGGAGCTTTTGGCCAAATACAAAGCGGAGATCGCGCCGGAAGCCGAAAAGGTCCGCGCCGCGGGCGGTCTCTATATCCTCGGCACCGAGCGTCACGAGTCCCGCCGGATCGATAACCAGCTGCGCGGCCGTGCCGGCCGTCAGGGCGACCCGGGCGTCACCAAGTTCGTCATCTCTCTGGAGGATGACCTCATGCGCCTCTTCGGCGGTGAGCGCATCCAGGGACTGATGAACTCCCTCGGCGTGGAGGAGGATATGCCCATCGAAACCAAGATCCTCTCCAATTCCATCCAGACCGCCCAGTCCAAGATCGAGGGCATGCACTTTGAAATGCGTAAAAACGTCCTCAAGTACGATGACGTTATGAACCGCCAGCGTGAGATCATCTACGGTCAGCGCCGCCGGGTGCTTGCCGGTGAAAACGTGAGCGAGCATATCCGCCACATGATGGAGGACTATCTCTCCGCCTCTGTGGATCAGTATCTGGTGGACGACAAGAACCATACCGAGTGGAATCTTCGCGGTCTCCGCGATCACTTCCTCGGCTGGATCACCACCGAGGAGGACTTCCGCTATTCCCCCGAGGAGCTCGCGAAGCTCACCCGGGAGGATATCAAGGCAGAGCTTCTCGAAAAAGGCGCGGCGCGCTACGAGGCACAGACCCAGCTCTTTGGGGATGCCATGGAGGAGCTGGAGCGGGTGGCCCTGCTCCGGAGCGTCGATTCCCTCTGGATGGATCACATCGACGCCATGGAGGAGCTGAAGCGCTGCATCGGCCTTCGCGGCTATGCCCAGCAGGACCCCGTGGTCGCCTACCGCATGGAGGGCTTTGAGATGTTCGATCAGATGATCGAGGGCATCAAGGAGAACACCGTCCGGATGCTGCTCACCGTCCGTCCCCGCCCGCAGGTGGAGATCCGCCGGGAGCAGACCATGAAGCCGCTGGAAACCGGCGGCGATGAGGGCGGCGCTCCCAAAAAGCAGCCCGTCAAGGTCGGCAAAAAGGTGGGGCGGAACGATCCCTGCCCCTGCGGCAGCGGCAAAAAATATAAGCACTGCTGCGGAAGATAAAGGAAACCCCTGAGCCGTCGGCGCGGAAACCCGCTGCCGGCGGTTTTTCTTTTGGGGGAAGTTTCCGCTCCCCGGCGGTGCTTTTTCCAGTCCCCAATATTGTACTTCGCCCGGCTTTATGCTACCATAGGAAAAGTAACCGGAAGGAGGGACCCTGCATGGCGCGTTCCAGCAACCAAAAGCTCAAATGTCTCTATCTTCTTCACTTTCTGCTCTCCCATACTGATGATGAGCACACCGTGACTATCAGCGATATGGTCGAGGAGCTTGGGAGCCACGGCATCCGCGCCGAGCGCAAGAGCCTCTATGACGATCTGGAGGCGCTCCGGCAGTTCGGGCTGGATGTCAACTACCGCAAATCCCCCACCGCCGGCTATTTTGTCGGGAGCCGCCGCTTCCAGCTGGCGGAGCTTAAAATCCTTGTGGACGCCGTCCAGTGCAGCAAGTTCATCACCCAGAAAAAGAGCGCCGAGCTCATCAAAAAGCTGGAGCAGGAGGTCAGCCTGTATGAGGCGCGGGCCCTCCGCCGTCAGGTCTTTGTCCAGAGCCGCGTTAAGACGATGAACGAAAGCATCTATTATAATGTAGACGCCCTGCAAAGCGCCATCGGGAACGGACGGGAAATCACCTTCCGCTATTTCGACTGGGACCTCCGCGGGGAAAAATCCTACCGCCGCGGCGGGGAGCGCTACCGCCTCAGCCCCTTTGCCCTCCTCTGGGAGGAGGAAAAGTATTACCTCGTCGGCTACGACGATACCCTCCGGGACCTCCGCCATTTTCGGGTGGATAAGATGGAGCGCATCACCGAAACCGAGGAGCCGGCCAAGGGACGGGAGCTGTTTCGTTCCTTTGACCCCGCCCTCTACTCCCGCAAGATGTTCGGGATGTTCGGCGGCGACCCCGTTTCGGTGCGGCTCCGCTTCCCGGAGCGGATGGCGAACCTCGTCTTTGACCGCTTCGGGCGGGAGCTGATCCTTACCCCGCTCCCGGAGGAGCAGGCCTTTCTCTGCTCCCCGGAGGTGGTCCCCAGCCCTCAGTTCTTCGGGTGGCTGGCCGGCCTCGGCCCCGAGGTGCGGCTCCTTTCGCCGGAGCCTGTCGTGCGGGACTATACCGGCTTCCTGCGGGAGATCCTTTCCCGCTATCCTTAAAAAACAAAAAAGGGGGGCTTTTTACGGAGCGCGTCATCCTGCACTGTGATATGAACGGCTTTTTCGCCTCAGTGGAAAGCCTTTACTACCCCGAATATAAAGGAGAGCCGCTCGCGGTTTCGGGCGACCCCCGCTCCCGCCACGGCATCATCCTCGCCAAAAACGAGCTGGCCAAGAGCTATGGGATTAAAACCGCGGAAACGGTGCAGAGCGCCCTAAAGAAATGCCCCGCGCTCCGGTTGGTGCCCTCCCACTTTGACCGCTATGAAAAGGCTTCCCGCGCCGCGGATGAAATTTACCACCGCTTTACCGACCTGGTGGAGCCGTTCAGCATTGACGAAAGCTTTCTGGATGTGACCGGCACCACCCACCTCTTTGGCGACGGCAAGACCATCGCGGATACCCTCCGCCGCACCATGCGGGAGGAGCTGGGACTCACCATCTCGGTGGGGGTGAGCTACAACAAGGTCTTTGCGAAACTGGGAAGCGACTATAAAAAACCGGACGCCACCACCCTCATTACCCCGGAAAACTACCGGGAG
>JAHHSN010000029.1 GCA_020025195.1 Angelakisella sp.
CCTGAAAAAAGTGATCTGTCTGCCAACGGTCATGTGGATGAAATGGCCCGTTTCGTGGATTCCAACACCATTCTTCTGGCCGAAGTGACGGATGAAGAGGCTGCCCGCCTCGACTCCATAAAGATTTGAGACAGTCATTACAAGACAGACTGACACAATGGAATTGTTATAAAAGAATAGTTCCCCATTTGGAAGGCTCTTGGCAGGGCAAAAAAGGGCTTCATTTTCCCCATAACGATAAAAGTGCTCGGGGGCAAAAAGAAAGCCCCTTAAACACTGATGTTTAAGGGGCTTCTCTGTGGTGGACGATACAGGACTCGAACCTGTGACCCTTCGCACGTCAAGCGAATGCTCTCCCAGCTGAGCTAATCGTCCATACGGGTTTTGACCGCTTTGCTATTCTAACATAAAATGTGTGGGAAAGTCAAGCCCTTTTTTATCCTTTTCAGCAGGAAAAATGCGCGGGCCCCGCTGTTTTCCGCGAAAAAGCGAGGTTTTTAAGTGTTAATAATTCATAAACACTAGGGGTTTTTATTGTGCAAACGAAACGACTTGTGATATAATGTAGATTGAATTATTATGGGGTACTATGACATGGGCAGGGAGGCGGTTTCGATGCGGATCCTCGGGGTGGACCCCGGCTATGCCATCGTGGGCATCGGGGTCGTCGATTACGACCATGTGAAGTTTCGCGCGGTGGAATACGGCGCCATTACCACCCCCGCGGGGCGTCCCATTGAGGAGCGCCTCATGGATATTTACAGCGATTTTTCCTCCATTCTGGAGGAGTACAGGCCGGACGCCGTCTCCATGGAACAGCTCTATTTCACCAACAACACCACCACCGGCATTGCGGTGGCGGAGGCGCGGGGCGTTTTGCTCCTTGCCGCCGCGCAGAAAAACATCCCCATTTACAGCTACACCCCCATGCAGGTCAAATCCGCCGTGGTGGGCTATGGCCGGGCGGAGAAGGAGCAGGTCATGGAGATGACCCGCCGGCTTTTGGGACTTAAGGCGGTTCCGCACCCCGATGACGCCGCGGATGCTCTGGCGCTTGCCATCTGTCACGGGCATAACGGGGAGAGCCGCCTGCCGACGGCGGCGCTCGAGGAGACAAAGGGCGGCAACCGCCGTCCCCGTCAGGTGCAGTATAAGGAGAAAAAGACGTTATGATTTACAGCATCACCGGAAAACTGAGACTGGTTACCCCCGCGTTCTGCGTGGTGGAGACGGGGGGCGTGGGCTTTCGCTGCGCCGCTTCCGCCAACACGCTGGGGCAGCTCCCCGCAAGGGGCAGTGAGGTCACCCTCTTTACTCACCTTGCGGTGCGGGAGGATGCCATGGAGCTTTATGCCTTTGCCACCGAGCAGGAGAAAAAGTGCTTTCAGCTCCTCATCGGGGTTTCCGGTGTGGGCCCCCGGGTGGCACTTGCCATCCTCTCCGATTCCACCCCCGACCGGCTGATGCTGGCGGTGGCGGCGGGAGACGTCAAAGCCATTACCCGTGCGCAGGGCGTTGGGCCCAAGATCGCGCAGCGCATCATTCTGGAGCTTAAGGACAAGGTCGCTTCGGAGGATCTGGCCGCGGAGCTGGGTGGCTCAGCGGGCGCCGTGGCGTCCATGGATCTCTCGGGTACGCCCTCTGCCAAGGCGGAGGCGGTGAGCGCGCTGGTGGCGCTGGGCTACGGACAGAGTGACGCCGCGGCCGTCATCGCGAAGGAGGAGGACGGTCTCCCGGTGGATGAGCTTGTCCGCCGGGGACTCAAAGCCTTTATGAGAAGCAAATAACCGCATTTTGGATAAAAGATTTTAGGAAAGAGGAGAAACGCCGATGTTTGACCGCAGTGGACAGCCCGAGCTGGAAATGGACTTTGAAAACCGCATTGTCGCGCCGGAAGCCGGCGCAGGGGATGGGGACGCGGAGCTTTCCCTTCGCCCCCGTACGCTGGAGGAATACATCGGACAGGACAAGGTGAAGGAGAACCTCTCGGTGTTTATTGAGGCGGCGAAGCGGCGCGGGGAGCCGCTCGATCATGTGCTGCTTTACGGCCCTCCGGGACTGGGAAAGACCACCCTCTCCGCCATCATTGCCGCCGAGATGGGGGTCAATATCCGTATTACCTCCGGCCCCGCCATTGAGAAGCCGGGCGATCTGGCCGCGCTCCTCACCAGCCTCAGCGAAAACGACATCCTTTTTATCGATGAGATCCATCGCCTCAACCGCAGCGTGGAGGAGGTCCTCTACCCCGCGATGGAGGATTACGCACTGGATATCATCATCGGGAAGGGCCCCTCGGCGCGGTCCATCCGCATCGACCTGCCCCGGTTTACTCTGGTGGGTGCGACTACCCGGGCTGGACAGCTTTCCGCGCCTCTCCGGGATCGCTTCGGGGTGGTTTTCCGCCTTGAAATGTACACCCCGGAACAGCTTTCGCAAATCATCACCCGGAGCGCCGGCATCCTCGGCGTTCCCATTGAGGCGGACGGCGCCATGGAGCTTGCCCGCCGCAGCCGCGGCACCCCCCGCATCGCGAACCGCTTCTTAAAAAGAGTGCGGGACTTTGCCGAGGTGCGGGGCGAGGGCTATATCTCGGAGGACATCGCCGCCGCCGCTTTGGAGCGGCTGGAGGTGGACTATCTGGGGCTGGACCGTCTGGACCGCCAGATTCTCACCACCATCATCGAAAATTACGCGGGCGGCCCGGTGGGGCTGGATACCCTTGCTGCCGCCGTCGGGGAGGAAGCGGTCACCATCGAGGATGTTTACGAGCCCTACCTCATGCAGCTGGGCTTTCTGGCAAGAACGCCCCGCGGCCGCTGTGTCACGAGGCTCGCCTATGAGCATCTGGAGCTCAAGCCCCCGCAGGACGCCGGGGACGACGGACAGATGAGCTTTTAAGAGCCGCCTGTTTGGGAAAGGGGAGGAAAGCCATGAAACGGACAGCGCTTGGGGGAGGACTGCTCCTTCTTCTCGCGGTGGTCTTTTTAGGGGGCTTTCTCCATAAAACTGGTTGGGGTGAGCTTTCACTCACGCCGGGCGTCCTGAAGCCGACCCTCCTGGGCCCGGGAAGGGTCTATACCGGGGAGGACTTCGGCATCGAGACCCTCCGAAGCCCCCATGACGCGGACGGGGACGGCGTGGATGACTACACCGACCTTCTGCTGGGGGCCCGCGCGGACGCCGAGGCCTGTCCCCTCTATGACCCCTCCTATTTTGGAGGGGGCTATCCCCCGGAGGACCGGGGCGTCTGCACCGATCTGGTCTGGCGGGCATTCCGGGCGGCGGGCTATGACCTCAAGTCCATGGTGGACCGGGACATCGCCGCCCATACGGAGCTTTATCCCCGGGTGGAGGGGACGCCTGACCCCAACATCGATTTTCGGCGGGTCCCGAACCTCCGCGTCTTTCTGGAGCGGCACGCCGAATCCCTCACCCTCGACCCCGGGGAGATCGCCGAATGGCAGCCCGGGGACATTGTGACCTTTGGAGATCGGCACATCGGAATCATTTCCGACCGCCGGGACGGGAACGGCGTCCCCTATCTCCTCCACAATGACGGCAGCCCCAACCGGGAGAACAGGGGACTTCTGCGCTGGCATCGGCGCGCCCCCATCTCGGGACATTTCAGGTACAGCGAGCCGGTTTCGGAACCGGTATTCTGACAATAAGGAGAACAAGATTATGGGAAGACTTTTTGGAACCGACGGCATCCGTGGGATCGCGAACCGCGACCTCTCCATCCGCACGGCAAGCGAGCTGGGACTGGCGCTGGCGGAGCTTCTGCGTGCCGAAGCCCCCGGAAAGCGCCACAAGGTCGCCATCGGCAAGGATACCCGCCTTTCCTCCGATATGCTGGAAACGGCGCTGGCCTCGGGCCTTACGGCCGGCGGCTGCGACGTGGTGCTGCTCGGCGTCATCCCCACCCCGGCGGTGGCGTATCTCACCGTGGAAACGGAGGCCTCCGCGGGGGTCATGATCTCTGCGAGCCATAATCCCTATGAATATAACGGCATCAAAATTTTCGGCGCCAAAGGCTTTAAGCTCACCGACGAGGAGGAGGACACCGTGGAGCGGATGCTCCTCGACCGGGACATTCCTCTCGTCCCGGTGGAGCCGGCCGAGATCGGGACCTATACCCGGGATGAGGGAGCGGCAGAGCGCTATATTGCGCACCTTGCCTCCACCGTAAAGGGCTCCCTTTCCGGCATGAAGGTGCTGGTGGACTGCGCGAACGGCAGCGCTTCCGTTACGGCGGAGCGGCTCTTCCGGGCCCTCGGCGCGGAGGCGACCATCCTCTGTGCCGAGCCGGACGGCAGAAACGTAAACCGGGATTGCGGCTCCACCCATGTGGAACACCTCTCCCAAAAGGTGAAAGAGGGCGGCTACCGGCTGGCGGTCGCCTTTGACGGTGACGCCGACCGCTGCCTCGCGGTGGATGAAAACGGCGAGGTGGTGAACGGCGACCAGATGATCGCCATTTTCGCGAAAGAGATGAAAAAAGCGGGACGGCTCCCCGATTCGGCGGCAGTTGTCACCATTATGTCCGGCTTCGGCTTTTTCCGCTTTGCCAAGGAGAACGGCATCCATGCGGAAACCACCAAGGTGGGCGACCGCTACGTTCTGGAAAATATGATCAAAAACGGCTACAACATCGGCGGGGAGCAGTCCGGTCACATCATTTTCCGGGAGTTCATGACCACCGGTGACGGCGAGCTTTCCGCGATCCAGCTGATGCAGGTTATGCGGGATACCGGGCTCCCTCTCAGCAGGCTCGCGTCGGTCATGCCGATGACCCCGCAGGTGCTCCTCAATGTGGAGGCGACCCACGACATGAAGGAGGGGCTTTATGAAAGCCCCGAGCTTTCGGAGATCATCCGCGGCGCGGAGGAGGAGCTGGGGGAGACAGGGCGTGTCCTCATCCGTCCCAGCGGCACCGAGCCGCTCATCCGCGTGATGGCGGAGGGCGAGGACGAGAAACAGATTACCCGCCTTGCCGAACGCATCGCGGAGGGCATCCGCCGCTACCTCCAATAACCGAAACGAAAGAATTAAAGTGAAAGAAAGGCAAGCAGAAACTTATGCGCATCGCGGAAAACTGGAAGGACTTTGAGATTCTGGATACCTCCGGCGGGGAAAAGCTGGAGCGATGGGGCAAAACCGTCCTCATCCGCCCCGACCCGCAGGTCATCTGGCATACCCCCAAGGGGGAGGAATGGCGTCACGCTGACGCCCGCTATAACCGTTCCGCCTCCGGCGGGGGAAGCTGGGAAATTTTCCGCCGCCACCCGCAGTTCTGGAGCATCCATTATGATGATCTTACCTTCAAGATCAGCCCTACCGGCTTTAAGCACACGGGACTGTTCCCGGAGCAGGCGGTCAACTGGGACTTCTTCCGCCAAAAAATAAGAGAGGCGAATCGCCCGGTGCGCGTCCTCAATCTCTTTGCCTATACCGGCGGCGCGACCCTGGCCTGCGCGGCGGAGGGCGCGGCGGTCTGCCATGTGGATGCCTCCAAGGGCATGGTCGCGTGGGCGCGGGAAAATCAGGCGCTCTCCGGCCTTTCGGATAAACCCATCCGCTGGATCGTGGATGACTGCCAGAAGTTCGTGGAGCGGGAGATCCGCCGCGGGAGCTTCTACGACGGGGTCATCATGGACCCGCCCTCCTACGGGCGCGGCCCCGGCGGCGAGGTCTGGAAGCTGGAGGACTGCGTCTATGATCTGGTGCGGCTCTCCTCCGGAGTGCTCACCGAAAACCCGCTTTTCTTCGCTATCAATTCCTATACTACCGGGCTTTCTCCCAGCGTCATGGAGTATATTCTGGGCGCCACGGTCGGAAAGCGCTTCCCCGGGCGGGGCGAGACCTTCTCCTCCGAGATCGGACTTCCCGTCACCGGCTCCGGTTACCCCCTTCCCTGCGGTTCCACTGCCGTCTGGCAGAGTAAATAAAAAGGGCCTGCCCTTTTCCCGAAAAAGGACAAGCCATCCCAAAAAGTGAGGAACAGACACTTGGAAAATATGATTGAAGCGAAACATGTAAGTTTCAGCTATGACGAGGAGGTCGGCTTCCCCCTCGTTCTGGATGACGTCAGCATCAGCGTCCCCCGGGGACAGATGGTGGCGATCTTAGGGCATAACGGCAGTGGAAAGTCCACTTTCGCGAAGCACCTGAACGCCGTTTTTATCCCCCGGGAGGGTACGGTTTTGGTGGAGGGCCGGGACACCAGAGAGGAGGAACTCCTCTTTGAGATCCGCCAGACGGCAGGCATGGTGTTCCAGAACCCCGATAACCAGATCGTCGCCACCGTGGTGGAGGAGGACGTCGCCTTTGCCCTTGAAAACATCGGCGTGCCGCCCAAGGAGATCCGTGAGCGGGTGGACTGGGCCCTCCGGGCCGTCGATATGTACGACTACCGGGAATATGCTCCCCATCAGCTTTCCGGCGGGCAGAAGCAGCGGGTCGCCATCGCGGGCATCATCGCCATGCGCCCGCACTGCATCGTGCTGGATGAGCCGACCGCCATGCTGGACCCCAGGGGCCGGCAGGAGGTGATGCAGGTGCTTCTGGACCTCAAAGAGCGCTTCGGCATCACCGTGGTGCTCATCACCCACTATATGGAGGAGGCCGCGCTCTGCGACCGCGTGGTGGTGATGGAGGCCGGTCAGGTGCTGATGGACGACACTCCCCCGAAGGTCTTTGAGCGGGTGGAGGAGCTCCGCCGTGTGGGACTGGACGTCCCGCAGGTAACGGAGCTGATGTATCTCCTTAAAAAAGAGGGCATCCCCGTCCGGGGCGATATCATCACCGAGGAAGAATGCATCGAGCAGCTGGAAGCGCTGCTTAAGAAATAAAAGGGAGGAAAAGCATCATGTCCATGATTCGCACCGAGAATCTGACACACGTCTATTCCGCGGGCACTCCCTATGAAAAGGCAGCGCTCCGCGATATCAATATCACCATCGAAAAAGGAGATTTTGTCGGCGTCATCGGTCATACCGGCAGCGGCAAATCCACCTTCATTCAGCATCTGAACGGCCTTCTTCAGCCCACCTCCGGCAAGGTTTACATCGGAGAGCGGGACATCTGGGAGGATCCCAAGAAGATAAGAGAGTTCCGCTTTATAGTGGGGCTTGTATTCCAGTATCCCGAGTACCAGCTCTTCGGTGAGACCGTCGCCGCGGATATCGCCTTCGGCCCCACCAATATGGGACTTCCCGAGGAGGAGGTCGAACGCCGTGTGCGGGAGGCCGCGCGCTTTGTCGGCCTTCGGGAGGAGTCCCTCTCCAAGAGTCCCTTTGAGCTTTCCGGCGGACAGAAGCGCCGGGTCGCCATCGCGGGCATCATCGCCATGGACCCGCAGGTTTTGGTGCTGGATGAGCCGACCGCGGGACTGGACCCCCACGGGAGAGATATGATCCTCGGTCAGATCAAGGAGTACCACGAGGAGCGCGGCAACACCGTGCTGCTTGTTTCCCACAGCATGGAGGACATCGCCCGGTACGCCCAAAAGGCCATCGTCATGAAGGACGGCGAGCTCAAGATGTTTGCTCCGGTGGAGGAGGTTTTTTCCCGCACCCGGGAGCTTCGGGAAATGGGCCTCACCGTGCCGCAGGTCAGCCGTGTTTTTTATGAGCTTCGGGAAAAGGGCTACGACCTCCCCGGCAATGTCTTTACGGTGGAGGGCGCCGCGGCGGCGCTGCTCTCCCGTCTGAAGGGAGGGAACGCCAAATGATGAAGGATATCACCATCGGCCAGTACTTCCCCGGGCGTTCTGCCATCCATAAGATGGATCCCCGCATCAAGATCTTGGTCTCCATTCTCTATATCGTGCTTCTCTTTGTGGCGGGAAACTTCCTTTCGCTTCTGGCGGGCATCCTCTTTGGGCTGGCCGCCTACCTCATCAGCGGCATCCCGCTTCGCATGATTGGAAAATCCATGCGTCCTGTCGTGCCCATCGTCATTTTTACCGCTGTCCTCAATATGTTCTTTATTGACGGCAACGTCCTCTGGAGCTGGAAGTTTATCCGCATCACCGAGGAGGGCATTACCACCGCCCTCTTTATGTCCATCCGCATCCTCTGCCTCATCGCGGGGACCTCGCTCCTCACCTATACCACCTCGCCCATCGCCCTCACCGACGGCATTGAGCGGCTGCTTTCCCCCTTAAAGGCCATCCATCTGCCGGTGCATGAGCTGGCCATGATGATGACCATCGCGCTCCGCTTTATCCCCACCCTCATCGAGGAGACGGATAAGATCATGTCCGCCCAGAAGGCGCGCGGCGCCGACCTTGAAAGCGGCGGCGTCATGCAGCGGGCCAAGGCGCTTCTCCCCATCCTCATCCCACTCTTTGTCTCGGCATTCCGCCGGGCGGATGAGCTGGCGCTCGCGATGGAGTGCCGCTGCTACCACGGCGGCGAGGGGCGCACCCGCATGAAGCAGCTGAAGCTCCACATGAGAGATCTCTGGGCTTCCCTTATCACCGTCGGGACCTTTGCGGGCGTCCTCGTGCTCAACCAGCTTTTTAACACCATCTCCACGATTTCGTAATAATTTTTTGCTATGCTCTGAGAGAAAGGAACACCGCCATGAACTATCGGCTCACCCTCGCATTTTGCGGCACCGGCTACCACGGGTGGCAGGTCCAGCAGAACGCCCGCACCGTCAGCGAGACGGTGCAGGACGCGGCGGAAGCGGTGCTCGGCAGACGGTATGATCTGACGGGCTGCTCCCGCACCGACAGCGGCGTGCACGCCAGCGGCTTTGTAGCGGTATTGAGGACGGATAAGTCCCTCGCTCCCTCCTCTCTCCTGAAGGCACTCAATGTAAAGCTCCCGCCGGATATTTCCGTTGTGGACTGCCGGGAGGCGCCCCCGGACTTTCACCCCCGCTACGGCGCCCGCGCCAAGCGCTACCTTTACCTCTATTATGATTCCCCCGCGCGGAATCCCTTTTACCGGGACCGGATGTGGCATAGCCCACAGCATCTGGAGGAAACGCGGATGGATCGGGCCGCGCGCCTTTTTCTGGGGCGGCACAATTTTTCGGCGTTCTGCGCCGCCGGCGGAAAGATCCCGGAGGAGGAGCGCTTCCGCACCCTCTATGACTGCTCGGTGCGGCGGGAGGGCGAGCGGGTCATCCTCTCGGTGACGGGAGACGGCTTTCTCTACCACATGGTGCGCATCATGGCGGGAACGCTGCTGGAGGTGAGCCGCGGGAAGATCGCTCCCGAGGACATCGGGGAGATCATCGCCTCCCGCGACCGGAGCCGCGCCGGACTCACTGCCCCTTCTTGCGGCCTGTATCTCGATCACGTATTCTATGAGGAAGGAGGGATTCCCCATGACGGAACCTGCTGATTTCAAAGAAGCCCGCCGTCGGCGCCGCCGCAAGGTAATGCTGCGCCGCACCAAAAAGCTGCTCATTGTGCTGGCTGTTCTCGCGTTATTGGGCCTTATCATTTTTGCGGGCTACCGCCTCAACTGGGGGAGCCACTTCGGAAACCTCTTTCACACCTCCGCCCGGGGGGAGGGCTTTCCTATTCCTATGGCGGAGGGCGAATTTACCAGCCTTGCCGACATGAAGGGCGATGTTGCCGTGACGGAAAGCGGCAGCGTCACCGTTTATCATTCCCGGGGAGAGGTGCTGGGCTGTTTCCCCAACAGCTACACCCGCCCTTACAGCATTGCCCGCGGCGGAAAGATCCTCACCTATGATCTCGGCGGCTCCGGCTGGCAGATCACCAGCAAGACGAAGGTTCTCCACAATGAGAACGCCGCCGGCGTCATTCTGGCGGCGGCCTTGGGGGATAAGGGAGAGGTTGCCGTGGCACGGCGCCACGCCTCCGCTCTTTCGGAGGTCAAGGTCTACTCCCCCCGCTTTGAGGTCATGTATATCTGGGAAAGCGCGGAAAGCTACACCACGGCGCTTTCCGTTTCCGAGAACGGGACCTCCCTCGCGACCGGCGGCGTGCTTTCAAAAGGCGGCGCGCTTTCTTCGGTCATCATCTTCCATGACATGACCGGGGAACGGGACCGGGTGAGCCATACCCTCCCGGATAGCGTCATCCTTTCGATGACCTTTACGAGAAAGGGACGCCTGCAGGTCATCACCGACCGGGCGCTCCTCCTCTATGACGAAAAGGGTGCCCTCCTGCAGGAAATTCCGCTTGCGGAGCCGCCTGTGGCCGTGGAAAACTGCCCCGGCGGCGGCGTATACATCGCCTTGGGGGACTACCGTTCCAAAAGCGGCGTTGCCATCACCGCCTATGATTCTGATTTTAACGAGGCGGGAAAGACCTTTGTGAATCGCCGGGTGCTTTCCCTCCATTATACCGATGAACGGCTCTACATCCTTGCGGAGGGGAAGCTCCTTCTGGGAGACCCTGCCCTCACCGAGGTTAAGGACCGGGGCCGCGGCGCTTTGCAGCAGATTGCTCCCTATAAGAACACCTATTACGGTGTCACCAACGAGGGGCTCATCCGCGAAAAGCTGTGACATTCTGAAAGGAGGCAAAAAGCATGACGCCCTCTCTTATCTGGGATATCGTGCTGGTGGCAGTCGCGATCGCTGTGGTCGCTGTTTGCTGCAAAAGGGGACTTCTCGCCTCGCTGGTGAGTCTCCTCGGTACGGCGGCAGCCGTTATCACGGCGGCGCTTTTAAGCCCGGCGGCGGCGGGCTGGGTCTATGATTCCTTCCTTGCCGAAAAGCTGGAGCAAAGTGTTTCGGCGGGCATGGCGGAACGCCTTTCCGCTTTTGCCGAGCTGATCGACCGCCTCGGGATGGAAGAATCCCTCCACTCCGCGACGGAAAGCGCGGTGCGGACCGTTTCGGTGGCCCTCATCACCGTGGTCGGATTTCTCATTATCTTTCTCCTTGCCATGCTGGTGGTGCGGCTTCTGCTCGCAGCCACCCGGGGAGTGAACCGCGTGCCTTTGCTGGGCGGTCTTAACCGTCTCTTCGGCGGGGTGCTCGGTGTGGGGGAAGCGTATTTCCTCCTCTATGTCATCGGCATGGCGGTGACGCTGCTTGTTTCGTTATCAAAGAACCAGTGGAGCTGGCTCAATACCGGCGTGGTGGAGGAGACCAAGATCCTCTCCTGGTTCATTCAGAATAAATTACCATTCTGATCGTTTTGTTGTTTACCCCGTCTATGGGGCATAACAAGATCAGGATAACTCCCAAAGAAGGAAGGAAAACGAATGGACAGCAATATGCTTTGTTCCCGGTGCAAAAAGAGACTGGCAGTCATTTATATGACCCGCTATGAAAACGGCAAGCCCGTGAGCGAGGGACTCTGTCTCAAATGCGCGAAGGAGCTGGGGCTCAAGCCCGTCGATGATCTTATGAACAAAATGGGACTCACCGAGGAGGATCTGGATACCGTCAGCAATCAGATGATGGAAGCGTTCAACGAGCTTTCCGATGTGGATGACGGGGGCGGCCTCTTTGAAAAGGGCGGCGCAATGCCCTTTCCTTTTATGCAGAACATCATGGGAGGACTTCAGAACCCCGCCGAAAACCATGACGGGGATGCGGAGACGCCCCCCAAAAAGAAGGAGAAAGAACCCGCGGCGGGAAAGTATAAATTCCTCGATAATTTCTGCGAGAACCTCACCCGGAAGGCGCGCGACGGCGTGATGGACAACATCATCGGGCGGGAAAAGGAGATCTACCGTGTGGTGCAGATCCTTAACCGCCGCACCAAGAATAACCCCTGTCTCATCGGCGAGCCCGGCGTCGGCAAGACTGCCATCGCGGAGGGAATCGCCCAGCGCATCGTGGCGGGGGAGGTGCCCGCAAAGCTCCGCAATAAGGAGGTCTATATGCTGGACCTCACTGGTCTTGTGGCAGGCACACAGTTCCGGGGCCAGTTCGAGAGCCGGGTCAAGGGCCTTGTGGAGGACGTCAAGAAGCACGGGAACGTCATCCTCTTTATTGACGAGGTGCATACCCTGGTCGGCGTGGGCGATTCCGAGGGCAGCATGAATGCCGCCAACATCTTAAAGCCCGCCCTTTCCCGCGGGGAGATTCAGGTGATCGGCGCCACCACCTTCAATGAATACCGCAAGAACATTGAGAAGGACGCTGCGCTGGAGCGCCGTTTCCAGGCGGTCAAGGTGAGCGAGCCGACCATCGAGGACACCATCGCGGTGCTCCGCGGGGTCAAGAAATATTATGAGGCATACCACCGCGTCACGGTGAGCGATTTCATCGTGGAGCGTGCCGTCAACCTTTCGGAGCGGTATATTCTGGACCGCTTCCTCCCGGACAAGGCCATCGACCTTCTGGACGAGGCGTGCTCCACCGCTTCCCTCGAAAACAAGGAGCAGGCCGAATACGATCGCTGCGGCGAGGAGAAGGAAGAAAAGCAGCGCGCCCTCAGCGACGTCATCAACCCGCCGGAGGGCGAGGAGGTGGACTACCGCCGCATGGCGGAGCTGAAGAGCGAGATTGCCCGCATCGATGAGAGGATGGAGGCACTTCGTCCGGCGGCGCTGCAGTCCCCCGTCACCGAGGATCACCTTGCCAAGGTGATTGAGCTTTGGAGCGGCATCCCCGCGAGCAAAATCAAAGAGAGCGAGATTAAGAAGGTCGCGCATCTGGAAGACGCCCTCAAAAAGAAGATCATCGGGCAGGACGAAGCGGTCGAGCTGGTGGCAGCTGCCGTCCGGAGGAGCCGCGTCCGCCTGACCCCCAAGAAGCGCCCCGCCTCCTTCATTTTTGTGGGGCCGACCGGCGTCGGCAAGACGGAGCTGGTCAAAGTCCTTTCCACCGAGCTTTTTGATAACGTGGAGCCGCTCATCCGTCTTGACATGAGCGAATTCATGGAAAAATTCTCCGTCTCCCGCATCATCGGGTCGCCTCCCGGCTATGTGGGCTATGACGAGGCAGGACAGCTGACCGAAAAGGTGCGCCGCCGTCCCTATTCCATCGTTTTGTTTGATGAGATCGAAAAGGCTCACCCCGACGTCATGAACATCCTCCTTCAGATCCTGGACGAGGGCCGCATCACCGACGCGCAGGGGCGGCAGGTCTCGTTTGAGAATACCATCATTGTGATGACCTCCAACGCGGGCAGCGAGAAGAGGGAATCCGCCCTCGGCTTTAACCGCACGCAGTATGATGCCGCGAAGGACGCCGCCATGAAGTCCCTCCGGGAATTTCTGCGGCCGGAATTTATAGCCCGTGTCGATGAAATCGTGGTGTTCCGCCCTCTGGAACTCGAGAGCTTTAAGAAGATTGCCGACCTCATGATGCAGGAGCTCAAGGCCGGACTTCATGAAAGAGGCATCCGGTTCGGTTATTCCGAGGAGGTCCTTACCCTCATCGCGGAGGAGGCCTACGGCCACAAGAGCGGCGCCCGAGACATCCGCAATGTCATCCGC
The DNA here is from genome assembly GCA_020025195.1 of Angelakisella sp. GTDB lineage: Bacteria > Bacillota > Clostridia > Oscillospirales > Ruminococcaceae > Angelakisella. The sequence continues at coordinate 13,389 of JAHHSN010000029.1, forward strand.
CGCCGGGTGGAGGACCCCATCTGTACGCTTCTGGCGGGCTGCCTTGAAAACCCGCCCGCTCTCATGAGCGCGGAAGCCGAAGACGGCGCGGTCACCATCATCACGGCATAACAGAAGGAGGACATCATGCAGAAGGCTCGTCGAGTTATTGCGCTGGTGCTGGCAATCCTCATTGCCCTCAGCGTCGGAAGCTATCTTTTCTATACCCTGCTGTGAGGAAGGGGGGGCTTGCCCCCTTCCTCTCTCTGTGGTATCATTACTAACTGTGGCAGGAGCCGCCGGTTTTGGATAAAGCCGCGCGGCCCCTTTCTCTCTTTTTAAGGAGAACAGGGCGCCGCCCATCATCCCCCCGGCCGGGGGAAATTTCCATCGCAGAAGGAACGCTCTCATGAACAGCAAAATTCGTCAAAATCTCTTTCCCGTCCTCGCCGCCTTTATCTGGGGGACGGCGTTCGTTGCGCAAAGCGTCAGTGCCGACTATGTGGCGCCCATGACCTTTAACGCGCTCCGAAGCATCATCGCGTTTTTCGCTCTGGCGTTGCTTTGGGTGTTCAAGGCCCAAAGAGAGAAGCGTATGTCCCCGCCGCCGCCTCCCACCGATAAGAAGCAGCTGCTCCTTGGGGGGCTTTGCTGCGGCATCGCCCTTTCGGCCGCGTCCGTTATGCAGCAGGCGGGACTTTCCGAAACCTCAGCAGGCAAGGCGGGCTTCATTACAGCGCTCTACATCGTCATTGTCCCCATTCTGGGGCTCTTTCTCCATAAAAAAGCCCCCGGCACCGTCTGGGCCGGGGTGGCGCTGGCGCTCGCGGGACTCTATTTTCTCTGCGTCACCGAGACGCTTTCCATGGAAACGAGTGACCTCTATATCCTGGTCGGCGCCCTTATCTTTTCGGTCCATATTCTCCTCATCGACCACTTTACCGCCAAGGTGGACGGTATCAAGCTCTCCTGTATGCAGTTCCTCACCGCGAGCATCCTCACCGGCGTCGGCGCCTTTCTCAAGGAGCCTGCCAACTGGGCGGGCGTTATGCAGTGCATCGGCCCCATCCTCTATGTCGGTATCTTTTCCAGCGGGGTGGCCTTCACCCTGCAGATCCTCGCGCAGAAGGACGCGAACCCCACCGTGGTGTCGCTGCTGCTTAGTCTGGAGTCGGTCTTTTCGGTGCTGGCGGGGGCGGTCATCCTCGGCGACCGCCTCTCCGGGCGGGAGCTTCTGGGCTGCTGCCTCATGTTTGCCGCCGTCATCCTCACCCAGCTGCCCGTTCCCAAACGGGCGGAGAGGACCTAAATTTTGAGGATTGTAAATTAAGCGGGAGACTGCTATAATTTTCTTAAATAAGGAGGACAGAAACTATGCGTAAATTCTTTGTCGGCTCTCTCTTTCTGTTTCTGGATATCAGCGTCCAGTCAAACGGTCACGCCATCAGCCTTTTGCCGGACTTTGTCGGCGTCCTGTTCATTCTTCTCGGCTTTATAGAGCTTTCGGGGGAGACGCCCCGTTACGAAAGACAGAAGCCCCTTACCGTGGTCACGCTGGTCCTCTCGGTGGCCATCTGGGTTCTGCAGCTGCTCGGCGTTCTCTCCCAGTGGCTCAGCATCGGCATGGAGGTCATCTTCACGGTGCTGGCGCTCTACCTCATCTACCAGATGGTCAAGGGCTTTGTGGATATTGAAGAGGCGCGCGGCCTGTCTCTGGACACCGGCAAGACGCTCATCACCTGGAAGCTTTTTGCCGCCCTGCAGGTCGCGGGCGTGGTGTTCGGCTGGGTCCCCGTCCTCAATATCATCCTCATTGTGGCGCTGCTGGTCGTCTCCATCATGATGATCGCGGCGATTTACCGGACCGGCACCGCCTATCTTACGGCGACCCGCGGGCCCCGCGGCGGGAAGCTCCCCGAGCATAACGGCCCCGAATTATAAGAAAACGAAAAAAAGAAAGCGTCTGCGCTCCCTTAAAAAGGGGTCAGACGCTTTTTCTTTTGTGTTTAACGCTTTGCTTTGGGGCAGATGAGCCGCAGGGCGCGGGGCAGTACCTCCACCTCTACCGTGGTGCTTTCGGTTATCTGGCCGTCGGCATTGAGTGTGGTGGGACGGTCAAAGACAACGCGCAGTTTTTTGGTGTGGGTATAGAAGACAATATCCCGAAAAATGGGGTCTTCCACATGGAGTCCCTTTTTGTAGCGCCCGATGATCCTCGCCATCTTAAGCCGGGAGATTTTGCGAATCAGACAGAGATCCAGCAGTCCGTCCTCCACATTAAATTTCGGGGCGCTGAGCCATCCGCCGCCGTAGTAGCCGCCGTTGCTCATCACCAGCAGGAGAACGTTTTCCTCCAGCACCCGGCCGTCGTCCAGCTCAATGTGCGCCTTTTTGCCGAGATGACCGAAGAAAACGCAGATGAGCGCCAAAATATAGGCGCCGCTTCCGGTCACCAGAGGGAGCCGCTTAAAGCGGGTCATCAGCCGACAGACGTCGGAATCCATGCCGGCACTGCAAAGATTGGCGGAGTAGGTACCGTTAAAGCGGAGCAGGTCGATGCGGTGGTCCTCCGCCTCCACCTGCGCCCGAAGGTCCTTAAAGTCAAGCTCGGGAAAGCTGCGGATAAAATCGTTGCCGGAGCCGCAGGGGACGACCCCCAGAGCGGCGTTCGGGAAGCCGTAAAGCCCCTGCAGAATTTCGTTCATGGTGCCGTCCCCGCCGCAGGAGTAAAAGCGAAGCTCCTCCTCCGGAGAGGCGGCGCAGCGCTCCCTTACAAAGTGAGTGGCGTCTCCCACCGAGACGGTGCGGTAAAGCTCCGGCTCCTCCCCGCGTTCCCGGAAGATCGCCTCGATCTCGGGAACCAGCGCCTCCGCGGCGCCGTTTTTCCCGGCGGCAGGATTCAGAACAAAAATATGCTTCATGACGTTGTGACACCCCCAGATGTTACCGTACCCGCGGTGGAATAAAGCAGAACGTTTGTGACACGGTCATTCCATTTGCCGCCCTCAGTATAGCATAATTTCGGTCGAAACGGAACGCTTCCCGGGGCAAATTCCCAGTGAGTTCGGTAAAAAGTAAAAAATAACTATTCATTTCGCATAAAAAGTGCTATAATACTTTGCGTATGGGGAAAAAACGGTGCGCCCGTTTCCCCAAAAAGACAAAAAGGAGGATTCCCCATGCAGGAGTTCTATGATATTACTGTGGCAGGAGTCAAGCGCAGCCTGCCCATCGTTCCCATCAGCGACACCCTTTCCATTGCGGGTTTTGTCATGTTCGGCGATACCGAGGTGGTGGAGCCCTGCGCCCGCGCTTTGGCGGAGCGTCTCCCCAAGGACGTCGAGGTGCTGGTGACGGCGGAAGCCAAGAGCATTCCCCTCATCTATGAGATGGCGCGTCAGATGAAGATGCCCCGTTATGTCATCGCGCGGAAATCGGTGAAGGGCTACATGAAGAACCCCAACGTGACCACCGTCAACTCCATCACCAATATGGGCCGTGAGCAGATCCTGGTGGTGGATGAGCATGACGCGGAGTTCATTAAGGGCAAAAAGGTCGCCGTAGTGGATGACGTGATCTCCACCGGCAGCAGCCTTGCTGCCATCGAAAAGCTGGTGGAACAGGCGGGCGGAGAGATCGTCGCGCGTGCCGCGGTGCTGGCCGAGGGCGACGCCGCCGACCGCAAGGATATTATCTTCCTGGAGAAGATTCCGCTGTTTTTCCATGAGAAAAAAGACTGAGCAATCGCTCTTTGGACCGTCGGGTGATTTGCCCGGCGGTCTGTTTTGTGTATAGGGGAACGTCCCGCGGCCCATCCTTTGAGGGAAAGGAGGGTGATACGGCATGAATCCGATCCCCAAAAACCCCGAAACCGATGAGACGCTCTTTGAAGACACCAGTCTGGTGAGCAGCACCGAATGCACCGGGCTTGCGGCGATCCCGCCGGAGGATCCCGCGGAGGTGGGCAGTCTGGAGGAAATCTATGACCTCCCGCTCACCGGCCGAAAACCAAAGACAAAAGAGAAGTGACAGGAGAAAACTCCTCCGTTACGACAGAAAGGACAGAAACCATGGGAAAGATCGCAGTGATCACCGGAGCGTCCCGCGGCATTGGGGCGGAAACGGCGCGACTTTTGGCAAGGGATGGCTGCCGGCTGGTGCTGGGCTGTCATAAAAACAAGGAGCTTGCCGAAGCGCTTTGCCAGGAGCTTGCGGCGTCGGGCGCCGAGGCGGTGGCATATAGCGGAGATATTGCCGACCCCGAGGCAGCGGCGGGACTCATCGAGTGCGCCGTCAAGACCTACGGAGGCCTTGATATCCTTATAAATAACGCCGGCATCTCGGAGATCAAGCTCTTTACCGATACCACCCCCGAGGACTGGAGACGGATGTTTTCGGTCAATATGGACGGTATCTATAACACCTGCCGCGCGGCGGTCCCCCTCATGGTGCGGCAGCACAGCGGCTCCATCGTCAATGTCTCCTCCATCTGGGGGGTGACCGGCGCCTCCTGTGAGGTCGCCTATTCCGCCTCCAAGGCGGCGGTTATCGGCTTTACCAAGGCACTGGCCAAGGAGCTGGGGCCTTCCTTTATCCGGGTGAACTGCGTGGCGCCCGGTGCGGTGGAGACCGAAATGAACGCCCACCTTACCGAGGAGGACCGAAAGCTCCTGGAGGAAGAAATTCCTCTCGGGCGGCTGGGAACGGCGCGGGAAGCCGCGGAAGCCATCGCCTTTCTGGCGGGGGAGCGGGCCAGCTATGTGACCGGTCAGGTGCTGGGCCCCAACGGCGGCATCGTCATATAAGGAGGGGCGGAGTATGAATTTTTGGCAGCAGCTTTGGTCGAACCGGATGCTGACGTCCGCCCTTCTCGCTTGGGCGGCGGCACAGTGTCTTAAGGTGATCATCAATGCCTTCACACAAAAGGATTGGGACTGGTCCCGACTTTTCGGGGATGGAGGGATGCCGAGCGGGCACTCCGCCACGGTGACGGCGCTGGCCACCGCCTCGCTGCTCCAGTACGGAGCCGCCTCCTTCCAATTTGCCATGGCGGCCGTCTTTGCCGTGGTGGTCATGCACGACGCCATGGGCGTTCGGCTGGAGGCGGGAAAGCACGCCCGCTCCATCAATGAGCTGTTCCTCCTTTTGGGGGAGCCGGTCTCCCCGGAGGAAAAGCTCAAGGAACTTTTGGGCCATACCCCCCTTCAGGTGGTGTGCGGAGCGGCGCTCGGCATCGTGATGGCGCTCCTCCTTCGATAAACGCGGCAGAATAAAAGCGACAGACCCCAAAAGCGCAGTGGCCGTAAAACAGTAAAATTCAAAAAATCATGAGAACTGCATGTTCTCGGGGA
>JAHHSN010000003.1 GCA_020025195.1 Angelakisella sp.
GCGCATCATGGAGGCGATGTGTCTCCTCGATACGGTCACAATGGCCGCTCCTGTCCACTGCGGAGACAAAATTTTGGAAAATATCTGTGGAACCGACGTTTCCTTCGTCGCTACCCGTGATATGTGATCTTTCCACAAACAGCAGTTTGTTTTCTCCGCGCCTTTTGTTGTGAGTTTTCGCTTTTTTGTCTATATATATATAATAGAAGCGATTTAGTGTTTTTTCGCTATAAAAGCATCCGATAAAAGTATTAAAAAATAAACAAATTGTGTCGAATAGGTATTGCACTTTAAGTCTACTTTGTACTATAATGAAACAAGGTTTGAGCGCAATATCCTGTCACACCAACTAAAAACAGGAGGTTTTCCATGAAGAACATCAAGTTTACCGAAACTGTGCTCCGGGACGCGAACCAGTCCCTTATTGCCACTCGCCTCGGTTTTTCCGAGTTTGAGCCGATCCTTAAGGATCTGGACGACTGTGGTTACTACTCCCTGGAATGCTGGGGCGGCGCCACCTTCGACAGCTGCCTGCGTTACCTCGATGAGGATCCCTGGGAGAGACTCCGCAAAATCAAAAAAGCCTGCCCCAAGACCCCGCTGCAGATGCTGCTGCGCGGTCAGAACATTCTGGGCTACAAGCACTATCCCGATGACGTCGTTCGCAAGTTCGTGCAGAAATCCGTGGAAAACGGCATCGATATCATCCGGATTTTCGATGCGCTCAACGATATCCGCAACATCGAGGTTGCGGTGGATGAAACCCTGAAGTGCGGCGCACATGCCTCCGGCTGCATCTGCTACACCATCAGCCCCATCCACAACCTGGAAAGCTATGTGAAGCTCGCCAAGGACATTGAGGCGCTCGGCGTCCAGTCCATCTGCGTCAAGGATATGGCGGGCATCATGAGCCCCCAGCAGGCGTTCGAGCTCGTCACCGCCCTCAAGGCGAATGTCAAGGTCCCGATCGTCATTCATACCCACAACACCACCGGCCTCGGCCCCATGACGCTGCTTAAGGCGGCGGAAGCGGGCGCCGACGTTATTGATACCGCTGTTTCCTGCTTCTCCGGCGGAACCAGCCAGCCCCCCACGGAGACGATGGCTTACACCCTCCGTGAAATGGGCTTCCAGGTCGATCTGGATGACAAAAAGGTCAAAAAGGTCAACGACTTCTTTAAGCCCATCCGTAATTCGTGCCTCAAGGAGGGCCGCCTCAACCCCGTTGTCATGGCAAATGCCACCGACGCTCTGGTTTATCAGGTTCCCGGCGGAATGCTCTCCAACCTCGTTGCACAGCTGACCGCCCAGAACTCCCTCGATAAACTGGACGCGGTGCTGGAAGAGGTCCCGAAGGTACGCAAAGATCTCGGTTATCCTCCGCTCGTGACGCCCATGAGCCAGATGGTCGGAGTTCAGGCCACTGTCAATGTGCTGACCGGCGGACGCTATAAGAACGTTTCTAAAGAAATCAAAGCTTACGTCAAAGGTGAGTACGGCCGCGCCCCCGGTAAGATTGATCCGAAGGTGCAGAAGCTGGTGCTGGGTGATGAAAAACCCATTACCGAGCGCTATGCCGACCTGCTGGAGCCCGGCTTTGAAAAAGCCAAAAAGGAACTGGGCGAGCGCGCCCACAGCGATGAGGATGTTCTGTCCTATATCGCTTTCCCGACTCAGGCGGAAGCTTTCTTCGATAAGCGGGACCGCAAAGAGGATAATGACACTTTCACTTTTTCCATTCGCGAAATAAAATAAAAAAGGAGGTTAAGACTGATGTTAGTTGAAATGTTGACCGAGCGTGTAGCAAACGGCGGCACCTACAACCTGACCATGGGCGAGTCTCTCGTCATGTCCGGTATCGGCATCTTTGTCGTGTTCATGGAGCTGGTTCTGATTGCCCTCATCGTTATGGTGATGGGTAAGATCGTCGGTTCCGTTTCCGGAAAAAAAGGGAACGCGGCACCCGCTGCTAAAAAGGCTGCTCCCGCAGCAGCGCCCAAAGCTGCTGCGCCTGCGGCTGCCGTGCGTACTCTCGTTGCCGGTTACAATGTTCTGAAGCCCGTACTTTCTCTGTGCGGCGTGGATGATCCTACCGCTGCCATGGTGATGGCAATCACCGCCGACAAGCTGGGCGTCAAGCCCTCCGAGCTCTCTTTCCGCGCGATTCGCGCCATCGAGCTCCCCAAGGATCTTGGCGGCATCAAGCCCGAGGTCGCAGCCGAGGTGGTTTCCAAGTGTGCCACCGATAACGGCTTCACTCTGGACACCGTTACCATCAAATCCATCAAAGCTGTAGACTAATTACTTGAAAGAGGAGGAAAACCCCAATGGCTAAATATGTTGTTACTCTCAACGGCAAGAACTATGAAGTTGAAGTTGAGAAGGATACTGCTAAGATCGTAAACACTGCCGCTGCTGCTCCTGCTGCTGCTCCGGCTCCCGCTCCTAAGGCGGCTCCCGCGCCGGCTCCTGCCCCCGCGCCTGCGCCCGCTCCCGCTCCTGTTGCTGCGGCACCCGCCGGCGGCTCCAACGTAGTTGCCCCCATGCCCGGCACCGTACTTAACGTTGTCGCTCCCGTAGGTACCGCCGTCAAGGCCGGTGACGTCATCCTGGTTCTCGAAGCCATGAAGATGGAAAACGATATCGTCGCTCCCTGCGACGGCACGGTTGCCTCCGTTGCCGCGAAGGGTACTTCTGTCAACACCGATGATGTTCTGGCTACTCTTTCTTAATTGTAGAAGGAGGAACATAGAATGAATTTTTTTGAAGTACTTGGCCAGACCTTTGCAAACTCTGGCTTTGCCTGCCTGACCTGGCAGCAGGGCGTTATGCTCCTGATCTCCTTTGTGCTTCTGTATTGTGCCATCGTGAAGGGCTTTGAGCCTCTGCTGCTCCTGCCCATCGCCTTCGGTATGATGCTCGCCAACCTGCCCGACACCGGCATCATGAAGGATGCCACGGAGGCCGCCAGTTTGGCTGTGAAGGAAGCAAGCGCGGCACTTGCCTTGGACCCCTCTAACCCGGAGCTCCTTGCCAAGCTTGCCGACGCGCAGGTTCAGCTTTCCAGCGTTCACTGGTATGATTCCGGTGTTCTCAAGATCCTGCACCGCGGTGTTAAGTCCTCCATCTTCCCCTGCCTCATCTTCATGGGCGTAGGTGCGATGACTGACTTTGGTCCTCTGCTCGCAAACCCCATCAGCCTGCTGCTGGGTGCTGCCGCACAGCTTGGTATCTACATCGCCTTTATCTTCGCTAACTCGATCTCCATCGGCGGCGAACATCTTTTCACCGCCGCTCAGGCTGCAGCCATCGGTATCATCGGCGGCGCGGATGGTCCTACTGCTATCTTCGTTACCAATAAGCTGGCTCCCGAATTGCTTTCTGCGATCGCGGTCGCTGCTTATTCCTACATGGCTCTGATTCCGCTGATTCAGCCTCCTATCATGAAGCTCCTCACCACCGACAAAGAGCGTAAAGTCAAGATGGCTCAGCTCCGCAAGGTTACCAAGACTGAGAAGATTCTCTTCCCGATCGTTGTTTCCTGCGTTGTTATCATGCTCATCCCTGATACTGCTGCTCTGATCGGTATGCTGATGCTGGGTAACCTGTTCCGTGAGGCCGGCTGCGTTGAGCGTCTTTCCGACACCGCGCAGAACGCTCTCTGCAACATCGTTACCATCATGCTGGGTACCACCGTCGGCGCTACCGCAGACGGAAAGACCTTCCTTTCCGTTCAGACCATCGGTATCATTGTAATGGGTCTCGCTGCCTTCTGCTTCTCCACCGCTGGTGGCGTTCTGCTGGGCAAGCTGCTGTACCTCATTACCGGCGGCAAGATCAATCCTCTCATCGGTTCCGCAGGCGTTTCTGCCGTTCCGATGGCTGCCCGTGTTTCCCAGGTTGAGGGTCGTAAATATAATCCGACCAACTTCCTGCTCATGCACGCCATGGGCCCGAACGTTGCCGGCGTTATCGGTTCCGCTGTTGCGGCCGGTTTCCTGCTGCTGATGTTCCAGGTGAAATAATAAGGGTTTCGCTAAACGCAATAAGCGCCGACGTCCTTTGGACGCCGGCGCTTTTCTTTTGCGGAGCGGATATTGGGGCTTTAATAGTTTTTGGGCACCCGCTCCTCAAAGAAGCTTCTGTCATGGGAGCAGACGGGACAGATCTCCGGCGGGCGATTCCCGATGGAAAGATGCCCGCAGTTGCGGCAGACCCAGACGGTAGCAGGGCCTTTCTCAAAAACCGTGCCGTTTCGCACGGCAAGCTCCGCCGTGCGGAAATGCTCCTCATGCTCCTTTTCGATCTCCGCCACTCCCTGAAAAAGCGCTGCAATGCGGGGAAATCCCTCCTGACGCGCCGTTTCGGCGAACTCGGCATACATCTTCGTCCATTCAAAGTGCTCACCGTCTGCGGCGTTTTTCAGGTTGTCCGCGGTCTCCCCGATACCATCCCCGAGGAGCTTAAACCAGATCTTGGCGTGCTGCACCTCGTTGGCGGCCGTCACCTCAAAAAGCTCCGCGATCTGGCGGTAGCCGTCCTTCACCGCCTGCCCCGCGTAGTAGCTGTATTTGTTGCGCGCCTGGGATTCTCCCGCGAAGGCGGTCATCAGATTTTGCTCTGTCTTGGTGCCCTTCAGCTTTTCATTCATAAAAAATTCCTCCTGCCTTACCGGTTACCACCAGTATGGGCAGGAGGAGGGGCCTTTATGCTGTTTCAGTATTCCCGGAGGAGCGCCACGACCCGCCCCAGAATGCTGACCGAATCCAGAATGATCGGCTCCATCGAGGCGTTTTCCGGCTGGAGGCGGTAGTGACCGTTCTCCTTAAAGAAACGCTTGACCGTCGCCTCATCCTCCACGAGCGCCACCACAATCTCGCCGTTGCGGGCGGTGGGGGTCTTATGGATGATGATGATATCGCCGTCGAAGATGCCCGCCTCAATCATGGATTCGCCGCGGACGTGCAGGGCAAAAAGCTCCGACGCGGGATAGCGGCTGCCGGCATAGGGCACATAGCCCTCCACCTCCTCCACCGCGAGGATGGGCTGACCGGCGGTGACGGTGCCGAGGAGCGGCACCCGGAGGCTGTTTTCCCGCGGAAGTGAGATGGCACGGTTTTTACCCACGCCTTTTTCGATGCAGCCGGCCGAGGCCAGCTCGGTGAGGTACTTATGCACCGTGGAAGTGGACTTGATGCCGAGGGCGGCGCCGATCTCCCGGACCGAGGGGGGGATGCTGCTTTCCCGCTGGGCAATGTATTCCAGGACCTGACGGGCTTTTTCGCTGATTTCGGGCATGGGATTTCCTCCTTCTATCATCTGAGCGGCGGCTGAGAACAGGCGTTCTTCCGCTTTCTGCCCACAGTATAACACAAAACCCCGCGAGATGCAAACATTTGTTTTTTACAAAAGGTTCCGACTTCATTCATAAATGGTTTACAACTCTTTCCCGCGGCGGAAGTATAATAAAGTCGTAGTCAGGAAGAAGCAGACTTCCCGCTACACCCTCCTCAACCTCAATTAAAAAACCTCAACTCACACATTAACCTCTAAAATCCTCTAACCCCTCAATTATCACAAACACACGAAAAAGCCACTGCCCTGTGCGGTGGCTTTTTCGTGTGTTTTTTTATGGGGTCGCGGATCGTATTCCCCATGATTTCTCCCGCCGGTCCCTTCCTCCCCTGCGGTTTTCGGGACTTCCCCGATCCCTTCCCGGTGCGAAAGCCTTTATTTCCCTGCAAAAGAAAAAGCGGGGACCCGCCCCGCCCTGATTACCGAAGGAAAAGCAGCCAGAGGAGCAGCGCCGTCTCCGCAATGAAAATGGCGGGCACTCCCCAGACAAATTTCCGGTGGAGGGTCTTGTGATGAAAGACCTGCATGCCGAGCCAGACGCCAAGCGAGCCGCCCAGCGCCGAAACAATGAAAAAAGTCCGCTCCCGGACGCGCCAGCGCTCGTGCTTCGCCTTATATTTATCGAGTCCCATCAGGAAAAAACCCAGAAGATTCATAAAAAGGAGCACACCGCCCCCGATGAGCCAGAGAGTCTTTTCATGCAGTGCCAAAAATTTTTTCAAGTGTTCCCGCCTCCTTTCCTTTTCTCTACCCATTTTATCATATTTTTCTCTTTCTGAACAGTGATTGACAATAACCCCCTCTTTCGGTATCATGGATTAAAAAGGAACCTTGGGAGGGGTATTATGCGAAAAGTATTTAAGTTTCTTTTCAGCCGAATCGTCTTTTTCTCGCTGCTGATCGTGCTTCAGGCGGCAGTGCTCGTCTACTTTCTGGTGGATTTCAGCACCTATTCCCGCACCGTTTATCTTGTCTGCTATATCGTCAGCATCGCGGCTGTACTCTGGCTCATCACCAAGGATGACAATCCCTCCTATAAAATAGCATGGATCATCCTCATCATGGCGCTGCCCATCCTGGGCGGGCTGTTCTATCTGTTCTTCGGCAACAAAACCCTGCCTCTCGGCACCCGCCAAAAGCAGCAGAAGCACCGGGAGTCAGAACCCGCGCTCTACCGCGCCCCCAGCGGTGCCACGGCGGAGTTCCGCGCGGCCTGTCCCGAATATACGACCGAGGCAGACTACATCAGCCGGATCTCCGACTTTCCGCCCTTTCAGAACACCGCCATCACCTACTGCCCCCTCGGAGAAGACTTCTTCCTGCACCTCCGGGAGGAGCTGCCCAAGGCGGAAAAGTTCATCTTCATGGAGTATTTCATCATTGAAAAGGGCGTCATGTGGAAAACCATTCTGGAGATCCTCAAGGAGCGCGCAGCGGCAGGCGTGGAGGTCTGCGTCATGTATGACGACTTCGGCTGCATCCAGCGTCTCCCGCTCAGCTATGTGAAGGAGCTGGAATCCTACGGCATCAAGGCGGCGGTCTTTAACCGCTTCCGCCCCTCCATTGATCCCAGCCTCAACTACCGCGACCACCGCAAAACCTGCGTCATCGACGGCAAGGTGGGCTTCTGCGGCGGTCTCAATCTCGCGGATGAATACATCAACGCCGTGGATCGCTTCGGGCATTGGAAGGACACCGCCGTTATGCTGCGCGGCGAGGCGGTGCAGAATCTCACCAGAATGTTCCTGCAGGTCTTTACCATGGTGTGCCCCGACTCTCTGAATCGCCCGCATGAGGAATATCTCCGCACCGAGCCGGTGGAGGCGGAGGGCTTTGTGCAGCCCTATGCCGACTCCCCCCTCGACAGCTTCAATGTGGCGGAAAGCGTCTATATGCAGATCATCAACCGCGCCAACCGCTATGTCTATATCACCACCCCCTATCTCATTCTGGACAACGAGATGGTGACCTGCCTCAAAATGGCGGCGGAAAGCGGCATCGACGTCCGCATCATGACCCCGCACCACCCCGACAAGTGGTATGTCCACATGGTAAGCCAGTCCTATTACCAGACCCTCATCAACAGCGGTGTCAAGATCTATGAGTACCTGCCGGGCTTTGTACACGCCAAGATGTTTGTGAGCGACGACGCCTGCGCCGTGGTCGGCACCGCGAACCTCGACTACCGCAGCCTCTATCTTCACTATGAGAATAACGTCATCTTCTACCACCACCCCGCCGTGATGGATGTAAAGAAGGACATTGTAGAGACCTTTGAGAAGAAATGTCACCTTATGACCATCGAGGAGCTGCAAAGCAAGATCCGCGGCAAAAAGATTCTGGTGGCGCTCCTCAAGCTCTGGGCGCCCCTCATGTAAATCTCTTTTATCAAAAAAGCGAGACGGTTTCCCCCGTACAGGGTACGCCGTCTCGTTTCTTTTTTTCCATATAAAAAGGACAGCTTCCTTGAAGCCGTCCTCTTTTTCTGTTCGGTTTCAGAGATCCGCGAAGTCACCCTTCTCCGGGTCTTCCTCCTCGGCAGGAGGGGCAGGCGGCGTCCAGTCAAAGGACTCCACACGGGGTTCTTCCTGCGCGGCAGAGGCGGTTTCCGGGGCGGGCTCCGGGAGTCCTGACTCGGCACGGGCGTCCTCGTAGCGTTCGGGAGTCAGGTCATCCACCACCAGCGCCTCCGGGTGGGAAAGATCCAGCTGACGCTCCCGCATCAGGTGGTCCTCAAAGAGGAAGCGGGCGTAGAGCACCGACGCCACCGCACAATAGGGAATCACATAAAAGACCGGGAAAACAAAGACACAGAGCAAAAACCACGGCAGGAAGGAAAGCTCGAAGGCCACGATCTGCCAGCGGCGGCCGCGGGTCGCCCGGACGGAGAGCCGGACGGCTTCGCTCACCTTATAATAGTAGCGGTCGCAGAGCAGCATCGTCGTCAGGAAATAGCGTGCGCCGAACCACGCCGACAGCACCACGCCGGCGACCATAAGCACCCAGCCAACGACGATCATTCCCTGTCCCGCCGCATAGGAGATGGTCTCCTTCGCGGGCAGGAGGTAGCCCAAGGTGAGCAGAACGGCGGAGGGCAGCAGCACCAAAATTCCAAAGAGGCAGGTCTTGACGCTAACCACAATGCTCATCCAGATGCTGCGGCCGAACGCCTTGTTGTCATAGGCCCAGAAGATATGCCCGACCGGCTTCCGGCAGCCGTCGGTAAGGGAAAGCGCCCAATCCACAACGCCGAGGGAAAGAGGCACGATGACGATCAGGCTGATGATCTGCATGATGGCACTGACGACATATCCCCCGGGGCTCATATCCATTTCGGTATAGTAGAAATCCCCGGTGAAGGGATCAAAGAACGGCTCCGGTTCCACATAGCCCAGCGCGCTCATGATACCAGTATCCAGAAGCCCGAGGGCGAGGCTCACGCCCATAAAAATAAGCAGGATGAGAGCGGCGGTTCCCCACATACCGCGGAGACTGCCGCGGGCATTTCGCTTGATGGTTTTTCTCAGCGTCATGGCATAAATTCCTTTCTTGTTACCATTAAACTCTCCCGGATTCGCAGCTTACCACGAAATCTCGAAGGCGGTGTTGGCGCCGTGCGGCATGATGCCCGCGATCTCAATGACATGGTCGCGGTCCCAGAGGCGGGGATCCACCAGACAGGTAAAGCCCCGGCCGCTTCCGGTCTTCCACTCCTGCATGGGGCGCTGCGGCAGCCCCAGCGAGGTCATGAGCGTCGCGATGACGCCGCCATGGGTGATGACAGCCGCCTCATAAAGCTCATTGCGGCGCATATGGTCCAGGATGGCGTCCAGTGCCGCCTGAATCCTCACCAGAAACTCCTGTCCGGTCTCACCGCCGGGAGGGGACATCTTGTTGGAATTGGCAAGCCATTCCCTGAAGTCGGGGCGATCCTTGAGTTCGTCAAAGGTCTTTCCCTCGTATTCCCCGAAGTCCATCTCGGCCAGCTCGTCCACCAGCATGATGCGGCGGTCGGGATAGACCACCTCCGCCGTCTGCAGGCAGCGCTGCAGGGGGCTGGAATAGACAAGATCCACCGCGGGGTATTCATAGTCCTCCCGGAGCGCGATCAGCTCCCGGATGCCGTCAAGGCTCAGCTCGGGGTCGGTCTTTCTGCCGAAGTACTCTCCCCGCCGGTTGGAATCGGTTTGACCGTGCCGGACAAAATGCAGCACAAAATTCTTCATGAAAGATTCTCCTTATCTAAAAGGGGGCGGGGGCTTCCCCCAGCCCGCGGAGCGCGCGGCCCCTTATCATGGCTATTATACCACGCCGTTAACTTATATTACAAATTTATCTGGATAATCTCCATTCTTATGACAAATTTTTCATGAAAAAAATATTTTGTCGTTTTTACGGTTTACAAAGTGTAATTTGTCATCTATAATGATTTATACCTTCTGTATTGAGAGTATAGACGATTCGAGGTGTCCCCCCGTGAGCAGCGAATTCCCGCGTATCCTCACCCTTCTGAGAAAAGAAAAAGGCGTAAGCCAAAAATATGCCGCGTCACAGCTTGGGGTTTCCCAGGCTTTGCTGAGTCATTATGAAAACGGCATTCGTGAATGCGGACTGGATTTTCTTTCCCGCGCGGCCACCTTTTACGGGGTCTCCTGTGACTATATGCTGGGGCGCACCCCCGACCGTACCGGCACAACCCTCACCATTGATGAGATTCCGGAGAGCGACGCTGCCGGCAAGGAGAACAACTACCGCAGCGGCGTGCTCTGCACCCTGAATAAAAAGCTTATTGCGAATTCGCTCAATATCCTCTTCGATTTTCTCAATAAATCGGGGAGCCAGTCGTTAATCTCGGAGGTCAGCGATTTTCTGATGCTCGCGGTCTATCGGATGTTCCGGGTGGTGCACAGCGCCAATGACAAAAATCAGGACGCGCTCTTCAAGCTCTCCCCTACCGCCGCCTCCCCCTATGCCGAGGCAACCATGTGCATCTGTGAGGCCAATGCCGTCGCCATTGCACAGGATAAGCCACCCGAAGGACTGGACCATATCACCCACCCGGAGGAGCTGCGCTTTTCCACCGAGTCGCTCTCCCGCGACTACCCGCTCTTCTGCACCTCTCTTCTCAATCTCATCAGCACTGCTGAAAAGTGTGTTCTGGGAGGAACCGAATCGGAATCCCGCGGTAAAAAATGAATTTTCGTTCCAAGGCCGAGAGCTTCCAGCTTTCGGCTTTTTCTTTTTCTCTCTCCCTGCTTTCCCGGCCATTATTAACGCCCCGTTCATTGACAGACGGCTCCGGAAGGAATAAAATGTTCTATATATGATGGAAGGAGTATGGGCTTTTGGGGATGAGACATTCCGCCCCAAGCCCGCACATCCGCCGGAAAGGAGGGACCACCATGAAAAAAGCGTTCATCGCCGCGGCTGCCGCCTGCTGTCTCATGCTCTGCGGGTGCAATATCTACTCCCCCGACGTGGAATCCCTGCTTTCCGCCCCGCTCGTTTCCGACCTGCAGAACCATGTGGATGAGGCGCTGCGGGATGTGGTCGGACAGGATATCCGTCTCAAGTATCCCCTCTCCGGCGACTACCGCTCCCCCTATATCTTCTATGATCTGGACCGGGACGGCGAAGACGAAGCACTGGTGCTGTACAGCCTGAAAGAGGGCGCGGAGGAGCTGGTCTATCTCCAGATCCTGGACCGGGTGGACGGCGTCTGGCGAGCGGGAAGCGCTCTGCCCGGTGCCGGCTCCGAGGTGGACTTTGTCCGCTTTGCCCACTTTCTGGGCGATGGGGCGCCCTCTCTGGTGATCGGATGGCGCACGGACGATACAGAGAGTAATATCCTTAACATTTATTCCATTTCGAACTATCTGCTCACCGAAACGCTCTCCCACCATTACTCCGAGATCGCCGTTTCGGATTTTGATAAGAACGGGCGGGACGAACTGGTCATCGCCGAAACCCCCGGCAGTCTTCGCCTCACCCTCATCGGGGAGGATGAGGCAGGCGTTCTTTCGGTGCTGGATCGTGAGACCTCGCAGTACCGCCTCACCTATCTTGCCGACCCGGTGATCGGGACGGTCGCGCGGGATCTGCCCGGCGTGGTGTTTGACGGGATGTACTCTGCCGACTGTATGGCTTCCGTCGCGGTGGGCGTACAGAACGGCTCCCTCCTCCTGCCGCAGAATCAGGGAGGAATCCTCCTTTCGCAGGACCGCTTTTCCCCCACCTTCCGCTTTAACGGCGCCCGCACCCGGGATGTAAACGGGGACGGTATCCTGGACATTCCCTCCTCCCAGCTGGCGCCCGGCTATACCGGCAGCCTGCCGGGGGAGCTGACGCTTCAGTATTTTACCCGTTATTCCACCCTGGAGGAGGGGCGGTTCGTCCCTACCGCCACCACCTATGAGAGCCAGAACGGCGGCTTCTGCTTCCTTCTCCCGCCGGAGTGGGTCTCTCTTCTGGAGGAGGAGCGGCTTTCGGTCTTCTATCAGGCGGATGGGAAGGAATATACCTTCTTCCGCTATACCGGAAGCCTGGGCGACCACGGCGAGGAGCTTCTGCGGCTTCGTGTGGTCTCCGCCGCCGACCATCTCAACAGCTTCGACCCCTCCCGCTATTTCCTTCTGGAGGAGCGGGGACGGTTCCAGTATTATGCCCGCCTGCCCGGCATCTCCTCCCTCAGTCAGGACGCCGTGCGGGAACGGTTCCAGCTTTCTGTTTCATGAAATTTTCCCCAAAGGAGGTATGCCCCATGGACGCACCCAGAAAAATCCTTATCTGTGAGGACGAGGACGCCATCCGCGAATTTGAAGTCATCAACCTGCAGCGCTCCGGCTATGAGGTGGTGGATGTCCGCTCCGGTGAGGAGGCGATCCGCGTTTTTGATGAGCAGGGCGACAGCTTTTCCGTCGCCATTCTCGATATCATGATGCCCGGCGTCGACGGCTTTCAGGTCTGCAAGCACATCCGGGAAACGAACAGCACCCTCGGCATCATCATGCTTTCCGCCAAGAGCCAGGAAATGGACAAGGTGAATGGTCTGATGCTGGGCGCGGACGACTATGTCACCAAGCCCTTTTCTCCCAGTGAGCTGGTGGCGCGGGTGGACGCCGTCTACCGCCGCGTCAGCATGACCACCGCCAAGGCCCAGCCGGAAAACGAGCTGTGCTCCGGCCCCTTTGTGCTCAACATCCGCAGCCGCAGCCTCACCAAGGACGGCAAGAAGATCGACCTCACGCAGGTGGAATTTCAGCTGATGGAGCACTTTATGCGAAACCCCAACGTAGCGCTGGACCGCAGCTCGCTTCTCACCACCGTCTGGGGCGACAGCTACTTCGGGGATGACAAGATCGTCGACGTCAATGTCCGCCGGCTTCGCATGAAGATCGAGGCGGAGCCCAGCAGCCCCAAATTCCTCACCACGGTATGGGGCTTCGGCTATAAGTGGACGGAATAAACCCCCTCATGACAGATTATTAGGAAAGGAGGAATCGCGGATTGGCTGTTCGGAAGATTACCAAGCGCTGGCTGCGCAATAACTTCGGCCTGATCGTCGTCATCATGATCGTTATGGTGGCGGTCGTCTCCATCGCGATGCACTCCTTCTATTATAGCAGCGCCTACCAGTATGTTCAGGCACGGGCGGAATCGGTCGCCTCCAAGCTGGAGAACACCGCCAACAACGCCGGTCTGGACTTTAAGGCGGAGCTTCGCGCCCTCATCGAGGACTTCCAGTACAAGGACCGCATGGAGCTGATGGTACTGGATCAGAACGGAACGGTGGTCCTCACCTCCAGCGGGTTCCTGCCGCAGGAGGAGGAGATGGAGGATCTCACCGCCGCGCTCCAGTCGGAAAACGGCATCGGGCAGCACATCGGGCATTGGGGCAAGCAGAAGATCATGGCGGTCACGATGCTCTCCGATTTTCTGGAGGAGGACGTCATGGGGATGCGCTATGTCATCTCGATGAACGAGGTGGATCAGCAGATTATGATGCTCATCCTCTTTACCCTGCTGCTCGCGGTGGCCATCCTGCTCTTTGTGCTTTATACCAGCTCCTACTTCATCAATTCCATCATCGTCCCGGTGGGCGAGGTCAGCAAGACCGCCCGCCAGATCGCTCAGGGCGACTTTGCCGTCCGTCTGGACGCCCAGAATGATGACGAGATCGGGGAGCTTTGCGCCTCCATCAATAATATGGCGGAGGAGCTTTCCAATTCGGAACAGATCAAAAACGACTTTATCTCCTCGGTCTCCCATGAGCTTCGCACCCCCCTCACCGCCATCCGCGGCTGGGGCGAAACGCTGCTGGCGGATGACGACCTTGACCCCGTGACCCGCCGCAAGGGCATGCAGGTCATCATGGGCGAGACCGAGCGCCTTTCCCAGATGGTGGAGGAGCTTCTGGACTTCTCCCGCATTCAGGGCGGGCGCATGGTGCTCTCCCGCTCCAATCTGGACGCGGTGGCGGAGCTGAGCGACGCCGTTCTCATGTTTACCGAGCGCGCCAAACGCGAAAACAAGGCGCTTTGCTACGAGGAGCCGGAGGGCTTCGCGGCAGTCTATGCCGACCGCAACCGCCTCCGTCAGGTCTTTGTCAACATCCTCGACAACGCCATCAAATATTCCGACAGCGGCGATACCATCCTGGTGTCGGCAAAGATCAAAGAGAAGAGCTTTGTCGTCTCCATCTCCGATACCGGCGTCGGGATCAGCGCGGAGGATCTTCCCCGCGTCAAAGATCGCTTTTATAAAGGAAAATCCACCCGCCGCGGCTCCGGAATCGGGCTGGCCGTCGCGGATGAAATCATTTCGATGCACGGCGGGTCGCTCGCCCTCTCCTCCGAGAAGGACGTCGGCACCACCGTACGCATTACCCTGCCCCTGGTTCCCAAGGGGTGAGAAAGGAACTCTTGCCTTATGTCTTCTGAATGCAAAAAAACATCCATCGGCGGTCAGGCCCTCATTGAGGGCATCATGATGCGCGGCCCGGAGCTTTCCTCCATGGCCGTCCGCCTTCCCAACGGGGAGATTGACCTGGAAACCTGGCCGACCGAAAAATCCAATCACAAGCCCTGGTACAAAAAAACGCCGTTTGTCCGCGGCATCTTCAATATGGTGGATACCCTCACCGTCGGCTATCGCTGTCTCATGAAATCGGCGGACAAATCCGGCGAGGCGGAGGAACCCGACCGCTTTGAGCTTTGGCTCCAGAAAAAGTTCGGGGACGCCGCCACCAAGGTCATCGGCGCCTTCGCGACCCTCTTTGCGATGGTCTTCGCCATCCTCCTCTTTGTGGTCCTCCCCACCGCGGTGACAACCCCGCTCCGTCCCCTCATCAAAAACACCATCCTGCTCTCCCTCATCGAGGGTCTCATCAAGGTCATCATTCTGGTGGGGTATATGTTCCTCTGCTCCCGCATGAAGGACATTCACCGTGTGTTCTGCTACCACGGCGCTGAACATAAAACCATTGCCTGCTATGAGGCGATGGAGGAGCTTACCCCCGAAAACGCCATGAAACAGCGCCGCTTCCATCCCCGCTGCGGAACCAGCTTCCTCTTTCTGGTGGTATTGGTTTCCATTCTGGTCGGCTCCTTCATCAGCTGGGAAAGCGTACTGGTCCGTATGCTCTTAAAGCTGCTGCTCATCCCCGTGGTGGTCGGCGTCTCCTATGAGCTCATCAAGCTCGCGGGCCGCTGCGACAATTTCTTTACCCGCGTGATTTCCGCCCCCGGTCTCTGGCTGCAGCGCATCACCACGCAGGAGCCGGACGAAGGGATGCTGGAGGTTGCCATCACCGCCATGAAGGCGGTCATTCCGGAGGACCCCAATGCCGATCTCTGGTGAAAAAATGACATTCCGAACCATTCTGCGGGAGGGACGCGCGTTCCTCTCGCAGTCTCTCTGCCCCGAAGACGCCGACCCCGCCTTTGAGGCTTTTCTGCTCCTGCAAAAAGTATTTGGTCTCACACGGGAACGCTATCTCGCCGAGGCGGACAGCGACGCCCCCCGCGCCCTTTTGCCGGAGTATGAAGCGCTTCTCCGGCGCCGGGCTGCCGGCGAGCCCGTGCAATATCTGCTCGGCGAGTGGGAGTTCATGGGGCTTCCCTTCACGGTGGGGCCGGGAGTGCTCATTCCCCGTCCCGAAACCGAGCTCCTTGCAGAGGACGCCCTTGCTTTCCTTAAAGATCGTCCCAGACCCCGTATTTTGGAGCTCTGCGGCGGGAGCGGCTGCCTTGCCGTCTCGCTGGGTGTCTTCTGCCCGGAGGCCTCTGTGGTCACGGTGGAGCTTTCCCGGGAGGCGCTCCCCTATCTTAAAGAAAACGTGCGGCGAAACGCCGTCCAAAATGTAGAGGTGCTGGCGGGAGACGCCCTCTCCCCCTCCGGGCGGCTCTTGGAGGAGCGCTTTGACCTCATCCTTTCGAACCCGCCCTACATTGCTGAGGAGGAGCTTCCCACCCTCCAGAAAGAGGTCCGGCGGGAGCCGCGCATGGCGCTCTGCGGCGGCCCGGACGGTCTGCTCTTTTACCGGGCGTTCTGCCGGCTCTATCCCCCGCTTCTGGTCCCCGGCGGGCGGCTTGCCTTTGAAATCGGGGAAACCCAAGGGGCGGCGGTTTCCGCTCTGCTGAAAGAGGCGGGGCTTTCCCATATCACCGTGCAAAATGACCTCGCGGGGCTTCCCCGGGTGGTCGCCGGGCAAAAAACCAATCTTCTGTGAGAGCCCCAGCGCTCCCAAAGGGCAGCACTTATAGCATAAGCAAAACAGCGGTCAGAGATTTCCCTTCTCTGATCGCTGTTCTCATAAATTGGGACGGAGATTTTTTCACGCCGCGGGAGCCTTTGCCTACTCCTCCGGCTTCAGCCAATGCTTTAGTCGGGGCAGCTGTTCCTCATAGTAAGCCCGCACCTGCTCGGGCGGCCAATTCTCACTAGACATATGGCACACCAGAAAATCTGTTAATTCCTCAGGAGTTTTGTAAGCGAACGTTCCATCCGTATAGCACCATTTGCAGTAGTCCTCATTCCATGTTCCGTCCGGTTCCCTGCTGATAAAATCATCCTCCAGAGGCATCCCGCAGCACTGGCAAATGAGCTTCCGGGGCGACCCTAAAAGTGTATTGATCGAAACCTCAAACAGCTTGGACAGCTGCTTCAAAGTTTCTGTATTCGGAACGGTCTCCCCATTCTCCCAGCGCGATACCGCCTGCCGCGTAACATAAACCTTTTCGGCCAGTTCTTCTTGCGAGTAGCCCTTTTGGGTACGGAGCTCAAATATAACGTCTTTTGTTTCCATCGTGTTCACCACCTCATAAATATTATGTCATTACTGCTTCGGTCAATCAAGCAACTCTTTGTTGCTCCCCGCTGAAAGCGGCGCATCCCCGGGGGATACCGGCAAGACGCCATGTCATGAAAAAACGACAGCCTCCCGTTTGGAGAAGCTGCCGTTTTCTTTTGCCTGGTTTAGATGTGGAGATAGAGGTCCATGTACTGCTTGGCGGAATTTTTCCAGCTGAAGTCGCACTTCAGCGCCTTCTTGACCGCCTGCGGCCAGACCTCCTTGTTCTCATAAAGGCCGAGCGCGCGCTTAACGGCGCCCAGAAGATCGTGGGCATTGTAGCTCTGGAAGGTGAAGCCGTTGCCGCCGTCGGGAGAATCCCAGTCGGTGATGGAATCCGCCAGACCGCCGGTGGCGCGGACGATCGGGATGGTGCCGTAGCGAAGCGCCAGCATCTGCGAAAGGCCGCAGGGCTCGCTCTGGGAGGGCATCAGGAAGAGATCGGCGCCGGCATAGAAGCGGCGGGCAAGGGCGGGAACGAAGCCGCAGACAAAGCGAACCTTTTCGGGGTAGCGGTCCTGCATTTCCCGGAAGAAGTCCTCATACTCCGCGTCGCCGTTTCCGAGGATGATGATCTGCAGGTCCTCCGCCGCCAGTTCATCAAAGATATAGCGGACGAGGTCAAGGCCCTTGTGGGAGACGAGGCGGGTGACCATCGCGAGGAGGGGCTTATCCGGCTCCGCGGGAAGTCCCAGCTCCTCCTGCAGGGCCGCCTTGTTGACCGCCTTGCCCTTGGGGTCGGCGGCATTATAATGCTCCACGATGTTGGGATCCGTCTTGGGGTTGTAGGACTTGATGTCGATGCCGTTCAGGATGCCGGAGAGCTTCCAGCTCTTGCTGCGGAGCAGATACTCCAGATGATGCCCGAAATAGGGCTCCAGAATTTCCTTCGCGTAGGTGGGGCTCACCGTGGTGATGCGCTCGCACTCCTCGATGGCGCCCTTCATCATATTGCAGTCGCCGCCGTATTCCACGATGCCCTGCGCCCACTCGGGCAGTCCGCAGACGTCGCCCGCCACCGCGAAATCATACTGTCCCTGATACTGGATGTTATGGATGGTGAACACGCTGTGGATATCATGGAGCTTGGGCACACTGCGGTAATAGACATTGAGGAACACGGGGATCATCGCGGTCTGCCAATCGTTGCAGTGGATAACGTCCGGCTCATAGTCAATATGGACCAGCATTTCAAGTACCGCCTTGGAGAAGAATGCGAAGCGCTCCCCATCGTCAAAGTAACCATAGATACGGTCCCGCTTAAAGTAGAACTCGTTATCAAGGAAATAGAAGGTGACGCCCTCGTGCACCAGCGTAAAGACGCCGCAGTACTGCTGTCTCCAGCCGAGCGGTACGTTAAAGTAGGTGACGAACTTCATCTTTCGGCGCCATTTTTCGTCGATGGACGAATAAAGCGGCAGAATAACGCGGCACTGGGCGTCCAGCTTCTGCAGGGCCGCCGGCAGGGAGCCGGCAACGTCTGCCAGTCCTCCGGATGCGATAAACGGATTCGCCTCACTGGCGGCATAAAGAATTTTCATAGCACTGCTCCCCTTTCTATCCTGCTTTATACATGAGTTGTCCGGGGGATGTAGAGCGGATAGCTCCCGCATCCCGCGAGCTTACGGTTATCCATAATGAGGACGTCCTTGTCGCAGATGACATAGTCAAGGTCGGCGCCGTTGCCGACGTAGGTTCCCTGCATCAGGATGGAATTCCGGACCACCGCGCCGCGCCCAATGTGAACGCCGCGGAACACGATACAGTTTTCCACCTGACCCTCAATAATGCAGCCGTCCGCCAAAAGAGAATTCCGGACGCTGGCGGAAAGACCGTACTTGACCGGCACCTCGTCCCGCACCTTGGTGTAGACGGGACGCTCCGGCGGGAACAGCTCGGCGCGCACCTGCGGGTCAAGGAGGCTCATCGAAGCCTCATAGTAGGAAACCAGGCTGTCGATGTGCTTCGAGAAGCCTTCGTAGCGGTAGCAGTAGATGGGAAGCTCCTCCCCGCGGGCAATGAGGCAGGACTTCACGAAGGAATAGCGGTTCATGCTTGCCGCCTCCTGTACCAGCTGGATGAGCAGTTCTCTCTTGATGATGTACATATTGCTGAAGATGAGGTCGCCCTCGCCGCCGTAGGAGGCTTCGGTCATGCGGCCGTCCTGATTGGTGCGCAGCACCACATGGCGCTCAAAGTGATCCGTCTCGCGGGGGGCGCTCACCAGCGTGATGCCGGCGTTCTTTTCGATGTGCTTTTCCAGCACCTTGGAGAGATCAACGCCGCAGACGAGATTGCAGTCCGAGACGATGACGTTTTCCGCGTGGGACCGCTGGAGATACTCCATCACCCCCACCAGCGCCTCCAGACTTCCGCGGTAGATGCCGGCGGAGGTGTGGCTGGAATAGGGAGGAAAGAAGGTGAGACCGCCGCGCTTGCGGGAAAGATCCCACTCCTTTCCGGAGCCGATGTGATCCATCAGGCTGTGGTAATTGTTCTGCATGATGATGCCGACCGCATCCGCACCGGCGTGCACCATGCGGGACAGCTCAAAGTCAATGAGACGATACCGGCAGGCAAAGGGAACGGAACCCATTGCCCGGTCGGTGGTCATGCCGCCCAGAAGATCGTCGTGCATATTGGAAAAGATGATGCCTAAGAGTTTTCCGTTTGCCATATTACTGCACCCCCTCAATGTCGTGGTCCACCATGTCCTTGGCCTTGACCTTGACGTTTTCTCCGATGGTGACGCCGGAACCGATGACGGTGACGCCCCAGTTTTCCTTATCCGGAACCAACTCGGGGCATTCTCCTACATAGGCTCCGCGCTTAACGGTCACATTTTCCGAAACGATGGCGAAGTGAACCTCCGCCCCCTCCTCCACCGTGGCGCCCGGCATCAGGATGGAGGAATCAATGACCGCGTTCTTGGCCACGCTGACGCCGGAAAAGAGGATGGAAAAGTCCACATTGCCCTCCACGTTGCAGCCCTCCGAGATCATGGAGTTCTGCACCTTGGCGTCCTCTGCGATATAGTGCGGCGGCATACAGGGGTTGCGGGAATAGATCTTCCAGTCGGGATCATAAAGCTCCAGCGGAACATTGGGATCGAGAAGATCCATATTCGCCTCCCAGAGGCTGTCGATGGTGCCGACGTCCTTCCAGTAGCCCTGGAAGGCATAGGCCACCAGCTTTTCGCCGGCGGCGAGCATCTTGGGAATGATGTTCTTTCCGAAATCCTTGCTGGATTCGGGGTCGAGGTTATCCTCCTGCAGGTATTTGCGGAGCTTCTTCCAGGAGAATATGTAAACGCCCATCGAGGCGAGGTTGCTCTTGGGGTTCTGGGGCTTTTCCTCGAACTCATAGATGGTGGTGTCCTCATGGGCATTCATGATGCCGAAGCGGGACGCCTCCTCCATCGGGACCTCGATGACCGCGATGGTGCAGTCCGCACCCATCTTCTTGTGGTGCTCCAGCATCTTGGTATAATCCATTTTATAGATGTGGTCGCCGGACAGGATGAGCACATATTCGGGGTCATAGCGCTCGATGAACGGGATGTTCTGATAGATGGCGTTCGCCGTGCCGGTGTACCAGTCGGAGCCGCTGCTCTTTTGGTAGGGGGGCAGCACAAACACACCGCCGTTCAGACGGTCGAGATCCCAGGGCTGACCGTTGCCGAGGTACTCATTGAGCACCAGCGGCTGATATTGGGTCAGCACGCCGACGGTGTCGATGCCGGAATTGACACAATTGGAAAGCGGGAAATCAATGATGCGGTACTTCCCTCCAAACGGGACCGCCGGCTTCGCCAGCTTCTGGGTAAGGGTATAGAGCCGGCTGCCCTGCCCGCCTGCGAGCAGCATAGCGACCCATTCTTTTTTCATACTCATAACTAAAGAACCCTCCTTATTTTTTGGTGGTCTTGGGTTTTTGGGAATTGGTGCGGCTTATTTTGGGCGCAACCAGCTCAAAGATCTGGAAAGAATAGGGCGGGACGTCCATGGTCACGCTCTCCTGCCACTGACCCTGCGGCTTGGCCTCGGTGAGGAGCTCCCCGCCGTCCGGGAGGCCGGCGCCGCCGAAGCGCTCCTCCTCACTGGAAAACACCGTACGGTAGGTTCCCGCGTCGGGAACGCCCATCTGGTAGTTCTCCCACTTTACAGGGGAGAAGTTGCAAAGCACGAGCAGCCGCCTGCCCGCCTCATCCTCACGGTAATAGGAAATAACACTGCGGGTATTGTCATCGGCATTGAGCCAGCGGAAGCCGTCCCAGCTGTCCTCAATCTGCCAGAGAGGCGCATTTTCCTTATAGAATCGGTTGAGCGCCCTGACATATTCCTGCGTCTTGCGGTGCATCTCATAATCCAGCAGCATCCAGTCCAGCTGCTGCGCGTAGTTCCATTCGATGAACTGCCCGAACTCACAGCCCATAAAGAGCAGCTTTTTTCCGGGATGGGTCATCATATAGCCCATAAACGTGCGGAAGCCCGCAAATTTTTCCTCGTAGCTGCCGGGCATCTTATTGAGGAGAGACCCTTTCCCATGCACCACCTCATCGTGGGAGATGGGCAGGATGAAGTTCTCCGAAAAAGCATACATCATGCTGAAGGTGAGCTTATCGTGGTTATAGCTGCGGAAGTAGGGGTCGAGCTTCGCATAGCTCAGAACGTCGTTCATCCAGCCCATGTTCCACTTGTAGTGGAAGCCAAGCCCTCCGACGTCCGGCGGACGGGTGACAAGCGGCCACGCCGTCGATTCCTCCGCGATCATGAGAAAGCTGTCATGCTCCGAGAGGACCGAGGAATTGAGCTTTTGCAGGAAGGCGACCGCCTCCAGATTTTCCCGACCGCCGCGGACATTGGGACGCCATTCGCCGTCCTGCCTGCCATAGTCAAGGTAGAGCATCGAGGCCACCGCGTCCACGCGGATGCCGTCGATGTGATAAACACTCGCCCAGAAGTTGGCGCTGGAGATGAGGAAGCTCTCCACCTCGCCGCGTCCGAAATCAAAGATGCGGGTACCCCACTCCTTGTGCTCCATCTTGGCGGGATCGGAATATTCATAGCAGTAGCCGCCGTCAAAGCTCGCAAGACCGAAGGCATCCTTCGGGAAGTGGGCGGGAACCCAGTCCATGATGACACCGATGCCGGCCTTGTGGAAGGCATCCACCAGTGCCATGAAGTCATGCGGGGTACCGTAGCGGGAGGTCGGCGCGAAATAGCCGGTGACCTGATAACCCCAGGAGCCATCGAAGGGATATTCGGTGACGGGCAGAAGCTCCACATGGGTGTAACCCATCTCCTTCACATAGGGCACCAGTTCCTCGGCAAGTCGGCGGTAATCATAAAAGCCGCCGTCCTCGGTGGTGCGCCAGGAGCCGATATGTACCTCATAAATATTGATGGGCGCCGAGGAAGCATTGACCGCGGGACGTTTTTTCATCCACGCGCTGTCGTGCCAGCGGTAGCCCTCCAGCCGGTAGAGCTTGGAGGCGTCACCGGGACGGGTCTCGGTGTGGAAGGCATAGGGGTCGGCCTTAAAGAGCGTCCCGCCGTCCTCCGTGGTGATGGCATACTTGTAGCAGTCGTACTGGTGCACGCCCCGGACCTTTCCGCCCCAGAGCCCCTGCTCATTGAGGCGGATGAGGGGATTTTTTCCCGGCTCCCAGTTGTTAAAATCGCCCACCACGCTGACCGCCTGTGCATGAGGCGCCCAAGTGCAGAATTCGGCGGACTCATCTGTTTTCAGATGCGCTCCCAAGAGCTCATAGGCATGGCTGTTGGAACCCTGATGGAACAGGTAAACCGGCAGCTCCTGCTTTTTCCCAATTTTGTTCAAAGTCTCCACTCCCTTTTCCTAGGGTTATGCGCGCGAAAGGCTGGGAAGGCTTCCCTTTTTTCGGCGTTCGGTCGATCGTCCCGCGGCGGGAGGAAACCCGGAGGCCCCTTCCTGACGCCATCTGTTCTAATCAGAGACATTATACCATTCCTGCCCAAATTTATCAAGTTGCAGACCATCTATTTTGGCAGTATTGACAAATGTATGCCCGAATTTTACGACTTTTCATTGACTTAACCCTTAAAAGCCGCGGTGCCCTATCCCACCTTGCGGCGGGAAAGGCTCCCTTATCCCCCCGGGCGGGGTTGCGGGCTTTCTCAAAATCGTTATAATAGGGAAAGCAGGAGGATGATTTCATGTTTGTCGATCTTCATATTCACAGTTATTTTTCCGACGGAGCCATGACCCCCGAGGAGGCCGCCCGCGCCTGTCGGGACAATGGCGTAGGACTGGCCGCCCTCTGTGACCACAACAGCTGGCTCGGCGCCGAGCGCTTTGCCGACGCCTGCCGAGAGCTCGGGGTCACCGCCATCCGAGGCTGCGAGTTCGACTGCCACTGGGAGGGGCGGCAGCTGCATATTCTGGGCTACCGCTTTACCCCCACCCCGGAGCTTGCCGACGTCGCACACCGCTCCCGGGAGCTTCTCCTTCGGATGAGCGATGATCTGATCAAGCGCATGAGGCCGGAGCACCCCGAGCTTTCTCTGGAGGAGCTCCACGCCTTTCGCTATGACCCCATAAAGGGCGGCTGGGCCGGGCTTCACTATCTCCTAAAGAAGGGCGTCACCGCCTCCCTTTCCGAGGGGATGCCCCTCTATGCGCGGTATGGTCTGGATTACGCCTCCTACCCCTTTCCTGCGGCGTCCGAAGTGATCTCCGCCATCCGGGCGGCGGGCGGCGTACCCATTCTGGCGCACCCCGGCGCCTACTTTAAGGAACTCAGTCTGCGGGAGCTTTATGCCGCCTATGACGCGCTGCGGGCGCTGGGTCTCATGGGCATCGAAGCCTATTACCCCCGTCAGGATAAGACGCTCACCTTCCGAACGCAGGTCTACTGTGAGAGAAACAAATGCCTCATGACCTCCGGCAGCGATTCCCACGGGCTTTTTGCCCACACCGACGGCTATCGCCAGTACCAGATCGGCATCCTGATGACCGAGCCCCGGCAGCTTCAGCTGGGAGACCTTGTCCCCGCCGAACAGCTCTTATAAATCACCGGCAGGAAACGGCCGGCTGTCCGTCGGAATCCTCATAAAAAATAAAATCATCGAGATCGCCGTCCACCGAAAACCAAGGCGTCTCGGTCGATTGCTTCAGCTCCTCTTTTTTCTCCACCACTCTCACCTCCCCACAAACGCTTTTTCTACCATTCTATGCGGTACGGAGGTTTTGATGAACGGAAAAGCATGGTTTTCGCACCAAAAAACGGCACAGTCCCTTGGGGTGCGCCCCATAAGGAAGTATTTCTAAAAAGGTCTTGTTGGTTTGCCCTTAACCATTGCACCATTTTTACTTTGGAAGGAGTAAAAAGGGTATGCTCGTAAAGCTGACACAGAGAAACGGCATAGTATT
The DNA here is from genome assembly GCA_020025195.1 of Angelakisella sp. Classification (GTDB taxonomy): domain Bacteria; phylum Bacillota; class Clostridia; order Oscillospirales; family Ruminococcaceae; genus Angelakisella. Next base: position 24,119 of record JAHHSN010000003.1, read on the forward strand.
CTGTTCTCACTTATGTTTATAATTCATAACAAACCGAAAATCAGAATTTAGAGAGGAAACAAAATGGATTTTAGAGAAATAGATAAATCCAACTATTGGGATTGTATGACTTTGACAGTTGACGCAAATCAAGAACATTTTGTCGCAGATAATAAGCAATCATTGGTTGAAGCAGCTTTTGAAGACGGTTTATATACTTTAGGTATATATAACGAAGACACAATGATAGGTTTTGTTTTGTACGACTATGATGAAACATTTCCCGGGTGGTCTATGAGTCGTTTTATGATAGGCAAGCAGTACCAAGGCAAGGGATATGGGAAAAAGGCAGTGTTAGAATTCCTTGATTATTTTAAGAGAAAACACAAGATTGATAAAATATACATTAGTGTATCCTTAGAAAATACTGTTGCACGCAAAATGTACTCGGATATTGGTTTTAAAGAAATCAAGAAAATCGAGTATACCGTTTCGAATATGTGCTTTAAAGAAATGCAAATGATAAAGGAATTATAACAGAAAAGCAAATTCCAGTTTATCGGGCAGGTATACCAAGAAACGGAGTGTATCGAATTTCGATACACTCCGTTTTTAGTTTCAGCATTTCCTAAATTACTTCCTTGCCTGGTGTCAACATTAGGACCATGCCGTTTTTTATGCTTTTCATTCCGGCTTTACAAGGCGCGGGATGCGCTTGGAGATGCCGCAGACCACCTCATAATTGATGGTGCCGATCCAGCGGGCGAGGTCATCGAAGGTGACGGCAAGATCGCCGTCCTTCCCCACCACCGTCACGCGGTCGCCCGCGCGCGCCTCCGGGATCTCCGAGACATCCAGCATCAGCTGATCCATGCAGATTCTGCCGATGACCGGTGCTTTTTTGCCGTGGAGGAGCATATAGGAGACGTTGCTGAGCGCTCGGGGGTAGCCGTCCGCGTAGCCGATCGCCACCGTGGCGATGCTCCTGAGGCCGGACGCGGTATAGGTCCTGCCATAGCTCACCGTGGCGCCGGCGGGAATATCCTTGACCATCGAGACGACGGCATAAAGGCTCATCGCGGGCTTCATGGGGAGCTGCCCTTTCATGCAGGGGTCAGGGTCCAGTCCATACTGGGAGATTCCGATGCGGCACATATCCAGATGGTATTCGGGACGCATCAGCGTGCCGGCAGAGTTGCAGCAGTGGCGCAGCCCCACGTCCACCCCCGCGTCCTTGAGGAGATTGCAGACCCGGGCAAAGCGGATGAACTGCAGGTGGGTAAATTCCGTCGCGTTCTCGGAAATATCATCCGCCACCGAGAAGTGGGTGAAGATTCCGGTGATGTGGAGGCTGCTCTCCCGCGAGAGGGAAACAATCGCCGGGACGGTATCGGGCGCCTCCGCCTCAAAGCCGAGACGGCACATGCCGGTGTCGATCTTAACATGGCAGTCCACCCGGCAGCCCACCCGGGCCGCCTCCGCCGCCAGCTGCTTGGCGTATTCCGCACTGAGCAGTGTCTGGGTGATGGTGTTGCAGGAGAGCACCGCCGCTGCCGTGGGGTCGGTGTAGCCGAGGACCAGAATGGGACGGGTGATTCCGCTTTTTCTGAGGCGGAGCGCCTCCTCTAAAGTGGCGACGCCGAACCAGTCCGCGCCTTCCCTCTGAAGATGGGCAGCGACCGTCGCGGCGCCGTGGCCGTAGCCGTCCGCCTTGACCACCGCAAGATATTTGCACCCCGGGGACATGATCTCCCGGATTTTCTTATAGTTTTCGGAAATGGCGCCGAGATCGATCTCGGCCCAGCAGCGCTTGTAATCCATTCTTTCTTTTTCCCTCCAAACTTACTTAAAACAGTATAGTCCTTTCCTCCCCGCGGTGCAAGGGGCGCTTGATGAACATTTTTAAGGAGATTTTATTCTTCGATTCATCTTTTCATACGGCGTTTTTCCCCGGCTTTCCGCACGGGCGGGGGGGCTGTCCGACGCCGCACGGCCGCCGCTTTTAAGAATAATTTTTGCCCCGTATTTCCGCATCGGACCTTTTTCTGCTATAATGAAACGGAAGAACTACCGACGGAAGGACGATTTCGGCTCAGCCTTCCCGCCGACCAAAAGGAGGAACGATCATGACTCTGAAAGAACGATTCATTGAGATTTTTGAACGGGACGTACACCGCGAGGGCGCCAAAGAGCTGCTCGACTGGCTTGCTACCACCGACTTTTTCACCGCCCCCGCCAGCACCCGCTATCACTGCGCCTGCCCGGAGGGACTTCTGCGGCACAGCCTTAATGTTTATGACGTCCTGATGGAAAAGCACTTCGACCCCCAGACCGACAACCGCGAGAGCTTTACCCTCTGTTCCCTTCTGCACGACCTCTGCAAGGCACAGTTCTATAAAATCGGTTCCCGCAATGTGAAGAATGAAGCGACCGGCCAGTGGGAAAAGGTCCCCTTCTATCAGGTGGAGGACCAGTTCCCCTACGGTCACGGCGAAAAAAGCGTCTATCTCATCGAACGGTTCGTGCGGCTGAAGCCCGCCGAAGCCACCGCCATCCGCTGGCATATGGGCGGCTTTGATGACGCCGCGCGCGGCGGCTGCTTTGCCATCAGCCTCGCCTATGATAAGTATCCCCTCGCGGTAAAGCTGCACCTGGCCGATCTGGAAGCGACCTATCTGCGGGAAAAAGATACCTCCGCGGTCAACCGCCGGTAACAGCAAAGGAAAGCGCCTGCTCCTATTTGGGGAGAGCAGACGCTTTCTTTTTTCCGGGGGTAGACGCCTTTATGTAGCGCCGCCCCGCCCGGAATGATCAAGACCGAAGCTGATGGAGAGAGCCTCGTCGATTTCCTGCATGCTGGGTGGGTCCAGCCGTCCCATCCGCTCCCTGAGCCTTCTTTTATCCAAGGTGCGGATCTGCTCCAGCAGCACAATGGAATCCTTGGTGAGGCCGCAGCCATCGGAGGAAACCTCGATGTGCGTCGGGAGCTTTGCTTTATCCATCTGACTGGTGATCGCCGCCGCGATGACGGTCGGGCTGTATCGATTGCCGACGTCATTCTGAACGATGAGTACAGGGCGCATCCCGCCCTGCTCGGAGCCTACCACCGGGCTTAAGTCCGCGTAAAAAATATCGCCGCGCTTGATTGCCATCTTCACATTCACTCCTTTTGGGATCGTCAATGCTATTTTTGCCCATCCCGGAGCGCTTTAATCAGCGTCCTCCTCTTTCATCCTATGTCAGGATGCGGGAATGGTGCTCCCTCGGAAGTGCAGCGGAAATATAAGAGTTTTTTATGAACTTTCCTTGAACGATTGCACATTCTGCATGATCCTTGTCCAATTTATCTGCAATTATTCAAAAATGAAAAGATCAATTTGTTAAATCATCCGAATCGCAAAAAAGGCAGTTGACATTTTCTTTCTCTCGGCGTATGATTTGACAAAACAAACGAAAGGAGCGACGACCAAGTGACTATGACTACTCGCAACACCATGAATACCTCCGCCAACGCGAACACTTGCGCCGGCGCTTCTTGTGCTGCTATGAATTATTCTGTTATCGTCATTATGATGGGCATCGCTCTTGCGGTGTCCATTTTTGTTGTATCCATTTCCATTATTCTTAGCCTGATTAGCCTGATTGTCCTGATTAGCCTGATTAGATGCAAAACAGAATATTTCAAAAAGCAGATGTGTTACTGTAAAAACATTTTGCCGGCTCCGGCGGCCTGACATTCGGTTTTTTAAGCCCTGCTCTTTGAGCGGGGCTTTTCTTTTTTGGTTATAAAGCCCGACAAACGGCTTTTGACAATAAACTGTAAGGTATAAAACAAAAACAAGAAGAATTGAGGGAATTGAAATGAAAAAGTTTAAAAGATTCGCAAGCTTACTGCTTTCAGCTGCAATGGTCGTCTGCATGGTCGGCTGCGGCAATGAAACCCCCGCAGGGGAGGATAACACCCTGCTTTTGGGCGGCATCGGCCCCCTGACCGGTCAGTACGCCAGCTACGGCATCTCCACCCGCAACGGCACCAAGATTGCTGTGGATGAGATCAATGCGGCCGGCGGCGTCAATGGCTTCACCCTGGCCTTCGATTATCAGGACTCCCAGGCTGACCCCTCCTCTGCGGTTTCCGCTTACGGCAAGCTGATGGATATGGGCATGGACGTTTCGATGGGCGCCACCGTTTCCGGTGAGACTCAGTCAGTTGTCGCTGCTTCCAAAGAGGACGGCATCTTCCTGCTCACCCCCACCGCTACCTCCCGTGACTGCCTGAAGGGCAACGACCACGCCTTCCGCGTCTGCTTCAATGACCCCCAGCAGGGCTACGCTTCCGCTGACTACATCGCGGAACATGAGCTCGGCACCAAGATTGCCGTCTTCTATGCCAGCGACGTCGATTACAGCGTAGGCATCTACGAGACCTTTGAGGCACATGCCAAGGAGCTGGGGCTTGAAATCGTCGAAGTCCAGACCTTCACCGAGTCCACCAATACCGACTTTTCCACCCAGATCAGCGCCATCAAGGCCAGCGGCTGTGATCTCGTTTTCTTCCCCATCTATGCTGCTGAGGCTGCTAACTTCCTCACTCAGGCACAGGGCAAGCTCTCCGACGTTGTTTTCTTCAGCTGCGATGGTCTGGATGGCATCCTCACCAAGATCTCCGATCCTTCTCTGGTGGAAGGCGTTCTGATGCTCACTCCCTTCGCTGCCCAGTCCGCCGATCCCAAGGTTCAGGCCTTTGTTTCCACCTATAAGGAACTGCACAACACCCTGCCCGATCAGTTCGCAGCGGACGGCTATGACTCCGTTTATGCCCTCAAGGCTGCTCTTGAAAAGGCCGGCATCACCCCCGACGACCGTGAGAACATGGGCGACCGTCTGGCCAAGGCCATGACCGAGATCACCGTGGAAGGCATCACCGGTAAGATGACCTGGACCGCCGACGGCGAGACCACCAAAACCGCTCAGGCAATGATCTTCAAAAACGGCTCCACCGAGCTCTTCGGTGTTGAAGGCTAAAATCCTGTTTTCCCGTACGATAACAATCCGGTCTCGTCCGGCAGGGCTTTCCTGTCGGACGGAGCACCCTGTTAAAGGAAGTTTGTTATGACTCACTTTTTAGAAACTTTGATCAGCGGGCTCAGCCTCGGGAGCATCTTCGCGCTCATCGCGCTGGGCTATACCATGGTTTACGGCATTGCCAAAATGCTGAACTTCGCCCATGGAGACGTCATTATGGTCGGCGGCTACGCGGTAATCTCCTCTGTCTTCGGAGCCCATATGCCCCCTCTGGTGGCGGTGCTCGTCTCCGTGCTGGTCTGCACCTTTCTCGGCGTGACGATCGAGTTTCTCGCCTATCGTCCGCTCCGAAAGGCTTCGCCCCTCGCGGTGCTTATTACCGCGATCGGTGTCTCCTATCTCCTGCAGAATGTAGCACTGCTCATCTATGGCTCGGAGCAGAAGACCTTCCCGCCCTTCATCGATCTTCCCACCCTCCACATCGGCGGAGTGGAGATCTACGGCAACACCCTCGCCACCCTCGGCGTCACCGCAGTCATCATGGTCGCGCTCACTCTTTTCATCAATAAGACCACGATGGGCAAGGCCATGCGTGCCGTTTCGGAGGATAAGGAAGCAGCGGAACTGATGGGCATCAGTGTCAACCGCACCATCACCGTGACCTTCGCCATCGGCTCGGCGCTCGCCGCCGTCGCCAGTATCTTCTACGGCGCGTCCTATATCTACATCAAACCCACCACCGGCGCGATGCCCGGCATCAAGGCGTTCACCGCCGCCGTCTTCGGTGGGATCGGTTCCATCCCCGGCGCGATGCTGGGCGGCATCCTGCTCGGTCTCATCGAGCAGCTCTCCAAGACCTACATCTCCACCCTTTGGTCGGACGCCATCGTCTTTGGCGTATTGGTTCTGGTATTGGTCCTGCGCCCCGTCGGCCTTTTGGGCAAGAAAGTCAGTGAGAAGGTGTGATATGATGAAAAATAAACGGCTCAAAAAAATCTTTTCCAAAAACAATGTCACCCTGATCATGACCGTCGTGCTCTACGCGGTGGTATGCGGGCTCCTTTACAGCGGAAACCTGACCCGTCAGGTCACCAATATGCTCATCTCCGTTTCCTGCTATATCGTACTGGCCATCTCTCTTAACCTCGTGGTCGGCTTTCTGGGAGAGCTTTCCCTCGGTCACGCCGGATTTATGTCGGTCGGTCTTTTTTCCGGCTGCCTCTTCTCCATCTGGACGGCAGAGTTCCTGCCCCTTGGCGTGCGTCTGCCCGTTGCCATGCTGCTGGGCGGTCTCTTTGCCGCGCTGGTTGGCTTTCTCGTCGGTCTGCCCACCCTGCGCCTCAAGGGCGACTACCTCGCCATCGTGACGCTGGGCTGCGGCGAGATCATTAAAAACGTCATCACCAACCTCAAGGTGACCGGCGGCGCGCTGGGCCTTGACACCAGCTCCGTCTATTCCAATGCCAAGAAGCTGCTTCCCTTTGCCATCGTCCTTGTTTTCATCACCATTCTGGTGGTGATGCACCTCGGCAATTCCCGTCATGGGCGCGCCATCATGGCCATCCGTGACAACCGCATCGCGGCGGAAGCCTCCGGTGTCAATGTAACCTACTATAAACTGATGGTCTTTGTTCTGGCGGCCTTCTTCGCCGGTATGGCCGGCGTGCTTTACGGTCACAGCCTCGCCAATGTCAAGCCCGCGATCTTTGACTACAACATGTCCATCGAGATTCTCGTCATCGTCGTACTGGGCGGCATGGGCTCCATCCGCGGCTCCATCATTGCCGCCATCGTGCTTCAGGCCCTGCCCGAGGGGCTCCGTGACCTCAGAGACTACCGGATGCTCATCTATTCGGTGCTGCTCATCGTCATCATGCTCCTCGGCGAATCCGAAAAATTCCGCGATCTGCGCGGCCGCTGGAGCATCCCCAATGTGGTGAAAAAGCTCCGGGAGAACAAAAAGAACAACCCTGCCGAGGAGGTGGAACAGCATGTATAAGGAAAAAGGTTCCCGGCTTATTCCCTACCCGACCAATTCCTATCTGACGGAACGTGACAGCAATCAGACGCCGATTCTGGAGGTGACCCACCTCGGCATCGACTTCGGCGGACTGACCGCGGTGGATGACTTCTCCATCGTGGTCGGACGCACCGAGATTGCGGGGCTCATCGGCCCCAACGGAGCCGGCAAGACCACCATCTTCAACCTCCTCACCAACGTCTATCAGCCCACCCGCGGCTCCATCATGCTGGACGGCTATTCCACCGCCGGCAAGACCACCGCGCAGGTCGCCCACATGGGCATCGCCCGCACCTTCCAGAACATTCGCCTGTTCGGCAATCTTTCGGTTCTCGATAACGTTCTGGTCGGTATGCACGGTTCCATCAATGAAAATCTCTGGTCCGCCGTGACCCACGGCTTTGGCTTTAAGGCGGCCGAAAAGGCGGCCCGTGACCGCGCGATGGAGCTTCTTGATTTCTTCCATATGGCGGATTTCGCCCTGAAACCCGCCGGGAGCCTCCCCTACGGCGCGCAGCGCCGGCTGGAGATCATCCGCGCCCTCGCCACCAATCCCGGCATCGTGCTGCTGGATGAGCCCGCCGCCGGCATGAACCCCAGCGAAACCGCGGAGCTGATGGAAAACATCCGCCGCATCCGCGATACCTTCCACATCGCCGTCATGCTCATTGAGCACGACATGAACCTCGTCATGAACATCTGCGAGGGCATTGCCGTGCTGAACTACGGCAAGGTGCTGGCAAAGGGCAACCCGGAAGAAATCCAGAACAATCCCAAGGTCATCGAGGCTTATCTCGGCAAGAAAGGAGCGTCCGCGTCATGCTGAAGGTTGAAGGACTCAATGTCTATTACGGCAACATCCACGCGCTCAAGGACTTGTCCTTTGAGGTAAAGCCCGGCGAGGTCGTGGCGCTCATCGGCGCGAACGGCGCCGGAAAATCCACCACCCTGAAAACCATCTCCGGGATGCTTCGCAGCCGCACCGGCAGCATCACCTTCCTCGGAGAAAACATCTCCCGCACCGAGAGCTTTAAGCTGGTCGGCAAGGGGCTGGCGCACGTTCCCGAGGGACGCCGCATCTTCCTCCAGATGTCGGTGCAGGAAAATCTGGAGATGGGCGCCTTCTCCAAAAAGCGGGTCGACCGGGACGATCTGGAGGATATCTTCACCCGTTTTCCCCGCCTTAAGGAGCGCCGCAATCAGGTGGCCGGAACGCTTTCCGGCGGCGAACAGCAGATGCTGGCAATGGGCCGCGCGCTGATGAGCCACCCCAAGCTGCTGATGCTGGATGAGCCTTCGATGGGACTCGCTCCGATTCTGGTGGAGCAGGTCTTTGAGATCATCCGCGAGCTGCATCAATCGGGCACCACCATCCTTCTGGTGGAGCAGAACGCCGAAATGGCGCTCGGGGTCGCCGACCGTGCCTATGTGCTGGAAACCGGCAAGATCACCCTCACCGGAACCGGCCGGGAGCTTGCGGAAAGCGACGCCATCCGAAAAGCCTATCTCGGCGGTTAAATCTTCCCTCTCTTTTATTTCTGTTTTGCCATCCATTTTAGGATTTTCTCTTTTGTAAAAAGTCCCTTTTCCTATTTATATAGGGGAAGGGGCTTTTCACCGCCCCCAAAAAGGCTCCGCCTTCCCAAAGATTTTAAGGGGAGACGGAGTCTTTCTTATTTTATAGTGCTTCCTCGCGCGTAAAGCTCCTCACCTCCACCCGGAGGGGCAGCTCCGCTGTTTCGAGGGAGAGCGGAGTCATATCCTCCTCCCGGAAGGTGATGGTGTAGCTGAGCGGCAGACTTCTTGCCACCGCCGTGAGAATGCCGTCCTCCGCCGTCACCTCAAAGGAGCCTTCCCCGGAAAGGGCGTCCCGCAGAAGCGTCGGAAGCGATTCCCGCGGAAGCGGGCAGGCCGGCATGGCAAGCTCTATTCCCTCATAGGAGAGGGTCAGCTCCTCCCCTTTGGTCCGGAGAAGGAGCCCCTCCATCCCGGCGGGGCTTTGGAGGGTGAGGGTCATTTCCCCGTCCTTTTCCTTATCTAATAGAGCGCTCCCCTCCACCGTGTCATAGGTAAAGCAAAGCTCCATCCGATAGCTGCCGCTCAGCGTCTCCCGGATCTTTTCCTCATAATTCTGGGGCTCCGGCGGCGCGCCGCACCCCGCAAGAACCAATGCCGCCAGAAGAAATGCCGCTGTTTTTTTCATGTTCATGCCTCCCCGCCTCTTATCTTTCTAACAGTTTATGTGGGGGATCCGGGGCAATATGAAATCGAAGAAAAAAAGAAAACGCCCTCGGGGGCGTTTGGGGGACTTCAGGGCTTCAGCGCGGTCGCCATAGCGATCGCCATGCCGCCGTCGTGGGAGAGCGAAAGGGAGAGCTCCAGCCCCTCGGCCAGGCGGGCGGCCTCTCCGGTGAGGCGGTAATAGGGCGCGCCCCTCTCGTCGTGGAGCACCGAGACCTCCGAGAGGGCAAAGCCGGAAAGTCCCCGTCCGAGGAGCTTTCCGAAGGCTTCCTTCGCGGCAAAGTGCGCTGCCACCGTTTCGGGGGAATAGGAGCGCTCCTCAAAACAGCGTCTCTCCTCCGGGGAAAAGCAGCGTTCCAGAAAGCGGGGATTCTGGATGGAGCGCCGGATCCGGCCAACCTCGACGATATCCACACCGCAGCTCAGTTTCATGGGGGTTCCTCCTTATCCTCTCGATGGGTTTCTTCTGTCTTACATTATATCCGGTTCTTTCCGAAATGCAATAAAAGCCGTAGGGCGGCGCGTGGGAAGGGCGGCGAGGGAAAGGGACGCTCCTCCCCCAATGCCCCACCGCGGGACTTGCAAAAAACGGCAGGGCATGATAAAATAATGATGTTTTGATATCCTAAATGCAATGAACCGGAAAAGTAGCAGCTGCAAGGCGCCAAAGAGAGGTCCGACTAGGCTGGAAGCGGGCCGCGACCGCAGCTGGGAAGTTCTCCGGGGAGCAGTGCCGCTTAAAGAGATTCCCTCTCCGGTAGGCGGCAACGGCAGCCCTTTTCCGTTATCGGGGCAGAAAGTGTGCGCTTTTTCTCTCTTGGGGAGGAGCGCAAAGCCGGGTGGTACCACGGAGCCATATTCGCTTCGTCCCAGAGATGGGACGGGGCTTTTTTATTTGCCCGAACCGCCGCCCCCAAAACCGCGACTTAATAATTTAGGGAGGTAACCCGAAATGAAATCCGCACTCGAAGCCATCCGCGCCACGGCCGCCGCGGCGCTGGAGCAAGCCACCGATCTCAAAGCGCTGGAGGAGCTCCGCATCCGCTTCCTCGGCAAAAAGGGAGAGCTGACCGCCATTCTCAAGAGCATGGGCAAGCTTTCCGCGGAGGAGCGTCCCGCCATGGGCCAGCTCGCCAATGAGGTCCGCGCCTTTATTGAGGAGAAGCTCGCCCAGCGCGCCGCCGCCCTCAAGGAGGCGCTCGCCGAGGCCCAGCTCAAGGTGGAAACCCTCGACGTCACCATGCCCGGTAAGCCCGTTCGCCGGGGGCACCGTCATCCCCTCAATATCGTTCTGGACGAGGTCAAGGAGATCTTTTTGGGACTTGGCTTTGACGTCGTTTCCGGCCCTGAGGTGGAGCTCGACTACTATAACTTTGAAGCGCTCAACCTGCCCAAGGATCACCCCGCCCGCGATACGCAGGACACCTTCTATATCAGTGATAACGTTCTGCTGCGCACCCAGACCTCCCCGGTGCAGATCCGCACCATGGAGGAGAGAAAGCCCCCCATCCGCATCATCGCGCCCGGCCGCGTTTACCGCTCCGACGCCATTGACGCCACCCACTCCCCCATCTTCCATCAGATCGAGGGTCTTGTGGTGGATGAGGGCATCACCATGAGCGACCTCAAGGGCTGCCTGGAAACCATCATCAAGCGTCTTTACGGCGAGGATTCCGTGGTGCGGTTCCGTCCCCACCACTTCCCCTTCACCGAGCCCTCCGCCGAGGTGGATGTACAGTGCTTCGCCTGCAAGGGTAAGGGCTGCCGCATCTGCAAGGGCGAGGGCTGGATCGAGATCCTCGGCTGCGGCATGGTTCACCCCAAGGTGCTGAAAAACTGCGGGCTTGACCCCGATCGTTACAGCGGTTTTGCCTTCGGCATCGGTCTGGAGCGTATCGTCATGCGCCGCTTTGCCATTGATGATCTGCGCGCGTTCTATGAAAACGATACCCGTTTTCTGGAGCAGTTTTAAGGGAGGAGGAACCGAATTATGAATCTTTCGATGAGATGGCTCAAGGATTATGTGCCGCTTGATAATACCCTCGGGATGCGTGACTACTGTGAAGCGCTGACCATGTCCGGCTCCAAGGTAGAAGGCTACGAAAAGGAGGGCGCGGAGCTTTCCCGCGTCGTGGTCGGCTGCGTCCGGGCGATGGAGCGTCACCCCGACAGTGACCATATGTGGATCACGCAGGTGGATGTGGGCGAAGAGGCCCCCCTCCAGATCGTGACCGGCGCCCAGAATGTAAAGGTCGGCGACCTTGTTCCCGTGGCGCTCCCGCACTCCACCCTCGCGGGCGGCGTGACCATTGAGCCCGGCAAGCTCCGCGGCGTGGAAAGCTGCGGTATGCTCTGCTCCCTTAAAGAGCTGGGGCTCACCGCGCATGACTTCCCCTATGCCATTGAGGACGGCATCTTTATCCTTAAGGAGGACTGCAAGCCCGGCGATGATCTCCATGACGCCATCGGGCTTAACGATACCACCGTGGAGTTCGAAATCACCTCCAACCGTCCCGACTGCCTTTCTGTTCTGGGCCTGGCCCGTGAAACCGCCGCGACCTTCGGTCTTCCCTTCTCCGTTCCGGAGCCTCAGGTAAAGGGAGCGGGCGGCGACATCCATGAGCTTCTTTCCGCCGAGGTTCAGAACACCGAGCTCTGCTCCCGCTATATGGCGGCTGTTGTTCGGAACATCAAGGTGGAGCCCTCTCCCCGCTGGATGCGGGAGCGTCTGCGCGCCTCCGGCGTCCGCCCCATCAATAACATCGTGGACATCACCAACTACGTCATGCTGGAATACGGCCAGCCGATGCACGCCTTTGACCTTAACAATGTGGAGAACCGTCACATTGTGGTGAGAAACGCGAAGGACGGCGAGACCATCACCACCCTCGATGACGCCGTCCGTCCCCTCTCCCCCGAGATGCTGGTCATCGCGGATGAGAACCGTCCCATCGCCGTGGCGGGCGTCATGGGCGGGGAGCTTTCCGGCATCCATGACGACACCAACACCATCGTCTTTGAATCCGCCTGCTTTAAGGGAAGCTCGGTCCGTATCACCGCGAAGAAGCTCGGCATGAGAACGGAATCCTCCGCCCGCTTTGAAAAGGGTCTCGACGCCCAAAACTGCGAGGGCGCCCTCCGGCGCGCGCTGGAGCTCGTGGAGCTCCTCGGCGCCGGCGAAGTGGTAAACGGTCTCATTGATATCGACCACTCCGACAAAAAGCCGCATGAGATTCCTTTTGACGCCGACTGGATCAACCGCTTCCTCGGTATCAACATCCCCGCCGAGCAGATGGTGGAATACCTCGGACGGCTCGAGGTCAAGGTGGAGAACGGGCAGGTCATCGTGCCCTCCTTCCGCGCCGATCTGGAGCAGAACGCCGATATCGCCGAGGAGGTTGCCCGCCTCTACGGCTACAACAACATCCCCACCACCGATCTTTCCGGCCGTGCCGTCGGCATCATCACCGAGCAGCAGGCCTTTGAGCGTGCCATCGATCGCTCCCTCATCGGCATGGGCTATGATGAGATCATCACCTATTCCTTCATGAGCCCCAAGATGTATGATAAGATCCGTCTACCGGAGGAGAGTCCTCTGCGGAAATCGGTCGTGATCCTGAACCCCCTCGGTGAGGATACCGGCATTATGCGTACCACCGCGCTCCCCTCCATGCTGGAGATCCTGAGCCGCAACTACAACAACCGCAACCCCGAGGCCTATCTCTATGAGCAGGCGGTGGAATACCTTCCCCGGGAGGGGGAGGAGCTGCCCCTGGAGCGCCCGGTGCTGATGATCGGCTGCTATGGCAAGGACGCGGACTTCTTCTCCCTCAAGGGAACGGTGGAGGCGCTCTTTGCGACGCTTAACCTCCCCCATGCGGACTATACCGCCGTCACCTCGAATCCCAGCTACCATCCCGGCCGCTACGCGGAGATCAGCATGAACGGCGAGACGGTCGGTTCCCTCGGTGAGGTGCATCCTGCCGTGGCGGAAAACTTCCAGCTCGGCGCCCGCGCCTATGTGGCCCGTCTCGATGTTTCCCGGCTCTTTGCGGTCCGTCTGCCGGAGGCGCGCTTTAAGGCGCTGCCCCGCTTCCCCGCCTCCTCCCGTGACCTCGCCGTCCTCTGCAACGAGGAGCTGCCGGTCGCCGTTCTCGAAAAGGAGATCCGTCAGGCGGTGGGAGACATTCTGGAGCGTCTGGACCTCTTTGACGTCTACCGCGGCGAGCAGGTTCCCGCCGGCAAAAAGAGTGTCGCCTATTCCATGCTGCTGCGCGCCTCCGACCGCACCCTCACCGTGGAGGAGTGCGACCGGGCCATGGAGCGGGTTCTGGCGGCGCTGGAAAAGCAGGGCGTTTCCATCCGAAAATGAGGAGCCGGACAGTTTCTTCGGGTTTTCTCTTGTAATCTCTCGCGCAATCGGTTAAAATACTATTATAGAAATGCTTGAAAGGAGTGGAATCAAAATGTCCAATGTGGATCCGACCATCTCTTTTTCCATCCGTGAGGATCGGGAACGGGAGGTCAAAGAAACGCTGACATCGGTCTATGAGGCCCTCCTGGAAAAAGGCTACAACCCCATCAATCAGCTGGTGGGCTACATCCTCAGCGAGGACCCCACCTACATCACCACCCACAACAATGCGCGCGGTCTCATCCGCCACATTGACCGGGATGAACTGCTCCAGATCCTGGTGAGAAACTATCTGGAGGGCTGATAAATTGCTTTTCGTTAGGGGGACGGCTCTGGTCGTCCCTCTAATTTCACTAAACTTAGAAACGGAGGACTTATCGCATGGCAAATGAAATGCTGCAATATAAGGGCAAGCCGCTGGTCAGAAGCGGAAAGACACTTTATTACGGTGATCCCGCTGAGGAATATGTGGCAATGCTGCAGATCCTCTCCCAGAAGGATGACGACTTAAAATCCGCCGACCGCATTCTGGTGCAGATTCTCTCCACCAATGAGAGCCTGAATCCCCTGGAACGCATCATCAAAAAGACCGAAAAAGCCAGTCTTTTTGATGCGATTAACATCGCGTCCATCTGGCTGGAGCGTTCCCTCTCCCAGAACTAAAAGCAATATAAAAAAAGAACCCCTGCGCTTTTAAGGCGTGGGGGTTTTTCTGTCTTATGAGGACTCATTCGGCTTCATCCCAAATGGGGTGCGCAATGAGAAACTTGATGGGGATACCCTCCGCGCTGAACATTTCCTCATGCTCGGTGCGGGGGAGCTCCACCGGGGCGCCCTCCCTGTGGAGGTCCCGGGTGAGATACTCCACCTCATAGCGGCTCTCCCGGAGGTACTCCAAGGTTGCCTCAAAAAGCGGGGTATCATCGGTCTTGAAGCAGAGCTTTCCCTCCTTTTTCAGGAGGGTGCGGTAGCGAAGGAGCTGCCGGGTATGGGTAAGGCGGTGCTTCTGGCTCCTTGCCTTGGGGCAGGGCGGGCAGAAGTTGATGTAGATGGTATCGAATCGGTCGTGCTCATCCATGATGAGGAAGATGCGCTCGATATCAATGGAAGTCATAAGGAAATTATCAAGGGGGAGATTCCGCTCGGCATAGGCCTCCTCCACCTTGCGCTTGGCCAAAACCAGCATCTCGCTTTTTAAGTCAAGGGCGATAAAGTTCTTCTCCGGGTGGAGAGGCGCCAGCGCCGCGATAAAGCCGCCTTTGCCGCAGCCAAGTTCCAGTTCCATCGGCTGGGTGCGGGAGAACGCCTCCCCCCATTTTCCGCGGAGCTTCTCCGGTTCGTCAATATAATAGTCCCACGCAGCAAGCTCCGGGCGGGCTTCCGGGTTATAGCGGATTCTCATAGCGTTACGTCCTTTTTCTTTAGAATGAGTGGGCTTATACGCCCATCTTGTCGCCGGAGATGCGCCGCACAAGGGCGTTTACCAGCACCACGGTAATAATCAGTACCATGGCAAGCGAAGCGGTCAGGAGAATTTTTCCCTCCTCCTGCGAGGAGAACACCACCGTGCCGATGGTCTCATGCCCCGCGCTCCAAAGAAGGGAGGAGAGACTGAGCTCCGAGAGGGTAGGCGCTGCCACCAGAAAGAAGGAGCTGTACAGGCTCGGTCTAAGGATGGGGAGCATGATGCGTCGAAAGGTGGTGAGATGCGAAGCGCCCGAGATGCGGGAGGCCTCCTCCAGAGAGGGGTCCACCTGACTGATGGCGCCACTGATGTTATTATAGCCGAGATTTAAGAAGCGGGCGACATAGGCGATGAGCAGGATGGTGAGCGTGCCGTAAAGCCGCACCCCGCAGATGGGCTCCTTAAAGGCAAGGATAAGCCCCAGAGCAATGACCACGCCGGGAATGGAATATGGAACCGTCACCATAAATTGGGTGAGGCGTACCCCGCCCAACCGCCGCCGGGCGCCGCGGATGACCACATAAGCGACCGAAAGCCCGACCACCGTGATGATGAGAGCCGAGGTGACCGCGAGAAACACGCTGTTTCCAAAGGCACGCCTGATGTTGCGGATGGTGGAAAGCCTCCCGAAATTATCAAGAGTGATGTTCCCTTTCCCAAAGGGAAGCCCGTAAACCCGGGTGAGGGAGGTCACCAGCGTGGCTGCGATGGGCGACAGGGTGGAAACCGAAAAGACCAGAATCACCACGAGGAGCAGCGGGATTTTGGAGCGGCGAAGCCGTGTGACGCCGCTGGCGGTACTCTTGCCGGAGACGACCACATATTTGTTGCCGGCGACCACTTTATTATAAATCGCAAGGCCCGCGACCCCCAACAGACACATGAGGATGGAAAATGCCGCGGCAAGCTCCAAGGAATTGGAAAGGTCGGTCCGCCCGACGAGATAATAGATCTGGGTACTCATGAGGCGGATCTGGTTGGGAGCGCCCAACACCGCCGGAACGCCGAAATCCGCAAGACAAAAGAGGAACACCATCAGCATGGAGCCGATGATGGAGGGGGTGAGGAGCGGAAGGGTCACATCCCGGAGCGTGCGCCAGGTGGAGGCCCCGGAGACCCGGGCCGCCTCCTCCACCGAGGAACTGATCTGCCGCATAGCAGGCAGCACCACCACATAGGGGACGGCAAAGCGGTACATGGTCATCACAAAGATCATTCCGCCGGTGCTGTACAGATTGATGAGGGGGCTTTCGGCGCCGGTCAGGCGCATGAGGAGTTCATTGAAGAAGCCGACCGGCCCCAGAAGGAAGGTCCACGCGATGGCGCCCACAAAGGGCGGGATGAGATACGGGATGGCAAGGAGCGACTTCCAGATCTTTTTCCCGGGGAGATCGGTCCGGGTCACCACCCACGCGAGGAACACGCCGAGCGCCGTGGAAAGGAGGGTCGTCGGGACGACCACCAGAAGGGTGTTTTTGACGCTCTGGAGGGTACCGGTGTCGGAAAGGATCTGGAGGTAGTTCCTAAGGCTGAAGCCGTCCTCGGTCTTAAAGCTGGTGATGGCAAGGCGCAGGAAGGGATAGAGGACGATGAGCACCAGTGCCGCGACCATCAGCCACCAGAGAAAGGTGGGCGCCACACCGCGAAGCCGGTGTCTGGCCGGGGTCATTTCCCGGCGGGGATTTGGCAGCTTCATGCTCTTTCCTCCTTTCTCTTTCACTCTTAAACAGCGGAAAAGGCGGGACGACTTTTAGGAAAAGCCATCCTGCCTTCGCTGCCTTTCGGCAGGTCCTGATATTATGTTCTGCGGTAATCATAGGTGTCCTGGGTGACATCCAGCGTGATGCCGCCTATTTTCACCGTTTGTTCATCGAGCCACTCGAGCTCCGCCGTCTCACGGTCCGCCTGCCAATAGAAATTGCGTTCCTCCCCGGTATGGTTGTTCCGGACGACGCCGAGAACCGCATAGCCGGTG
Source organism: Angelakisella sp. (assembly GCA_020025195.1). GTDB lineage: Bacteria > Bacillota > Clostridia > Oscillospirales > Ruminococcaceae > Angelakisella. Next base: position 41,238 of record JAHHSN010000003.1, read on the forward strand.
GTCGCGCCGCCGCTGTTCCGGTAGACGCTGACGGTATAGCCGCCCTCCGGCGAGGTGGAGCTTAGGATCAGCTCCTGCCCGGAGAGCCTGCCGATGCTGTAAAACGCCCAGTAAATGAGCAGTCCGACCAGTACCAGCGCCAAAAGACCGATCAGCAGGAACTTAACAGGCTTTTTCGCAGAGATCACCAGCCGATCATCGACTCAAAGCGGTCCCGCACCGCGCTGCTCTCGCTTACAAAGAAGTCGAGGTCCAGCGGGCAGGTCCTGATCTCTCCGGCCTGAGGCGCTCCCTCGGGGGAAGCGACGGCAGGGTCAACCGGGATATACCCCTGCTCGGAAAAGAGCTTCTGCGCATCCTCGGAGAGGAGATAGTCAATGAGACGCTCCGCCGCCTCGATGACCGCGGGGTCCTCCTTTTCCAGAATGGCGATGGGGGTCGGCACGATAACCGCGCCGCTCTCGGGCCAGACCGTCTCGACCGGGGCACCTTCATTTTTGGCGTTGCGCACCATGAAGTCCACCATGGAAACGGCGGCATACTCGCCGGAAGAAACCTTGGTCTTGAGGTTGCCGTTCGACTCCTCCAGCTTGAGGTCATTCCGGATGAGCTTCTCATAAAGCGGCCAGCCGATGTCCGGCTGGGAAACATGGGTCAGCACCGTGGTGAGCGCGCCGCCGGAATAGCTGGGGTTCGCCATGGCGACCTTTCCCTTGAGGGCGGGGTTGCCGAGGTCCTCCCAGTCCTTGAGGGGCGTCTCGCAGGCGGTGGTATTATAGGCGATGATATTGAAGATCTGGCGAACCTCGAACGCCATGCCGTCGTTATAATTAAACGCGGCGGGAAGCTCTGCCATACGGGGGGAGTTGTAATGATGGATCATGCCCTCCTCATCCAGCCGGCAGAGATAGCCGAGATCGGCGATCCAGAGAAGGTCGGCGTCCACCGAACCGGCCTCACGCTCGGTATCCACCTTGGCGGTCACCTTGCCGGTGCCGCTGCGGAAAAGCGTATAGGTGATGTCGGGATTTTTCGAGATAAAGTCCTCCAGCATATCGGTCACAAGGTCCTGTGACTCGGAGGTATAGATGACGAGATTGGTTTTCTCCTCCTTCTGTCCACAGCCCGAAAGCACCGAAAGCAGAAGGCACATGGTTAGAATCACTGCCGGGATTCGCTTCATATTGATCGCTCCTCAATAATTATTTATCGTTTTTCGATAAATACATTGTAGCAGTCTGATGGGGGGAATGTGTGAACAAGTCGTGAACATTGAGGGGAAATTTTACGTCATGCGCTCCGCGTCCAGCGCGGTAAAGCCCTCTCCCAGCACCTCATTCACGTTGGTGGTGATGAGGAAGGCGTGGGGATCGTGCTCCTTGACAATCTGCTGCACACGGGGATATTCACTGATACGAACGGCACAGAGCACCACCTTGCGCTCCTTGCCGGAATAGGCGCCGTTTGCCTGCAGCAGGGTGACGCCGCGCTGCATCTGATCCATGATGTCGCGGGAGATCTCCTCATACTTTTCAGAAATGATCAGAATGAGCCGCCCCATATTGAGGCCGCCCATCACCATATCAATAACCCGTCCCGAAACGAAGATGGCAATTAGGGAATAAAGACCGGTCTCGATATTATGGAAAACGAGCATCGAAGCCGCCACGACCAGAGCGTCCACGCCGACCATCACCGCGCCGATCTGCATATAGGGGTAGCGCCGCTGAATGAGGCGGGAAATGACGTCGGTACCGCCGGTGGTGGAGCCGCGCCGGAAGGCCAGCGACACCCCGAACCCGATGCAGACGCCGCCGAAGAGCGTAGCCAGCAGGTGATCCCCCCGATAAGCGGGCAGATAGGGCGCAAGCAAATCCACTACCACCGACTGGATGAAGATGGTCTTGAGGGTGCATAGGGTAAACCCATGACCGATATAGATCCACGCCAAAATCAGAAGCGGGATATTGATGCCAAAGATGGTGACGCCCATGGGGATGTGGAATACATGGTTCATAATAACCGCAATACCAGAAACCCCGCCGGGTGCAATGTCATTGGGACTGGTGAAGCAGTTGAGCCCCAAGGCGAACATTATACCGCAGAGAATGTCAAAGATGACATCTAAGGTGACCTTCTTGGCCACCAGCTTTTTTTCTTTCATCCTGACCTCCTACCTTATTCCACCGATATTTTTTCTATGATTGCTGTGAAAAGCTCCCGGACACGCTCCTGTTCCCCTTTGAGATACAGGTACCCAAAGAGCGCCTCCAAACCCGTCGCCTTGGCGTAATCGCCGGGGTCCGCGTGCCTGGGGGGATGGGCGCCGCCGTTTCTTGCGCGGCGAAAAACCCCCTGCTCCGCCTCGGTGAGGCTGGGGGCAATGATCTCATACGCCGCCGCCTGCGCGGAAGCGTTCACATAGGAGACCGCCATTTTATGCATCTCCCCCACGGGACGGCTCCCCTGCCGCGCCAGCATCTCCCGGACCAAAAGCCCGTAGACGCCGTCGCCGACAAAGGCAAGGTCCAGAGCGCTCAAAAGGCGCGGGTCAAAGCTGTCTTCACACATGGATTATTCCTTCTTTCCGGTTACGGGACATACTCAAATTCAAAATCGAGGACGCTGACAGTGTCGCCCTCCTGGACGCCCATTTCCTCCAGTTTTTTGATGATGCCGCTCTGTACCAGCACCCTCTGGAAATACTGAAGCGATTCATAGTCGTCCATATTGACCCCCGCGAGGGAATTCGCGAGCCATTCCGCCTCCACCACAAAGACGCCGTCCACCTTTTCCACAGTGAACTGGTTCTTGCGGACGGCAGACATGCGCTCCGCCTCGGAGGGTTCTTCCACCTCATAGCGGACAATGGGCGGCAGCTTGGCAAGCTCCGCCGCGACGACCTGCATCAGCTCGTCAGTGCCCTGACGGGTCGCCGCACTGATGGGGAAAAAGCGGTAGCCCGCCGCCTCCACATGGGCCTGAAAGGCTTCGATCTGCTCCGGGGCGGCAAGGTCGCACTTGTTGCCGGCGACCAACATGGGGCGGTCGGAAAGCGAAGGGCTAAAGCGACGGAGCTCCTCGTTGATCTTCTCAAAGTCCTCAATGGGGTCGCGTCCCTCGACGCCGGAGACGTCCACCACATGAACGATGAGACGGCAGCGGTCGATGTGACGGAGGAACTCGTGCCCCAGTCCCAGTCCCTCGCTTGCGCCCTCAATAAGGCCGGGGATGTCCGCCATGACAAAGCTGGTTTCAGCATCCAGACGAACGACGCCCAGAACCGGCGTGAGGGTGGTAAAGTGATAGTTCGCGATCTCCGGGCGGGCGGCGCTCACCACCGAGATGAGGGTGGACTTGCCGACATTGGGGAAACCGCAGAGACCGACGTCCGCAAGGAGCTTGAGCTCCATCTCAACGTCGAAACGCTCGCCAGGAAAGCCCGGGCGGGCAAAACGCGGAATCTGGCGGGTGGCGGTGGCAAAGTGGGTATTGCCCCAGCCGCCCTTTCCGCCGCGGGCAACGATGACCGGCTCCCCGTCTGAGAGGTCGGCCATCACACGGCCGGTTTCGGCGTCGCGCACCACGGTCCCCTTGGGCACCTTGATGATGAGATCGCTGCCGTTTTTGCCGCTGCAGCGCTTTCTGCCGCCCGGCTGGCCGTTCTCCGCCGCGTATCTTTTTTTATAGCGAAACCCGATGAGACTGCTTAGATTGGTATCCGCCACAAAAACAACATTTCCGCCGCGGCCGCCGTCTCCGCCGTCGGGACCTCCGGCTGCTACATATTTTTCGCGGTGAAAGGAAACCGCGCCATTGCCTCCGTCGCCGGCTCTTATGGAGATTTTTGCTTTATCAATGAACATAAGTCCCACCTCGTTTCTATTGAATCATCATAAGACAACAAATCCCGGGGTTTCCTAAAAAACTCCGGGACTTGTTTACGTCATTACTCCGCAGGATAAACGGAAACCTTCTTGCGCTCTTTGCCCATGCGCTCGAACTTGACACGACCGTCAACAAGAGCGAACAGGGTATCGTCGCTTCCGATCCCTACGTTCTCACCGGGATGAATGTGAGTGCCTCTCTGGCGAACCAGGATGTTGCCGGCCAGGACAGCCTGTCCGTCAGCACGCTTCACGCCCAGACGCTTGGACTCAGAATCACGGCCGTTCTTGGTAGAACCCATTCCCTTTTTATGAGCCATAAATTACACCTCACCTTTCTCCTCAGTTTTCTTTTCCGCAGGCTTTTTGGCAGCGGTTTTCTTAGCAGCAGGCTTCTTCGCAGCGGGCTTCTTGGCAGGCTTCTCAGCCTCGGCGGCAGGAGCAGCCTTGGGGGCGGTCTCATTGCCGACAGCTACGATCTCAACCTTGGTGTAAGGCTGACGATGGCCCATCTTGCGCTTGGAGTCCTTCTTAGGACGATAGGTCAGGACAGTGATCTTTTTGCCCTTACCATTCTTGATGACCTTACCGGAAACGGTAACGCCCTCCACATAGGGAGCGCCGAAGGTCATGGTGTCCTCGCCTACTGCGAGAACCTTGTCAAAGGTTACGGTCTCATCCGCCGCTGCATTGATCTTTTCAATGTAGAGGACGTCGCCGACCTTTGCGGTGTACTGCTTTCCACCGGTTTCAAAGATTGCGTACATAGTCAGTATGCCTCTTTCTTTAATCTCGCTGCAAAATCAGGCGATGCCAAAAGGCATACTTAAAAAAGCCCGTCGCATGCGGCAATTAATATTTTATCACAGGAAACAATAAATGTCAATTATTTTTGTGCAAAAATGACGATTCCTCCGCCATAAGCTGAACGGTCACAAAGGGCTCCTCCAGAGGGGGGAATTCCTTAAGTACAGCGGTCTTTGCAAGGATGGCTTCCCCATCCCGGAGGATCTCGGTTTTGGCCGGGAAACGCACACCGTCCACCAAAAGGCAGGAATGGTAAAAGCCCTCGGCAGGCGCCGCGATGCGGCTTTCGATGCGCTGGATGAGGAGTCCTTCCTCCATCCGCGCCTCTCCCTCCAGACGGTAGGGCTCGCAGAGCATGGCGTTTGCCTCGGTGACGGCTCCCGCCGCGAGGCACTCCCTGATGCGGGTGGAGCTCACCACCTCGCCGTCAAAGCAGATGGGCGGAAGGGTCACGACCTCGATGCCATAGGGCTTTGCAAGCTCCCGGAGCATCTCCGGATTACCGCTCCCCTTTTGACCGAAGCGGTAATCCTCGCCGCACACCACCGCTGCCGCGTGCATGGCTTCGTGCAGGATGACCCGCACAAATTCCTCGGGGGTGAGATCATAGAAGCTCTCGAACGGCGGGCAGACCAGAAGCTCCACCCCCAGTCCCCGCATGATCTCCTGTCTGCGGCGGACGCTCTGCAAAAGGCGCACCCCGCTTTTGGAGACGACACGGTCGGTCTCGGCGGGCGGCTCAAAGGTGAAAAGCGCGCAGGAAACTCCCTTTTGGGTGGCAAGCTCCCGGGCCCGTCCGATCACCGCACGATGCCCCTGATGGACGCCGTCAAAAAATCCGAGTGCCGCGACAGTCGGCATGGTGCTGTGGGATTTGATGTCATGTGAAATCAGCAATTGGGATTCTCCTTTAAATAAAACAGCTTGATGATCTGCAGTTCCTCAATGGTATGGTCGATGCGGGCAAGGCCGAGAAAGTGTCCCGCCCCATAGACCCGAACGACGTCGTCCTCGGCGTGGTGGCGCACCCGGAGAGTATCGAGCCGCACGCCGTTTAGGAACATTTCGGTCTGTTTTTCGGAAAGAAAGACCCGGGGATAGCCCTCAAACACCCGGTCCACCGGCAGGAGGAGACTTTCAAAGGTCCCCGCGTCGGAAGCAGCCTTTAGTTCTTCCAGGGTGTGGCAGTCCCCGATGGTGAAGCCCAGCGTTTCGGTCCGCCTGAGGGCGGTGAGCACCGCCCCGCAGCCCAGCGCCTCTCCGATATCATGGCAGAGGGTGCGGATGTAGGTCCCCTTGGAGCAGCGGACGTCGATCTTGGCCGTTCTCGCCTCCTCGTCAAATTCGAGGAGCTCCAAAAGGTGGATGGTGACCTCCCGGCGGGGACGCTCCACTTCCTGCCCCGCGCGCGCCAGCTTATAAAGGCGCTGCCCATCCACCCAGACCGCCGAATACATGGGCGGAAGCTGAAGGATGGTACCCCGGAGGGGTTCGAGCGCCGCGAGAAGCGCTTCTTTTGTAACAGGAAGGTCGCTCTCGGAAAGGACCTTTCCGGAGGAGTCCTGCGTATCGGTGGTCAGCCCGAACTGAAGCGTCGCGGTGTAGCGTTTTTCCTGCACCGGCATCAGCTCCGTCGCCTTGGAGCTTCTTCCGAAAAAGAGCGGCAGGACGCCGGTCGCCATAGGGTCCAGGGTGCCGCCATGCCCTATTTTGTGGCAGTCCGCAATGCCGCGCATCTTGGCCACCACGTCAAAAGAGGTCCAGTCCTCCGGCTTATCCACGCAGAGGATGCCCTCCAGTACTCTGGAATGTCGTTTTGTCATCTGGGTTCCTCCGGAAGGTGCTTTTTGATTTCGGCAAGAAGCAGCTCCTTGGCCTGCTGGAGGCTTCCCTCAATGGTACAGCCCGCCGCCGCGAAGTGTCCGCCGCCGCCAAAGGCTTTTCCGATCTCGGAGGCGTCAATTCCACCCCGCGTTCTCAGCGAAACCCGGCACTCACCGGGATGCTCCTTGATGGTGGCCCCCACCAGAACGCCCTCGATCTGGCGGGGCATTCCTGCCACATCCTCCAGATCCTCGTCCTCCACACCGGTCTCCTGCCGAACGGCAAGCGTCACCGGCATAACCGCGCAGCGGTCGTCAAAATAAAATTCCAGCGCCGAGAGGAGACGGGCTTCCGCCGTCACCTTGCCCTTGGATTTGGACTCGAAGATGCGGGCGTTGATAGGAACGGTATCGGTGCCGCGCTCCTTAAGCTCCGCCGCGATGCGAAGCGACTGCGGGGTGGTGTTGCTGAACTTAAAGCAGCCGGTATCGGTGACGATGCCGGTATAGATGCACTCCGCCACCTTGCCCTCCACCAAAAAGCCGATGCGGCTGATGATTTCATAGATGATCTCCGCCGCCGCGGCCGCCCCGCTGTCCAGGCAGGTGAGGGCGGCGTAGCCGGTGTTGGAGGGGTGATGGTCGATGCAGAGATCCACCATCATGCCGTACTGCTCCTCCAGATTTCCCAGAAGCTTCTGCGTCGCCACGTCCACCGCGACTACATATTCCACCGGCCAGTCCAGCACCTCAGCGGGTTCATACCCCTCATAAAGATAATTATACTTGTCCGGGAAGACGTCCGAGCAAAGCACCCGGCACGCCTTTCCCATCATGGTAAGGGTGTAATAGAGCGCAAAGGCGGAGCCAATAGTATCTCCATCGGGACGGCGGTGGCAGAGCAGGGTGATGTTGTCATGCTGCATGAGAAGCTCTGCGGCTTTTTCTGTGGTAATCGTGCCGTTCATAGAATTCCTCCTGTCTGTAACAAGCGGGATCACTCCAGAGAGAGATCGCTTATGAGCTTGGAAATGCGGGCGCCGTGCTCGATGGAATCATCGGCGATGAAATGAAATTCCGGCGTATGACGGAGCTTGAGGCGCTGTCCGATTTCCCGGCGGATGAAGCCCGCCGCGCTCTTTAAGCCCTTCACAGACTCCTCGGCCCTTTCCTTTCCGGAAAGGGAGCTGACATAAACCTTGCAGCTGCCGCCGTCGCGGGAAAGCTCCACCTTGACGATGGAGAGCATGGGGTCGATGCGGGGATCCTTGAGAGAGCGGAAAATATCGGTCAGTTCCCGGTGGATGTCCTCACCGTGCCGGGCATTTTTGAAGTTTGCCATCGCTCTTGTCCTCCTTTTTGGACGGGAATGAAGCAAAGGGCAGCCGAATATGAAGTTCCGGCCGCCGCTTGCTGGCAAGACCTCCGAATCCTTATTGCGGGCTTCGGGGTTCTTAATCTATCTCTTGGCAGGAGATCACTCCTTGACCTCCTGAATCTCATAAGCTTCCAGAACGTCGCCGTTCTTGATGTCGCTGAATTTCTCCAGCGTCATGCCGCACTCGTAGCTCTGGGCGACTTCCTTGACGTCGTCCTTAAAGCGCTTGAGGGAAGCAATCTTGTCATCCGCGATGATGATACCGTCACGGACCACACGGATGAGGGCGGTACGGGTGATCTTGCCCTCCAGAACATAGGAGCCCGCCACGGTGCCGACGCCGGTGATCTTGTAGACGTTGCGGACCTCCGCGCGGCCGAGATCGACCTCACGGGTCTTGGGCTTCAGCATACCCTTCATGGCAGCCTCGATCTCCTCGATGGCGTCATAGATAATGCGGTAGAGATGGATCTCGACGCCGTCACGCTCCGCGTTCTGCTTGGCGGTGGGGTCAGGACGAACGTTGAAGCCGACGATGATGGCATGAGACGCCGCCGCCAGCATAACGTCGGACTCATTGACCGCGCCGACCGCGCCGTGGATGACCTTGACGCGGATTTCCTCATTGGAGAGCTTCTCCAGAGACTGACGAACGGCCTCGACAGAGCCCTGAACGTCGCCCTTGATGATGATGGGCAGCTCCAGCACTTCGCCCTCGGAGATATGCTCAAAGAGGTTATCCAGGGTGACCTTCTGGTACGCCTTGAACTGCTCCTCCTTCTGCTCCATGCGGCGCTTTTCAACAAGCTCTCTCGCGAGACGCTCATCCTCAACGGCATTGAAGATATCGCCCGCCTCGGGAACCTCGGCAAGACCGGTGATCTCCACCGGGCAGGAGGGACCTGCGGTCTCTACCTTCTGGCCGTGGTCATTCTGCATGACACGGACACGACCCACCGCGGTGCCGGCGATGATGACGTCGCCGGTGTGCAGGGTGCCGGTCTGGATGAGGACGGTGGCAACGGGGCCGCGGCCGGTATCGACCTTGGCTTCGATGACGGTACCCTTCGCCATGCGGTTGGGGTTCGCCTTGAGCTCCTGCGTATCCGCTACCAGCAGGATCATCTCCAGAAGGTTATCAAGGCCCATGCCGGTCTTGGCGGAAACGGGAACGCAGATGGTATCGCCGCCCCACTCCTCGGGGACCAGCTCGTATTCGGTAAGCTGCTGCTTGATTCTTTCGGGATTGGCTTCGGGTTTATCCATCTTGTTGATGGCCACGATGATGGAGACGCCCGCCGCCTTGGCATGGTTGATCGCCTCCACGGTCTGCGGCATGATGCCGTCATCCGCCGCGACGACCAGCACCGCGATATCGGTGACCTGCGCGCCGCGGGCACGCATAGAGGTAAAGGCCGAGTGGCCGGGGGTATCCAGGAAGGTGATGGGACGGCCCTGAATCTGCACCTGATAGGCGCCGATGTGCTGGGTGATGCCGCCCGCCTCGCCGGTGGTAACGTGGGTGTTGCGGATGGCGTCCAGAATGGAGGTCTTGCCGTGGTCAACGTGACCCATGACCACCACGATGGGAGGACGGCTCTCGGTAGCCTCCTCCTCATTATCCGCCTCGAAGAGACGGTCCTCGATGGTGACGACGACCTGCTTGGTAACCTTGGCGCCGATCTCCATGGCAACCAGCGCCGCGGTATCATAATCGATGGTATCGCTGATGGCCGCCATGATGCCGAGCGGCATCAGTTTTTTGATGATCTCGCTGGCCTGTACCTTGAGGGTGAGGGCGAGATCGCCGACGGTCATCTCCTCGGGGAGGGCGACCTCCAGTCTCTGACGGCGCTGACGCTCCATCTCAAGACGACGCAGCTTCTCCTCCTCCCGCTCCTTGCGGCTGAGGACCGGCTTGCGGCGGCCGCCGCGCTGGGTGAATTTCTGCTTTCTGGCGGTGTTTTCCTTCATGCCGCCGGCACGCGCCATCTGGTCGTAGCGCTCATTATATTTGTCGAGGTTGACCTCGTTGACACGCATATCCACGGTAGTGTGGGCAATGGGCTTTGCGCCGGTCTGACGCTCGCCCTTGGGGCCCTTCTGCTTGGGCTGCTGTGCCTTGATCTCAATGGGACGGCGGGGCTCCTGCGGCTTGGGAGGCTGCTGGGAAGCGGCCGGCGCCGCGGGACGCTGCTGCTGAGGAGCCGCGGGGCGCTGCTGAGACCCTGCGGGTCTCTGGTTGAGGTTGGGGCGAAGGCCGTTGGAGGTACGCTCCTGCCCGGGGCGATTGCCCTGCTGGGGGCGCTGCGGACGGTTATTGCCGCCCTGCTGGGGACGATCCCCGTTTCGCTGAGGACGGTCCGCACGGGGAGCGGGACGCTCCGGTCTTCTTTCCTCCGCGCGGGGTGCTGCGGCAGGTTTCTGCTCGGCAGGTTTCTGCTCGGCAGGCTTCAGCGCGGGCTTCGGCTCCTCCGGCTTCTTCTCCGGCTTCTTCTCCTCCTTCTTTTCGCCCATCTTAAAATAGGCGTCAAAGTTCTTGACGGAGGTCTTCTGGGTGAAGCTCTCGAAAACATAATTGAGCTCCTCCGGCGTCAGGACGGTCTGAGACTTTTTGGGCTCGCCGCCGAAACGCTCCTCCAGCATTCCTGCCAGTTCTTTACTATTGAGATTGAGGTCTTTCGCAACCTCATGCAGTTTCACTTTTTCAATCATATCGTATCCTCCTCATCGTCAGTCATCAGTGCGCAAAGTCCTCCGGCAAATCCCTCATCCGTGACCGTGCAGATCCCGGTCAGCCGTTTTGTGATGTGGGAAAGCTCCTCCATGGTGAAGGGGAGCCTCCGGACGGGCGGGCCGTCCTCCAAAAACCGGAGCTTTACCCCCAGGCGTTTCTCGCTTTTTTCGGAAAGGTCGCTCGAAAGAAGAATGAGCGCCGCTTCCCCGGCAAGGGCCGCCTCGACCGCCGGCTCAAAGCCGACCTTCAGTTTTCCTGCCTTGCGGGAAAGGGAAAGAAGACCGAGCATCTTATTGCGATTCATTCTGTCTTAATTCCTCCTCCAGCCGTTCATATACCTCAGGGGGGATGGAACAGTCAAATGCGCGTTCCAGCCGTTTTGCCTTCTGCGCCTTGCGGAGACATTCGGGATTTCGGCAAAGATAAGCTCCTCTGCCCGCTTTCTTTCCGGTGAGATCGACCGAGATCGTTCCCTCCGGGCTGTGTACCACCCGGACAAGCTCCTTTTTCGGGCGCCGCTCGCCGCAGCCGGAGCACATTCTGAGCGGGATCTTTTTTTGCTGCATTCCGGATCGCCTCCTTCCTGATCGTTTCTGTTATTCTTCCTCTTTGGGGAGGATTTCTTCCTTTTCTTCCTCACCGTAGAAGCCGCTTTCGGGGCGGATATCGATCTTCCAGCCGGTGAGGCGGGCCGCGAGACGGGCGTTCTGGCCCTTATTGCCGATGGCAAGGGAGAGCTGATGATCCGGTACGGTGACGCGGCAGCTTCTCATATTCTCATCCAGAACCTCCACATTGACCACCGTCGCGGGGGAGAGCGCCGCGGAGATGAACTCCTCGGGCTCCTCGCTGTAGGTCACGATGTCGATCTTTTCGCCGCCCAGCTCCTCCACGATGGCGGAGACACGGGAGCCCTTGGGACCGATGCAGGAGCCGACCGCATCGACGTCCTCATCCCGGCTGAGCACCGCCAGCTTGCTGCGAGAGCCTGCCTCACGGGAGATGGACTTGATTTCCACCACGCCGTCATAAATTTCCGGTACGTTCATCTCAAAGAGACGCTTGACGAGCCCCGGATGGGTGCGGGAGATCATGAGGCGCGGGCCTTTTTCGCCGTTCTGGACGTCCACGACATAAACGCGGATGCGCTGGCCCTCGGTAAACTGCTCCTCGGGGATCTGCTCGCTCTTGGGCAGAACCGCCTCGGAATTACCGATCTCCAACGTCACATTGCCGCGGATGGGATCGACCCGCAGGACCTTGGCGGAGACGATGTCATGCTGACGGCTCTGGTACTCCTGCAGGAGGAGACCCTTCTCCGCCTCGCAAATGCCCTGATGAATGACGTGCTTTGCCGCCTGCGCCGCGATGCGGCCGAACTTCTTAGGATCGAGAGGAATCTCGATGACCTCGCCTGCCGTGATGGTGGGCTTATATTTCCGGGCGTCGGCAAGGCTCATCTCAGTGGTGGGGTCCTCCACCTCCTCCACGACGTTCTTGCGGAGCGCCACATAAAAGCGTCCGGTCTCGGGACTGATCTCCACCACGTTTTCCTCGCTGCCCGCAGGGTCCTTCTTGATGGCGAGTGCGATGGCGGTCTTGATCTTATCGATCATATATTCCGCGGGGATGCCCTTTTCCTGTTCCATCAGCTTGAGGGCGTCAAACAGGTCGAACTGTTCTTCCTTTTGCTTTCTAGCTCTTGCTGCGCTCATTTGCCTGTTCCTCCAGTAAAGTCATTATATACTCTTATAAATGCGGTTTCCTTGGTTTCAAGCTCCATTTCGGTCTCCTCGTCGAGCCGAAGCGTGAGAGCGCCCGCCTCATACGCGGTGAGCGTTCCGATAAAGTCCCGGACGCCCTCCACCGGACGGATGAGCCGAACCGCCAGGGTCTTTCCCATCATCGCCTCAAAGTGCCAATCCTCGGTGAGCTGCCGCTCAATGCCCGGAGAGGAAACCTCCAGAGTGTAGCTTCCGTCGATGGGGTCCTCCTCATCCAGCCGCTTTTCCACAGCGCGGGAAAAAGTCTCACAGTCGTCAATGGTGACGCCGTCCTCTTTATCGATATAGTATCGAAGATACCAGCAGCTTCCCTCTTTTTCATAGGCGACGCTCCACAGCGTGAGCCCCAGCTCCCGCAGGATCGGCTCCGCGATCTTTTTTGCCACCAATGCGGTGCTTTCTTTTTTGGCCATACCTGTCCTCCTGCCGCTACATAAAGGAAAGAGCGGGTTGCCCCACTCTTTCGTCTTACTTACTATTCCACATAACACTATATCATGCTTTTCCGCCTAATGCAAGCACATTTTAGAAGAAAAGCCGCGTCTCTCCCGGCAAAACGCCTCAAAGGGTGTTGCGGTAGAGCCGCTCATAGGTCTCAAACTCGGTGAGAAAACGGTTCCGCAGCTCCTCCCCGCGCTCCAGACGGTTCTGGAACCTGCTGAGGTTATAGCGGCGGAACACTGCATAGGTGCTGTAAGCGGTCCGCTTATAATAGTAACCCGCGGTGTCCATCATATCGGCATAGCGGAACATGAGATCCCAGAGCGCGCCGATGGCTTCGGTCCCGGGTCTTTCCACCTTCTGCACCGCCGCCAGCTGCTGCTCAATGGCCGAAAGGAGACCGGAATCCATGATGGCATACGCCTCGGTCTGCTCCCCGGCCACCGCCGCGTCAAGGAAGCGGTTATACTGCTCATGGAACTCCTCCACCTCGTCCGACGCTACCTCAAGATAGCTTTTCCGGAAGGCGCCGTAGTCCTCCAGGACCTCATCCATTACACCGAAGTAATTCTGCTTGCCCAAAACCGCCAGCATCTGGTCGGAGAAGGAGGTGGGCTCCAGACGGAGCTTTTCCTTGAGAAGCTCCGTCGCCCGGAAGCCGTCCATCAGCAGCGTTTCCGCCGTCTGGGCGCTTCCCTCCAGCACCGCGACATCCAGAAGATTGGCGGGCGTCTCCAGCTCCAGCCCATAACGCTCCGCAAGGGCCCGGCTTTCCGCCATGGAAAGCGCGCCCTGCGGCTCAAAGGCAGAAAGGAAAATCATGAGGGCACTGTTATTGGAGCGCTGTACCAGATAATGCTCCAGCGACTCCGCCGTGCAGCCGGCGTTGCCGCCGCCTTTGCGGATCTTCCCGGTCAGCGTAAGCACATCCTCCCGCTCAAAGTCCAGAAGGTGGCGCATATCGTGCCAGTAGATATTGTCGTTCTGCCCGGAGACGCCCATTCGGATGAGCAGCTCGGCAATCTCGTCATGATGCTCCCGAAGGGCCAGAAACAAAAGCCCGTCCCCGTTTTCATCGGTAACATGGACGTTCTGCGGGGTGAGGAGCGCCTCCACCCGCTCGGTACGGCCCTGCCGCACCGCCTCCAGAAGTGCGGTGTTCTGTCCCCGAAGCTCCACTTCTTCATTGAACCAGCCCTCCGCCACATATTGGGTCACCCGCCAGAGCGGCGTCTCCGTCTCGGCGGGAAGCTCCCGGAGGCGCAGCAGCACCCGGTGCGCTCCGCCGTCCGAAAGGAGCCGGTGGAGTGCCTCGCCGTCGCTGCTCTCCCGGGTAAAGACCGCCGTCAGCGTTCCCTCCCCCGTATAGTCCCGAATTTCCACCGGGTAATGGGTCGCGGCGTGCTCCTGATACGGCTCCGGAAGCTCCCCGCCCAGCAAGGCGGTGACCCGAGCCGTAAAGAAGCCCTGCTCGCTTCCCCATTCCGAAAGCGGCAGAGGATTCACACCGAAGGAGGCGGCAAGATCGAGGCGCCACTCCCCCTGTGGGTCCTTTTGGAGATAGAGCATGGTCTCCTCCCCGGAAAGCTCCGCCCGGACGGTGAGCCAGTGCTCCTTGTCCACGGTCTGCTCGGTGGCTTCCCCCGCGGTGACCGTCACCCCGCCGAGACCCAGCTTATCCCAAAGGAAGACGTCGCTCGCATTGGTGAGGTAATCGCTTCGGTTGGAGGGCTCCGCCGAAAACACCGCGAGCGCATCATATTCATCTGTTTTTTGCCCACAGGCAGAGAGCAGGAACAGGATTGCCGCCGCGGCGGCAAGGCGTTTTCCCTTCATTCCAAACCTCCGATTCCAGTTATATTGATGCTATTTTAACATAATCTCCCCGCGAACACAATAAATTCCATTCCCCACGTTTCCCCTAAAAAAGAGCCGGCGCCCCAAAGCGCCGGCCCGGTGGAAACGGTACTATTAAACAAGAAGATAGGAAAGAACGACCAGCAGCAGGATGTGCGCGGGATAAAAGAGATAATAGACCGCCTGAATGCCCCTGCCGTGCGGTCCCTGCCTACCTTTATAAAGCCAGATAAAAAGAAGTGCGAAAATGGCAGCGCCCTGCCGCGGGAAATCGAAGGTGCACCCCAAAAGGGTGACCGGCACGCTGTAACCGGCCAGCAGCACAAAGTTGATCCAGAAAAGTCCTGCAAACTGCCCCAGCCGCTGCCACCAGAGGGATCCCCGGAAAAGATAAAAAACCAAAACGGTGAGGGGGCCCGCCGCGTAGTAATCCACAAAGGTGATGTTCCCGAGGACGGCGCTGGCCAGGGCCACCGCGAAGGCGGTGAGGAGCGCCACCCAGTCGTCGCCCCGCTTTTTTCGAACGGAATCAATGGCGGCGATGGCGAGAAGCCCCAAAAGGAAGGTAAACAGCACGTTCTGGTGATAGGGGAAGATTGCCCCGCCACCTGTCATATAGTTAAAAGGGATCTCCGTAATGAGTGCCGCCGCCAGAAGGCGGAGCATATATTTTTTGAGGTCATGGGTGTGATAATAGCCCTCCACCAAAAGAAAGGCGAAGATCGGGAAGGCGAGCCGCCCCACCCATGTGAGCCACTCCGTTTCCGGGGCGAGGGTCAGCTTGAGGTGGTCGCAGAACATCAGCGCCATCGCGAGGATATGAAGGGTGAAGGAAGAAAGCCCGGGAAAAGTTTTTTGCTCCTGCATACTGAAACGTCTCGCTTTCCAAATGAGAATTCCACGAAGGGTTTTTAACAAGAGTACCAAAAAGTTCCGCGGTTTACAAGTCTCTCCGTACCCTAACGCCGGAAAGGCCCCTCGGTCAGGCGTCCGTCCTATAATATAGGGTACGGGCCATCGGTATCCGCAGCAGAAGACCCCAAGCACTCCTCCGGGAAAGCACGGTCTTTGCCGCGGCCTCGGCTTGTCTATCCTGTCGAATCCGAGGATCTTTTCTTGTATTTTTACAAAATAGAAAAATATGTATCATTTTCCCTTTCCAAGGTGTTATATATAAGTGAGAGAACAATCATAAGCAGCAGCCAGAAAAGGGGCATGGGTGCGGCAGGAATCCCCTTATGCCCTTTGGGGGACAGTCAATCCAAAGGAGAAAACGGATGAACAAGAAACTTTTCGCCCTGTTTTTTGTCTCCGTTCTGGCCTTTTCCCTCGCCGGCTGTGCGCTCCATTTCGGCGGCTGGCATTACGAACCCGGTGAGATCGACTGGGAAACAAAAACCGTTCCGGTCGAATTTACCTTTTCCATCAGCGGTTCCTCCAGCGATGACGTCACCGCAGCGTTCCCCATGGATGGGAAGTCCTAAAGCCGGACGGCGGCTTCCTGTATCAGCCGGAGTAACCGAACCCCTCCCCCGGCCGTTTTTCGGTTGGGGCTCTTTTTTGTGCACATTGCTTTTATGCGCCGATTCTGCTAAAGTATATTTAAGACATATGTCAGATTCATGAGGTGGGGGGGAAGGTTCCCTCTCTCCCCTCAGGTCAATAAGGAGTGATCAAAATGGACGCACAAGTATTGAGAAAACAGATGGTCGAAGCAGCGCTTCCCCTTCTTAAGGGACGCACCGTCACCGACCTTGTGGTGGGGGTCTCCCTCCTCGCGGTGGAGCTGGATCATGAAGCGATCTCGGTCTCCTATGTCGTGCGGGAGGAACTGGGGGGCGGCTGCTCCATCTTCCCCTACGGCACCGAGGTCATCGGGCATCCCGCCGAGGAGATTGCCCTCTGGTTCGCAGAGGGCGGCGACGCTTTGCAGCGCGGCATCGGCGGCGCGGTCTTAAACGCAGCGGCCCAGCGTCAGGAGCTTCCCGACCGGGACAGCCGGGAGCATCCCTTCGACCTTACCGTAACCGCCGGGGACACCGTCGGCATGGTCGGGCATATCCCGCCCGCCCTGATGCGCCTCAAAGCCTTTCACCCCAAAACCATCATCTTTGATAAGGGAAAGTCCGCTGAGGGCAACGCCGAGGAGGGCATCTTCCCCATGGAGCGGCAGGCGGAGCTTCTGCCTCAGTGCGACATCGTGCTGATGAGCGGGACCGCCATGGTGAACGGCACCGCCGCCTCCCTCTTTGAGATGGCGTCCGGCGCGCGGGATGTGGTGCTGGTAGGCGCCAGCGTCCCGATGATTCCCGAGGGCTACCGCGGCACCCCGGCCAGCGTTCTGGCGGGGAGCTTCTGGCGGTGGGAGGATAAGGAGGAGATCTTCTCCCTCATCACCCAGGCCGCCGGTATGCAGAAGGTGGGGCGCTTTATGGTGAAGAAAAACGTCCGCATCCGGGGATAACCCCCCGAACCGAATGAAAGGAGAGGCCCCTGCGGGCCTCTCCTTTTTTCTTTTTTACCAAGGGGGCGGAGAGGCCCCGTTTTTCCTCTTCTTGACAAGCAGGGACAGTTATGGGAAAATAAAAATTACGAAAATCGGGTTTTTCTTCAAACCACGGTCACATTTCTTCTCTATACTAATTAAAATAGACCGTTTCGCCGCCCCTCTGGGCAGGCCTTTAGGAGGTATTGAATCGTTTGGAATTTCTAAAAATCGTTCATGAAATCATTACAGAGGTGGGGTCTTATTTCTTCCTGCCCCTTTTCTTCTTTCTTCTGGGGCTCATCGCCCGCCGCGGCGCGCGCCGCAGCGCCGAGATCGCTTTTGCCGTGCTCGGCAGCTTTGTCGGCATCAGCATCCTCATTTCCCGTCTGAACGCGGATCTCCTTGCCACCACCAACAACATGATCGAAGCCTACGGCTTCAGCAAGGTCGCCGTCAATACGCACTGGCTCCTCTCCTCCGCCATCACCTATACCTCGGAGCTGATATTTTATATGATCCCCCTCGGCATTCTGGTGAATGCCCTCCTCGTTCTCATGAAGGTCACCCGCGTTGTCAATCTGGATCTCTGGAGCCTGTGGCAGATTGCCTTTGTCGGCACGCTGGTGGAGCGTCTCACCGGCAGCTTTTGGTACGGGCTGGCCTCTGCTGTGCTGCTCACCATCCTGCAGCTGCTGATGGCGGACGTCTTCCAGCCGCAGGCCAGCACCCTGCTCGGCGCGCAGAACGTCACCATGCTGCAGAGCTTCGCCATCGGCTTCGCGCCCATCTCCTGGGGAGTCAATCGGCTCATCGACCTCATCCCCGCCTTCAAGGGAAAGCGTCTTGCCCCCGAGGAAACTGCCGAGCGCTGGGGCTTCTGGGGAGAACCCGCTTTCTGGGGCTTTCTGGTGGCTCTCATCTTCGGCGTGGCTTCCAAAACTCCCATCTATGATTCCATTGAATTCGCGCTGGTGCTGGCGGGCTGCCTCTATATCCTGCCGCGGCTCCTGCGGGTGTTGGCAGACGCCGTTTCCTCCGTCACCGTACCGCTGGCCGAGCGGGCCTTAAAAAACAAGGTCCGCAAAGCGCCTCTCAAGCTTTCCATCAGCACAATGGCGGGCATCGCAAGTCCCACCGTGCTGCTGACCGCCGTCATCATGGTTCCGGTCTCGGTGGTACTGGGCGAATATCTCCCCGGCAATCTGGTGCTGCCCTCGGGCGACATCGCCATTCTCCTTTATATGATGGTGTTTGTGGTTGCCCTGAGCGGCCGCTGCCTCATCCGCTCCCTCATCTCCGGGGTGGTCTCGGTGGTGGCAATGCTCTACTGCGGCACCGTCATGACTCAGCTCTTTACCGACTGCGCCGCGGCAACGGACGCCGCCCTCAGCACCGGGCTTTATAACTCTCTCTGCAACGCCTCGAACCCGCTCACCTTCCTCACGGTGGAGGGTGCATCCTTTGGGCTGGCGGGAATGGCTGCGCTGGCGGTCATCACGCTGGGGCTCATGTTCCTCTCCGCGCGGAAGATCCGCCGGGAGAATAAAGCCCTCGCACAGGGAGCCGCCCCCCAATCCCCCAAGGCATAACGCCAGTTCCCCTTGGATTAAAAAGTCATCCCCCGCCCTTAGATGGACGGGGGATTTTTTCGTGCTTTTATGTGGTTTATCGAATCAGGAGGCGCACCGCGACAATGCGGTCCCAGGTGACGGGGCCGATGATTCCATCCGGGGTGAGCCCGGTAAGACGCTGGAAGGAGCGTACTGCGCTTGCCGTTCTCTCCCCGTAGATGCCGTCTGCCACAATGGTGGGCTGGGGATAAACGTTCGAAATGGCGTTGAGATACTGCTGCATGAGTTTCACGTTGTCACCGCGGCTGCCCACCTGCAAGAGATAACCGGGATAAGGAACCGAAAGACCGGAGCTTCTTGTCACGGCGAAATAGCTCTCATAGAGCGCCTCCCAGGTGTCCGGTCCGATGATACCGTCCGGCCGCAGCCCGCGCATACGCTGGAAGCTCTTGACCGCGGTCTCGGTCCCGGAGCCGAAAATACCGTCGATATCGATGGGACGAATCGCCTCGTAATACTGGGAGATGACCCGGAGGAAATACTGCGCCAGCTTGACGTTCTCGCCCTGGCTGCCCTTCTGGAGATAGACGACAGGGCGGTTCTCCGGCAGGGTGACGCCCTCTCCGCCCAGCTCCGCGAGCTTTTTGACCGCTGTGTAGATATAGGAGAGCCTGTTCCATGTGGCACGACCGACGATGCCGTCGGGGGCGAGATTGAAGATGCGCTGGAAGGTACGCACCGAGGCCGCCGTCTCCGCTGTGTAGCGGTTATCCATCTGGGAGATGGGCGGGATGGCGGAATAATTGACCCGGACGCGATTCAGCTGGGTCTTAACGGTTTGAACATCCGGTGAAACGGTTCCAACCTTAAGCGGCTGTCCGGGGTAGGAGGCGCCGATGGCTCTGGTAGAGTTGGCGGCGGCAATCTCGATGCGGTTACCGTAATAATACTTGAGGATGCCAAGCGGTGTGTAGCCGTTCTGGGCAAGCGGCACCGTTCCCCACTGGGAAAGTCCCTTGCAGGTGACGGTGGTGCCGTTGCAGTATTCGGTAAAGAGCGGGTTTATCGTGCCGATGGTCCTCACATAGCGGGTGAAAAGATCATCTACAATGCGGCTGACGCTCTCGTAGATGTTCCGCTGGTAGACGAAATACTGGTCGTAGTTCGTGTTGTTGGTGATATCGAAATTATAGCCCTGACTGCGGTACCACTCGGTAAAGATCCGGTTCTGGGCAAAGGAGATCTGCGCTAAGATGTTCGCTCTCAGGGCGTTTTCCGGCCAGGTGGGATAGATTTCGCTGGAGGCCACGTTTTTGATATAGTCCGGAAAGCTGACCGTGACATTTTTCGCGGTGCGGTCATTGGGTTTTCCCAGATGCACCGTGATATAGGAGGGAACAAAGACCTCCTTCAGAATGCGGGGGTCCAATTCCGGGGCGTCCGGGGTGCGGGTGCGCGGCACAAGGAGACCGTTTTCCGGGATGACGATGGTCTCCTCCCGGGCACGCCCCACCTGAGGGTTCATCTCCAGACTTGCAATCGCCTCCTGCCCCGAAAAGACCTGAATCCCCTCCAGCTTAATGTTGCGGTAGCCGTCCGCCTCCACCAGAGCGTCGTATTTGCGGTAGGGGAGCTCGGTGGCATAGGGGTCCAGACTGATGGCAACATCCGGCGCCGTGAGGGAAAGGGGCGCCGTTTTGCCGCTGGAATTGGTAAATTGGGTCCTCTGCTCGTTTGTCTGGGGGTCGATGATGGTGACCCGCGCCCCCTCGACCGGGAGAGCATCCCGCGCGGTATAGAGCTGAAAGATCAGCGTCGTATCATAACTCATATGAACGCTCCTTCTTGAAGTATTTTCCTGCGGTTACTCCCATCCTATGCAAAAGCGGTGGTTTTGCTCCTTTTCCTTTTCTTGTTTTTTCGCCCAGTTTTTTCTATAATAAGTGTAAATCCATGCGTGCTTCATGAAAGGAGGGGACCGAATGCGCCGTTATCTTTCCATCGCCGCAGCGGCGTTTCTTGCCGTGCTTTGGGCGGTCTCCCACGGCGGGCTTCTCTTTCTCTGGGCGGCGCTTCCCCTCTCTCTTCCGGCTCTCCTATTAAAGAAGTCCGGAAGGCCCCTCTTTCGCGCTCTCCTCTCCGGGGTGCTCCTCGCGGGGCTTCTCATCGGGAGCGGAACGCTTGCCCTTTCCCGACTCAGTGCTCTGGAGGGAGAAGTTCTTCCCTTCGATGGAGTGGTGGTCTCCTCCGGCGGCTTTTCCCCCTGCCGTATCCGGGGAACGCTGGACGGCAGGAGCTGCGTCCTCCTGCTCTCTCCTCTTTCGGAGGAAGAACCGCTCCCTCTCCCCGGGGAAAGGTTTGTGGGAGAGGTGCTCATCACCGGGTGTTCCCCCGACCGGGACAGCATGTTCCTACCCGGCGGCCACGCGCTGGAGGGAACGCTCCTCACCGCAGGAAAGCCCTCCTCGCCCTCCCGCTCTCCTCTGGCCGCCATGGTGCGCCTGCGGGAGGAAATTCTTTTTCAGTTTTGTTCCCTCTCGGACGCCGTGGACGCGGTGCTGGCCCGCGGCATGCTGACCGGCGATCTTTCCGAGCTGCCCGCCGCCGTCCGCACCGATTTTTCCGCCTCCGGCATCGCCCATATCCTCGCGGTCTCGGGGCTGCATCTCTCCATCCTGGTGGGCATTGCCGCCTTTCTCTCCAATCGGCTGCTGCTTTCCCGGCGCGCCCGGGTGCTGCTCTCGGCGGGGTGCTGTCTCTTTATGCTCATGGTCGCGGGGTTTTCGGTCTCGGTGCTCCGCGCGGCCATGATGACCGCGCTGCTCCTCCTCGGGGAGCTTTTGGGGCAGCGGAGCGATCCGCTCACCTCCCTGGCCGCGGCGGCGGGAGCGCTCGTGCTCCTCAACCCCTCGGTGCTGTCCGATCTCTCCTATCAGCTGACCTGCTCCGCCACGCTTGGGATCCTGCTGTTCAGCAAGCCGCTGGGAAAGCTTCTTTCTCCCAAGGGACGCTTTCTCTCTTTCCTCTGGAACGCCCTCACGGTGAGTCTTGCGGCGCAGCTGGGCTCGCTTCCCATCACCATGACGGCGTTCGGCTATCTCCCCACCTATTCCCTCCTCCTCAATCTGCTCATTCTGCCGCTGGTGCCTGCCGTTCTGGTCTTTGACCTTCTGGCGCTCCTCGGGCTGGGTCTGGGACTGGGAGAGGTGTTTTTCGGGGCGGCCAGGGGCTTTGCCTATCTTCTTCGAAACCTTGCCCACTTTTTTGCTCATCTGCCCTTTGCGACGGTCCCGGCACGGCTTCCCTGGCAGTCAGGTTATGTCTTTCTGCTGCTCGTCTTTCTCTTTTTCCTCTGCCTTACCCGGAAAAAGCGGCTCCGCCTGCTCCTCCTTTCGGTTTTCTGCGGGGCTTCCGCTGTCTTTTTCCTGTTCACGGCTCCCGCCGCCAACGCCTGCTATCTCACCCTGGACCATAAAACCGGCGCCGTCCTCGTCCAGAAGGGAGAGTCCGCGGCTCTTCTGGAAGCGACCGCCTCCTCCTATGAGGCTTCCCTCCTGCCGCGGCTTCTTCTGCGGTCCGGCTCGCCCCGGCTGGGGCTCCTATACCGTCCGGAGGCGCGCCATGATCTCACCGCGGAGCTTCGTCTTGCAAGGCTTCTTTCGCCCCAAGAGACCCGCTTTTCCCCGGAAACCGCCCGGCTGGGGGCCGAACAGCTCCCGCCCAATACCCGGGCGCTTCCCGCCTCTACTCCCTACCATGACCCCTCCGGCTTTTCGGTCGTCTCCCTCGGGGAGCACCGGACCCTCATCTCCTGTGGAGAGCAAAAAGTGCTGAAATGTTGGGCCGGCTATGATATAATAACGGCAGATGACATTCCGCCCGACGTCACCCTCGTCATCGACCGGGACGGACGGATTTTTAAGAGGGGCTTTTCCGGCCCCGTGATAAAGAATGAAACGGAGACCCTTCTCCGGCTTTCCTAAGGAGCGTTCTATGATCTTTTCCAACCTGCGGGAACTGGATACCAACATCCGCGCCGGCGCCATGCTGCCGGTCTATTTGCTGTACGGCGAAGAGACCCGCCAGATGGAAAAAGCCCGGGAGCGGCTGGTGCGTACCATTCTGGGGGCGGAGGATTCCCCCAATCTCTTCCGGCTGGACGGCAGCCGGGCCATCGACTGGGACTCGGTGGGGGATATGCTCTGGTCCGTCTCCTTTGTGCCGGGGCGGCGGCTGGTGGTCATTGATGACCTGTCGCTCCCCCTCCTGCACGCGGAGGAGCTTTGCAAGCTCACAACGCTCCTCACCACCCCGCTGGAGGGCGCGGCCCTCCTCATCACCTGCCGGAACTCACTCGACCAGTTTAAGAAAAAGGCCACCGCGGGCGCAAAGCTTCTGGCGCTCTGCGACAAGGCGGGCGGCGCGGCGCAGTTTTCGGTGATGACCCGGGGCGACGTCGCCAAGTTTGCCAGAAGCCTTGCCCTCAAACGGGGCTGTCTCCTTGATTCCGAGGAGAGCCTGCTTCTGGCCGATTACTGCTCCCTCGACAGTCTCCGGGTGCAGTCCGAGGTGGAAAAGCTCACCGCCTACCACGCGGGGACCGGCAAAATCACCGCGGAGGACATCGAAGCCATGGTCGCCCCCACCGTGGACGCCAACGTCTTTCAGCTGGGGGACCGCCTCCTGCGGCGGGACTTTGACGGCGCGATGGCAATCGTGGACGATCTCATCTTTCTGCAGGAGCGCCCCGAAAGCATCCTGACCATCCTCACCATGTCCTTTGTGGATATCTACCGCGCGGCGGCGGCCCGCCGGGGCAATGTTTCCGAAGCCACCGCCCGGCGGGAGCTGGGCTACGGCGGGAGCTACCGCTTCACCAAGGCGGCCGAGCAGTCCCGCCGTCTCAGCCGCGGCACCCTTGCCGCCATTCTGGAGCTTCTGGCCGAGGCGGACGCCCGCATGAAGCTGTCCGGCGCGGACGGCCGGGTCGTTCTGGAGGTCACCATCCTCCAAATCATGGAGGCCCTGCGGGAGGAACGAAATTGAGACGACTGAAGGTTCCCCTCATCGTGGAGGGAAAATACGATAAAGCGGCGCTCGCCTCTCTGGTGGAGGGGGAGATCATCGTGACAAACGGCTTTCGCATCTTTAAGGACCCCGCAAAGCTCGCGATGATCCGGGCTCTTGGCGAAAAGGGGCCCGTCGCCCTCCTCACCGACTCCGACCGGGCAGGCTTCCTCATAAGGGGCCACCTCGCGGGGGCGGTGCCGCCCGAGCGGATCATTCAGCTTTACATCCCGGAGGTCTACGGCAAGGAAAGAAGAAAGTCCCGTCCCTCCGCGGAAGGGAAGCTGGGGGTAGAGGGCATGACCGCCGAAACCCTCCTTTCCATTCTGGATGAGGCCGGGCTTCTGGAGGACAGTCCACCGCCCGCCGACCCTGCCCGCATCACCAAGGCCGACCTCTACCGGCTGGGGTTTTCCGGCAGGGAGGAGAGCGCCCGGAAGCGGGAGCGGCTCCTGAAGGAGCTGGGGCTTCCCCTCGGGCTTTCCGCCAACGCCCTTCCCGGGCTTCTCTCCCGGCTCCTGTCCCTGGAGGAGCTGGAAACACTCACCAAGCGGCTTTTTCCCGCTTAACTCAATTTCATAAGAAAGGAGACCGGTTCCCTTGGACCTTTATTCCCTTGGGTTTTTATTTATCTTTCTGCCGCTTGGCGCCCTCACCTATTATCTTCTCCGAGGACGTGCCCGCGGCATCTTTCTGCTCCTGCTCTCCTTTCTTTTTGTGGCGCTTCTGTCGCCGCTCTTTCTCCTGCTCATGGTGATTACGGTAGGACTGGACTACCTCCTTGCGAAGCCCATCGCCTATGCCCACCCCAAGGCGCGCGCTATGCTGTTTTTCTGCGTTGCAAAGGATCTTCTGCTCTTTGTGGTCTGCTCCTCCCTGATCGAGCTTGACCGGCTCTATCTGCCGCTCAGCATCTCCATCGCCGCCTTTACCTCCCTCGGCTATGTCACCGACCTCTATCACGGCGAGACCGATCTCATCGAAGACCCCGTTGCCTACGGGCTGTTCTGCTGCTTCTTCGGCAAGCTCTATGTCGGTCCCATCGTCACCGCCAACGAGTTCATCCCGCAGGTGGAAAAGGCTTCCCTTACCACCGACGGCGTCCGGGGCGGCATGGTCCTGCTCATCCGGGGCCTTGCCAAAAAGGTTATTCTGGCGGATTCCCTGTGGGAGCTGATCCTGCGCTTTCAGACGCTTTCCTCGGAGAGTCCCACCGTGCTCGGCACCTGGCTCACCATCATCTGCTATATCCTTTATATCTATTTCCTGCTCTCCGGCTTCAGCGACATGGCAACCGGCACCGGCGCCATCTTCGGGCTGGATCTGCCGGAAAACTTTCATCATCCCCTGCAGTCCTCCTCGGTCACCGACTTTTTCTCCCGCTTCAATATCTCCGCCAATCACTTTGTGCGGAAGTATGTCTATCAGGCGCTGGGCGCGGAGGACAACGGTCCCCTTTCCACCTCGGTCAATATCCTGCTCACCACCATGCTGATGGGCCTCTGGTACGGCATCCGCCTCAACTATCTGGTCTGGGGAGCCTTTCTCGGGATCTTCATCATCATTGAGGTGCTTTACATCGAAAAACACGCCGACCTCATCCCGGCGCCGCTCTGCCGCGCCTATACCTTTGTGGCGATCCTCATTTCCTTCTGCTGGTTCTGCGGGGATTCGCTCCGCGCCTCCGCCCACGCCCTGCAGGTCATGTTCGGCGCGGGGCACATCCCCGGCATCAATTCCGGCTGTCTCTATCTGTTGGAGTCCCACTGGCTCCTGCTCCTCGTTTCCATCTACTTCTGCACCGGCCTTTCCGCCCCGCTCCACAAGCGCTTTACCCGGCAGCATCCCGACGCCGCCCGCATCATTTCCCTCACGGCGAACCTGCTGCTGCTGGCCACCGCGCTGGCTTATATGGTTTAAGGGGGTGCTGGGATGGAACGAAAAAATCAATTGGTCGCGCTCATTTTTTCTCTTGTTCTGGTGATCGGCCTTGTGGGAAGCTTCCTTGGCAGCCCCGGTGAAGCCTTCGAGACCCTGACCGAGCGGGAGGGAAGCTACGGCAGCCGCGTGGAAGCCTTTCTTAAAAAGAATCTTCCCTTCCGGGAGGAACTGCAAAAATGGAAGGTGAGCCTCAAGCTCATAAGCGGTCTTAAGGAGATCGACTCCATCTTCTTTACCGAGAACCGCCTCATTGAAAACCTCACGGTGGAGGACCCCGCCATCGGGCCCAAAAACATCGACGCTCTCCGCCGCTTCGGGAGTCTCACTGATCCCGCCCCTACCCTCATGTTCATCCCCACCGCCAGCTGCATTCATCGCCCGCTCCTGCCCAAAAACGCCATTCTCTTTGATCAGGCGGGCTTTCTGGAGCAGAGCTATCATGACCTCCACCGCAGTTTTTACACGGTAGACGCCTATGACATCCTCTCAGCGTGCGCGGATGAAAACCTCTTTTACCGCACGGAGAGCCTCCCCTCCCAGCTGGCGGGCTATAAGCTCTATGCCGCGTTGGGCGAGCGTCTCAGCTACACCCCGCTTCCCCTCTCCGATTTTGCCATTACCCCACTGCGATATGACTGCTACGGCACCCTCTATGCCCGCTGGGGCAACGGCGGCGTGCGAGGCGACGCCATCACCGCCTATCTCCCCGCCAAGCGCTCCCCCTCCTACCGGGTGCTGCACTCCGATCCCGGCGGTGTCCGCGCCACCTACTATACCCTCTATCCCCTCTCCGCCTCCATGACGGGGCAGGATATGGACTGTATTCTGGGCGGGCTTTCTCCCCGCATCGATATCGAAAACTACGCGGCGTTTCCGAGGCGGCTTCTGGTGCTGGGCGACCGCTACGCCCTCCCGCTCCTGCCGTTTTTGTCCCTCCACTATTCCGAAATCGCCTTTCTCTCCCCCGCGGACTGCTCTGATACGATGATGGAGGCACTGGCGGCGGAATCCTTCGATCAGGTGCTGGTGCTTTCCTCCGTCGAGGGCATCCTGAACGAGGACTGGAGCGCCGCTCTGGAGGCCTACCGCGTCGCGGTTCCCCCGGCTTCCCCGGAGGAACCGGATCCGGACGGCCCCATCGTGGTCATTCCGACGCCTGCCTCTTAAACGAAAACAGCATAAAGAAAGCCGGCCGAAACTCCCCAAAAGTCTCGGTCGGCTTTTTCCGGCAAACCCCGAAAAAACAAAAAAGCCCTAAAACCGCAGAGGTTTCAGGGCTTTTTTTGGCGCGCTGTAAGGGATTCGAACCCCTGGCCTTTTGGTCCGTAGCCAAACGCTCTATCCAGCTGAGCTAACAGCGCATATCCTTACGACAGCTTATTTATATTACCACATATTGTTCCAATAGTCAATCGTTTTTTGAAAGAAAGATGAAAAACTTTGCGGTTTTTTTGCTTTTTTATCGGAATACCGCCGGACGTCTTGCAATTTCACCACATTTAGTGTATGATAGATATCACGTTTAAGCGGGAAATTTCCCCGCTGCCAAACGGAGAGTTGTCCGAGTGGTCGAAGGTGCAGCACTCGAAATGCTGTGTGGAGCAATTCACCTAGGGTTCGAATCCCTAACTCTCCGCCAAAAAGCCCTGAAGGCAGTGGTCTTCAGGGCTTTTCTTTTATGCAAAAGCCCCCGGCGCCGAGGCGCCGGGGGCTTTCATTTTGGCTGGGGGTTATTTTCCGACGTCACGTCCCAGCGTAATCGGCTTGGAGGGGGCGAAGTTATCGATACTTTTCTTCTTTTCGTGGAAATGCGGCATGACCGAGGCCAGCCCACCCTTCCGATAGAAGACATCGTCCTCGGAAAGCGGAAGCTCCACCTCCCGGCCGGTATAGGCCGACTTGTAGATGGCAGCGATGAGCTCAATGGTGTTTCTTCCCTGTTTGCCGTCTATGAGAAGGGTTTCCTCCCCCCGAATGCTTCTGAGGAAGTTTTCGATCTCTGCCGGGTGACCCTCGGTCTTAAGCTCCGGCAGTTCATCATAGCGCTTCTGGATCTGCTCGCGGGTCTCCTCGTCCGGCTCCGGGAAGCCGTTGGGCTGCGCCTTGGAGGCGGTAACCTGCCACGGCACGCCGACGCTCGCCTTCTCGCCGTGGAACAGGATCTCCTGCGCCTCGTTGTGATTCACAATGGAGGCGGTGAGCTGCACCAGTGTTTCGGGATACCGCAGCACGGCCACCGCCACATCCTCGCACTCGGAATTGGAGTGCCCGACATTGGAGATGACGGCGCTCACCGAGCGAGGCATCCCCAGCATCCACTGAAGGAGGTCGATATGATGCACGGCGTGATTGGTCACACAGCCGCCGGTTTCCTTTTCCCAGGTGCCGCGCCACCAAATGTCATAATAGTTTTCCCCTCTCCACCAGAGCGAATTGACGGTGGCAAAGCGGATAGGCCCGATGGCATTTTCCTCTAAGAGGCGCTTTAATTTCTGGTGCGGTGTCTTATAGCGGTTCTGCGCCACGGCGCCGAGGAGCTTTCCGCTCTTTTCAGCTGCGGCAATCATCGCATCACATTCCTCCAAAGAGCCCGCCATCGGCTTTTCGGTGAGGACGTGCTTTCCCGCACCCAGCGCGTCCAGCGCTGCCGCGGGGTGCGCACTGGGAGGCAGGCAGATGGAAACGGCGTCGATGTCCTCCCGCTGGAGGGCATCCCGATAGTCCTTATATGCCTTGGCGGGGATCCCCAATCGGTTAATCAGCTCTTCGGCTTTTTCGGGAAAGAGATCGCAAACCGCCCGCACCTCACAAAGTTCAGGATAGGCCTGATAGGCCTTGATGTGGACCTCTGCGATGGCTCCGGCGCCCAAAATGGCAATACCGATTTTCTTTTGTTCCATAGCTCATTGCTCCTTACTTCTCAATACGGACAGCCTTTTCCTGCGCGTCCAGCGCCAGCTCCATCACGCGGAAGATATAATCCTGACGCATGGCGTTCTGAGTCCCATCCAGACAGTCACGGATCATGCGGCCGAAGAACGGGAACCCACAGCGGCCGCTGGCGCAGACATGATGCTCACCCTCGCGGTCCGCCCAATACACATGGTCGCCCTCGGGGTCGCTTGCAATGTCGATATACTTGCGGATCTCGATGTAGCCGTCGGTCCCGATGATAAGGGTGCGGCCGTCGCCCCACGCGCCCAGCCCGTCCGGCGTGAACCAATCCACCCGGAAGTAGCCGGCCACGCCGTTGGAGCACTGCAGCGTGCAGTCACCGAAATCCTGAAACTTTTCGTATTGTTTGTGGGCATAGTTCCCGATGCGGCTGGTGACAATCTCGGCGTTTTCCGCGCCGGAAAAGCGGAGCAGCTGTTCGATCTGATGGCAGCCGATGTCCACCAGGATGCCTCCGTAGCGCTCCTCGTCAAAGAACCACGCCGGGCGGGTCCCCTCATTCAGCCGATGCGGACCCCAGCC
Source organism: Angelakisella sp. (assembly GCA_020025195.1). GTDB lineage: Bacteria > Bacillota > Clostridia > Oscillospirales > Ruminococcaceae > Angelakisella. Next base: position 70,496 of record JAHHSN010000003.1, read on the forward strand.
CATCACCTGCACCACCCTTCCGATGGTGCCCTTCTGAAGAAGCTCCTCCGCGTAAACCGAAGCCTCCACATGAAGGCGTTCACTGAAATAGACGAAGAAGCGGCGTCCGGTCGAGGCAGCAGTCTTTCGCACCTCGGCCAGCTGCTTTCTGGTAGTGATGGGGGGCTTATCCCCGAAGAAGTCCTTTCCGTGCCGCATGGCCTCGATGCCGACGCCGGCACGGTCCGCGGGGACTGCCGCCGAAGCAATCAGTCTGACCGGCGCCTCCAGCACCTCCTCGCGGCTCCCGCAGGGCTTGGCCCCGGGGAATGCCGCCAGAAACTGCTCCACCTTTTCAGGATCGGGATCATACACATAGGCGATCTCGGCCCCCGCTTCGGAAAGGCCGTTGCACATTCCGTAGATATGGCCGTGATCCAGCCCGATCACGCCAACCGGAAACTCGCCCGGCCGGCAGACCGCCGCCGCCTTCCCTTTCGGTGCGTAGGTACCGCCATCCATTTTCTCCTGCATGATAGTTCCTCCTTACCGATTGTAAATAAGATTGGGCAGCCAGGTAACGAACGACGGGAACAGAAGCGCGATGACCATAACAACAAGCACCACGGCGATATAAGGCATCAGCGGCTTGATGGATTTTTCCATGGGGAGATGCGCCACGCCGCAGGAGATGAACAGGAAGGTTCCAACCGGCGGAGTGATGGCGCCGAGCTGCATGACAACCACCATGATGACGCCGAAATGAACGGGGTCAAAGCCAAGGGCATTTCCGATGGCAAGAACGGTGGGCGCAAACATGGCAATGATAACGGTGGGGTCAAGGAACATACCGAGGACGATAAAGACCAAGACCAGGAAGATGACGACCAAGACGGGACTTTGCAGCACGTTGACGGCAAAGTCACGGACCTCCGACTGGAAGTGCAGACGTACCAGCACGTTGGAAAGCACGCCCGCGCCCGCGATGGTCATATAAACCACAGCGGTGGTGACGGCGGAATCCACCAGAATGTCGGGAATGTCACGGAGCTTCAGCGTCTTGCTGATGACGAAGCCGTAGAACAGGCCGTAAGCGATGGCCAGTACACCGGATTCGGTGGGGGTGACATAGCCGAAGCAGATGCCGGAAAGGATGATGAGCGGCATAAGGAGAGCGCCCAGAGAATGCCATCCGGTCTTGAGAAGGTTGAGGATCGAGAACTTGGTACGGGGGATATCATAATGGCGCGCGCGGTACTCCATATAGACCACGCCCATCATCAGAAGACCGATGATAATGCCGGGGATAAGACCGCCCATAAACAGCCGTCCGATATGGACCTCGGTGTAATAGGAGTATAGGATCATGGCGATGCTGGGCGGGATAATGGGAGACAGCATAGAAGAGCCCGCCGTAACCGCCACGGAATAATCGGTGTCATAGCCCTGTTTTTCCATTGCGGGAATGAGCATGCCGCCGATGGCGGCGGCATCCGCGCAGCCGGAGCCCTGAATGCCGCCGAAGATCATGGAGGTCACGACGTTAACGTGTCCCAGACCGCCGGGCAGAAATCCGACAGCGGCGTCCGCAAAATTCACCAGCTTATCGGTGATTTTGGAGCGCATGATAATGTTTCCCGCGGTGATAAAGAACGGGATTGCCAATAGAGAAAGACTGTTGACGCTGCCGAACATCTTGATGACGGTGAGGTCCAGAGAGTTTCCGCCGGCGATGATGAAGATGATGCCGGTGATAAGCAGCGACATAAAGATGGGAAACCCGAGGAAGATGAAAATGAGCAGCACAAGAAAAATAAGCAGTGTTGTTAACATAATTCCACCCCTCCCTTAAAATGCGCCGCTGGCGCAGTCGTTTCCTGCTTTCTCGCCCTCTCCGAAGGGAGAGTCGCCGAAGAGCAGTATCATGAGATAGTCATAGAGCAGGAAAAAGCATCCGACGGGAATGGCGGAATAGAACCACGCGTTGGAGATATGCAGATTCTGCAGGAAGCTGTGGCTCTGGCTGATGGTCACCTTGACGCCGAAAACAACAAGGACGGCAAGCGCGGCGATCACCACGATCTGCGCGATGCGTCGGAGGATCTTGGAGGCCTTCGCGGGCAGATATTTTTGCGTCAGGCTCTCCAGACTGACGTGGGCATTCTGCTTGACGCCCAGTCCCGCCGCCAGAAAGCCGATCCAAATGGCGCCCATCTGCATCAGCTCATTGACCCACGGAAAGGGTCTCAGGGTCGGCACACCGCGTACCACATAGCGCAGAATGATGTTGGTTAAACACATCAAAATGCAGGCGGCCAGAAGTGCCACCAGACCGACCACTCGAATTTTATAGAGGGCGGTGTCGATTTTTTTCAAAGCTTTCATGAAAACCTCCCGGAAATTCTTTCAGCAAAGAGAACGCCGGGCTGCCGATCCGGGGAGGATCAGCAACCCGGACTGATTGGTTGCAGAATAAGTTGGGGATGCGGGAAAAGCGATTACTCGATGGCGGTCAGCACATCATAGAAGGCCTTCCACTGGTCACCCTTGGCAAGGTACTCCTCGGTCATGGGAGCGCAGGCGACTTTCCAGTCCTCGATATCTTCGATCTCGGTAATGGTAACGCCCTTTTCTTCCATCGCCTTGAGAGCGGCGGTCTGGTCAGCGTCATCGATCTGCTCCTGGTAAGCCTGAGCTTCCGCGGCGCACTCCTCCACGACAGCCCGCAGATCTTCCGGCAGAGAGTTCAGCCACTCGGTGTTGAAGAAGTAATAGGTGCAGGCGATGATGTGGTTGGTGATGGCGAGATACTTGCCGTTATCCTCGAAGGAGGAAGCATGCAGGGAGCTGGGAGAACCTTCGCAGCCCTGACAGACATTCTGGCTCATAGCGGTGTAGATCTCATTCCAGTCCATGGTGATGCCGGCGGCACCCAGAGACTCGAACATGGAGATGTAAACAGCGTTGGGACCACGCATAATGAGGTCGCTCATATCGGCGAGGCTGTTGACAGGAACGCTGGTGAGCATATCACGGGAACCCTGAGACTGGCCCGCCATAGCGGTGAAGCCCAGAGGAGCGACGATGGCATTGACCTCATCAACGGCTTCCTTCAGAACACGGCGATAATGATCGTTGTCCTTAAAGAGGAAGGGGAACTCAAAGAGCATCAGCTGCTCGCAGCCTTCATAGGCTCCGGGGCCGGTGCCGGGAGCGGCGACGACCATCTCAAGGTCTCCGCCCTTGGTCATAGCGACCTGCTCTGCCTGGTTGCCCAGCTCAGAGCCGAAGTTGGCGGTGCAGTTAATGCGGCCTTCCGACTTCTCGTTAACCAGCTCAACAAACTTGGCGAGGGCCTGACCCACGGTAGAGGTGGCGGCCAGGTTGGTGGAGCAGCGCAGCTCATAGGTCTTGGTGCCGTCGTTCGCGGGCTTTTCGCCGCAGGCGACCATGGAAAGAACCATGAAGGCAGCCAGGATGAGTGCTAACATCTTTTTCATTGGGGACTCCTCCTTTAATGTTTGGGTTATTGATAAAACGGGATTCCGTTTTAAGAAACAAAGGTGGGGGCGGTCAGTCCTCCGGGGAGGCCGACGGCCGGGTGGTTTGTCTCTCGATAATGCTCGCGGAAACGGTGAAGCGGGAGGGGATCGCCATGTTCTGAAGCTTTCGCATCAGCATGGAGATCGCCGTCACGCAGGCGGCTTCTGTGTTGTTGTTGACCGAGGTCAGCTCCGGGTAGCAGCAATCCGCAAGGCGGGTGTTATTGTAGCCGATGAGACAAAGCTCCTCGGGGATTTTCAGATGGTTCCGGTTCGCGTATTTAAGAACGCCCATGGCGATGTTGTCCTCGGTGGCAAGCACCGCGTCAAAGGGGAGCTCCTTGGCAAGCTTCTCCACAAAGTCGGCGCTTTCCCGAATGTCCAGAGGACTCCGGCGGATGTATTCCTCCCGCACGGGAAGCCCGGCCTCCCGCAGCGCCGCCTCATAGCCCGCCTTTTTTCTCCTCTCCGAGTGGGTCATTCCCTGCGCGAGGAACAACACATTTTGCGCGCCGCCCCGCAGCATCATCTGCGTGGCCTCAAAGGCGGAATTTTTATCGTCGCAGAGGAAGCAGTAGATGTTGTCCCCATCCAGCTGACCGTTAATCAGCATGACCGGCATCTGCTTTGCGGTGTCGAAGATGCATTGGTTGTTTTTGGCGTTTTCCTCAATAAAGAACGATCCGGCGATGATCACGGCGTCCAGACGGCGCTCGCACATGATGCGGAGATACTCCGCCTTGTCCTTCATATCGAACCCGACACAGTAGATGCAAGAATCGAAGTTGTAGGAACGAAGCTCCCTTTGCAGATAGCCGATCGCGGCGGTCATGCTGCCGCAGGCATTGGGGTCGGATGGGTCCACCACCAGAATGCCGACCATGTGCATGGTATCGTGCCCCAGACTGCGCGCGAACACATTGGGAGTGTAGCCGTTCTTTTCGATGACTGAAAGCACTTTTTCTCTTGTTGCGGCACTGACCAGCGGATTGTCGTTGATTACGCGGGAAACAGTGGTGATAGAGACACCTGCCTGCTCGGAAATGTCGTAAATGTTCATTGCTGCTCCTTTACCTATGAAAGTACTTTCAATCCAACTAGATAGTAACACTTCAATCATATTTTGTCAACATTTGAAAGATAGTTTCAAACTGTTTGCACCATTTTAGTTATAATGCTCAATCATCTCTTCTTTTCTTTAGTGATAACAGCAATGTTCCCCCGCCGCGATGTCGAAAGCTGAAAGTTTCTTTCAAAAGGCCGAAAATGCCGGGCGCCGGAGGTCTTTTCCCCCTTCCCCGCCCCCCACCGGAGCGGGGAAGGGGCCTTTACATATCATATAGCGCCCGCTGACAGGGGAATGGTTTTCTGCATTTTGCACAAGAATCCATTCCATTTTTGACATATCGGAGGGTGTCCTCCGCCCCGCCTGCCCTGCGTTCAGCGCTTTTTTTATTCCCACTTGACATTGTATTCTCGGCAGGCTATCCTTACATTTAAGTAATATGCAGACAACATTTAACAGAGCTTCGAGGTGGCTGCTTTGAAAGATCAGATTCGGGTGGGGCTGGACGTCGGTTCCACCACACTGAAGGCCGTCGTACTGGGGGAGCAGGGCGAACTGCTCTTCCAAAGCTACGAGCGGCATTTTTCCATGATTGCCGAAAAGGCAATGGAGCTGCTTTCCCGGATCCGGGATACCATCGGGGATCGGGAGGTCCTGTTCGCGGTCTCAGGTTCCGCAGGCATGGGGCTGGCCGACCGGCTGGGACTTTCCTTCCAGCAGGAGGTCTACGCCACCCGCCGCGCGGTGGAATCCACGCTGGAGGACGTTGACACCGTCATTGAGCTGGGCGGAGAGGACGCCAAGATCTTGTTTCTCCGCAATCACGGACGCCGGGATCTGGAGGTGCGGATGAACGGCAGCTGCGCCGGCGGCACCGGCGCTTTCATCGACCAGATGGCGACCCTTCTGGGTATCACTCCCGGGGAAATGAATGACCTTGCCGCGGGATATGACAAGATCTATTCCATCGCCTCCCGCTGCGGCGTGTTTGCCAAATCCGACATTCAGCCGCTGCTCAATCAGGGCGCTAAAAAAGAGAATATTTCCGCCAGTATCTTTGCCGCCGTGGTCAACCAGACCATCGCGGGGCTGGCGCTTGGGCGGAAGATTGAGGGGCGCGTCGTATATCTCGGCGGGCCACTCTCCTTTTTGCCGGAGCTGAGAAAGAGCTTTGACCGGGCGCTGGGGCTTACCGGAATCTGTCCCCCGCACTCCCTCTACTATGTAGCGCTGGGCGCGGCACAGCTCGCCTCCTCCCGGCTTCGTCTTTCCTCCCTCATCGAAACGCTCCAGTCGGCCGAGCCGGACCGCAGCTACAAGACCTGCCGCCCCCTCTTTGAGAGCGAGGAGGATTATCAGAAGTTTACCGCCCGGCATGAGCGTGCCCGGGTGCGCCTCGCCTCCGACCCCGGCAGCTACGAGGGTCCCGCCTATCTCGGCGTGGACGCCGGCTCCACCACCGTCAAGGCGGTGCTTCTGGGAGAGGACGGCTCCCTCCTCTATACCGATTACCGCCCGAACGGCGGAAACCCCGTCCCTCTGGTGCGGGAGTTCCTCCAGACCATCTATGAGCGCTTCCCCCATGTCACCATCGCGGGCGCCGCTTCCACCGGCTACGGGGAGGAAATGATCAAAAACGCCTTCTGCTTCGATACCTCTCTGGTGGAGACGATGGCACACTACGCCGCCGCCAAGGAGTTTCAGCCCGACGTCGATTTCATCATCGACATCGGCGGGCAGGACATCAAGTGCTTTAAGATCCGGGGCGGTACCATCGACGATATTTTCCTCAATGAGGCGTGCTCCTCCGGCTGCGGCTCCTTTTTGCAGACCTTCGCCGGGGCGCTCGGTTATCCCATCGAGGAGTTTTCCCGGCTGGGGCTGTTTGCCGACCACCCGGTGGATCTCGGCTCCCGCTGTACCGTCTTTATGAACTCCTCGGTCAAGCAGGCGCAGAAGGACGGCGCCACCATCGAAAACATCTCCGCCGGCCTCTCGGTGAGCGTGGTGAAGAACGCCCTCTATAAGGTCATCCGCGCGGCAAGCGCCGACAGTCTCGGACAGCACATCGTGGTGCAGGGCGGCACCTTCCTCAACGACGCCGTTCTGCGTGCCTTTGAGCAGGAGATCGGACGGGAGGTCATCCGTCCGAACATCGCGGGGCTGATGGGCGCCTACGGCGCCGCCCTCCACGCCAGACGCACCAGCCGGGGCAAGAGCCAGATTCTCGATGCCGAAGCGCTGAAAAACTTCCGCCATGAGGTGCAGAATGTCACCTGTCAGGGCTGCCAGAACCACTGCTCCCTCACTGTCAACACCTTCAGTTCCGGGCGCCGGTTCATCGGCGGCAACCGCTGCGAAAAGCCCACCGCCCGCCGTTCCTCCGGCGAACGCCTGAGCCTGTACCGCTATAAGCGGGAGCTGCTCGCCGCCTACCGCCCCGTCCCCGGCCCCCGCGGAAAGCTCGGCATCCCCATGGGGCTCAATCTCTTTGAGCTTTATCCCTTTTTCCATACCTTCTTCACCGCCCTCGGCTTTGAGGTGCTGCGGTCGCCGGATTCCAGCCGGGAGCTTTATCTCCTCGGGCAGGACACCATCTCCAGCGACACCGCCTGCTACCCCGCCAAGCTCATGCACGGGCACATCCAGTCCCTCATTGACGAGGGCGTCGACACCATCTTTTACCCCTGCATGACCTACAACATCGACGAGGGAAAGGGCACCAATCACTTTAACTGTCCCGTCGTGGCGTATTACCCGGAGGTCATCCGTGCCAATATGCCGGACGTGAAAAAGATCCGCTTCCTCGGCGACTATCTGGGGCTTCACTCCCCGCGGCAGTTTGAAAAGAGGATCTATGAGATCCTGCATCCCTGCTGGGAAGACATCACCCGCCATGAGGTGAAGAAGGCCGCCCGTCTGGCCTATCAGGAGCTTTCCGACCATCTGGAACGGATTCACCGGAAGGGCGCGGAATATCTCAAGATCGCCCGGGAGCAAAACCTTCCGGTCATCGTGCTGGCGGGGCGTCCCTACCACATCGACCCGGAGATCAACCACGGCATCCCGGAGCTTCTGGAGGAGCTGGGCGCGGTGGTGCTTTCCGAGGATTCGGTGGCGTGGCAGGAGGAAAAGTTCCCCGTTCACGTCCTCAACCAGTGGACCTACCACGCGCGGCTCTATGCCGCCGCCAAGTTTGTGGCAGAGTCCCATGACCCCCGGCTCAATCTGGTGCAGCTGGTTTCCTTTGGCTGCGGCGTGGACGCCATCACCACCGACGAGGTGCGCTCCATTCTGGAGGAGGGCGGAAAAATCTACACCCAGATCAAAATTGATGAAATCACCAATCTCGGCGCGGTGCGCATCCGGCTCAGGAGCTTGTTCGCGGCGCTCGGCGAGGGAGGAGAAACGACATGAAACAGGTAAAATTCACCGAGGCGATGAAGCGGGACTACACCATTCTCATCCCCGATATGGCCACCATTCACTTTAAGTTCATTGCCGGGATTTTCAGAAGCTACGGCTACCATGTGGAGGTGCTCTATAATCAGGGGCCGGAGGTGGTGGAGGAGGGGCTCAAATACGTCCACAACGACACCTGCTACCCCGCGCTGCTCTGTATTGGGCAGATGCTGGATGCGCTCCGCTCCGGAAAATATGACGTCCACAAGACCGCGCTGATGCTCACCCAGACGGGCGGCGGATGCCGGGCCTCCAATTACATCTGCCTGCTCCGCAAGGCTCTCGATAAGGCAGGGCTTAGCTTTGTCCCCGTCCTCTCTCTCAACTTCGCGGGGCTGGATGAAAACGCCGTGCCCCTGACCCTGCCGCTGGCGGTACGTGCCATGATGGCGGTCCTTTATGGTGACCTCTTGATGCTCCTGCGGAACCAGACCATTCCGTATGAGCTGGAAAAGGGCGCCGCCGACCGCCTCACCGAAGAATGGACCGAGCGGCTTCTGGAGGGGTTTCTCTCCCCGCAGCTGGTCTCCCGCCGTACCCTCCGCCGGAATTTTGACGCCATCGCGGCGGATTTTGCCAAAATCCCCGTTCAGCGGACGCCCCGGGTCAAGGTCGGCGTCGTCGGGGAAATTTATGTGAAGTACGCCGCCCTCGGCAACAATAATTTGGAGCGTTTTCTTTATGAGCAGGGCTGTGAGACCATGGTGCCGGGGCTTTATGACTTCCTGCTCTACTGCCTGCAGAACTCCCAGGAGGATTTTCGCCTTTACGGCGGGAGCCGCCCGAAGGCCTCCCTCCTGCGCTTCGTCATCCGCTATCTGGACAGCTTCCGCAACGAAATGCGGGAAGCCGCCTTGGAGCACGGCTTTACGGCCCCCTCCCCCTTCTCCCATCTGCTGGAGCTGGCGGGCGAGGTCATCGGGCGGGGCTGCAAAATGGGCGAAGGCTGGCTGCTCCCCGGCGAGATGATGGAGCTTTATGAACTGGGTTATGGGAACATCATCACCGTTCAGCCCTTTGGCTGTCTCCCCAATCACATCGTCGCCAAGGGGACGGTGCGCACCATCAAGGAAAAATGTCCCGACGCCAATGTCGTCGCCATCGACTATGACCCCGGCGCGACCGCCGTCAATCAGGAGAACCGCATCAAGCTGATGCTTTCCATCGCGAAGGAAAATCTGGAGCTGGAAACCGCCCCCGAAAAAGAAGCGGTCACCGTCTGAATAACATCCTTTTATAAAAAAAGAAGCGTCCCCGGGAGCTTTTCCCGGGGACGCTTTTTGTTTTTCCCACGTTTACTCGATGGCGAGCACCTTATAATCCTGCTCCTCCACCGCTTTTTTAAGGACACTGTCCGCAACGTCCTCGGTGAGGGTGAGGACAGCGGTCCCGGCGGTGTGGCTTGCCACCGCCTCAGCAACGCCTGGGATCGCTTCCAGCGCCTTCTTAACGTGAGCTTCACAGTGCCCGCACATCATGCCTTCGATTTTCATGGTCTTAGTCATCATCTTATTCTCCTTTTTGCCGTGTTTTTCACGGATTTTTTTATCATGCTTCGGATCGTGCAGCTTGAAGAGATTCAGCCGCAGGGCGTTCGTTACCACACAGAAGCTGGAAAGGCTCATGGCAGCGGCGCCGAACATCGGATTCAGGGTGAGCCCCAGGGGGATAAACACCCCGGCGGCCAGCGGAATCCCGATGGTATTATAGAAGAAGGCCCAGAACAGGTTCTCATGGATGTTGCGAAGGGTGGCGCGGCTGAGCCGGATGGCGGCGGGAACGTCGCTCAGTCTGCTCTGCATCAGCACCACATCCGCCGCATCGATGGCGACGTCGGCGCCCGCCCCGATGGCGATGCCGATGTCCGCGCGGGTGAGGGCGGGAGCGTCATTGATGCCGTCGCCGACCATGGCGACCTTGCCCCGCTGCTGCAGACGGCGGATGACCGCCTCCTTGCCGTCGGGGAGCACGCCCGCGATGACCTCATCCACACCCGCCTGCTGTCCGATGGCGCGGGCGGTGCGCTCGTTGTCACCGGTCAGCATGACCACATGGATGCCCATGTTCTGAAGCTCCTGTACCGCCTTGGGGCTGTCCTCCTTGATGGTGTCCGCGACGGCGATAACGCCCGCGAGAGCCCCGTCCATGCTGAAGAACAGCGGGGTCTTTCCTTCCTCTGCCAGCCGCTCGGCGTTCGCCGCGAGCGTCTCCGGCACCTCGGCCACGGTTTTAAGGAAGGCAAGGTTTCCGCCGTAAAGGCGTTTTCCCTCCCAGAGGGCGGTGAGCCCGTTCCCGGGGAGCGCCTCAAACTCGGAGACCTCATCGGCTTTAAGCCCCTTCTCCCCGGCGTACTCCACCACGGCGCGGGCCAGAGGATGCTCGCTCTTGGCCTCCAGACGGTAGGCAATGGCAAGCAGCTCCTCCTCGGAAACCCCTTGTGCGGGGAGAAGGTCAGTGACCTTCGGCTCTCCGGAGGTGATGGTTCCGGTCTTATCCAGCGCGATCACGCTGACCCGGCCGGTCTCCTCCAGCGAGACAGCGGTCTTAAAGAGGATGCCGTTCTTCGCGCCGAGGCCGTTTCCGACCATGATGGCGACCGGCGTAGCCAGGCCCAGCGCGCAGGGGCAGCTGATGACCAGCACCGAGATGCCGCGGGCCAGCGCGTAGCCGACCTCCCGGCCGAGAAGCATCCAGACAATAAAGGTGAGGGTGGCAAGACTGATGACCACCGGGACAAATACCCCGGAAACCTTATCCGCTATTTTGGCAATGGGCGCCTTGGTGGCGGCGGCGTCGCTCACCATCTTGATGATCTGGGAAAGCGTGGTGTCTTCCCCGACCCGGGTCGCCTCACAGCGCAGGAAGCCGGACTGGTTGGCGGTGGCGGCGGAAACGCCGTCTCCCGCTTCCTTGTCCACCGGGATGGATTCTCCGGTGAGAGCGGCCTCGTTGACCGCGCTTCTGCCCTCCAGCACCACACCGTCCACGGGAATATTTTCGCCCGGGCGCACCACAAAGACATCGCCCTTTTGCACTTCCTCGATGGGGACCTCCTCCTCGGCGCCGTCTCTTATCAAAACGGCGGTCTTCGGCGCGAGCTTCATGAGCCCCCGCAGGGCGTCGGTGGTCTTGCCCTTGGAGCGGGCCTCCAGCATCTTCCCGACGGTAATCAGCGTCAGGATCATCGCGGCGGACTCAAAGTAGAGGTCGTGCATATGGTGCATGGCGCCCTCCATGTCTCCGGCGGCAACACTTCCCGTCATGGCAATGAGGGCGTAGGTGCTCCAGAGGAAGGAGGCCGCGGAGCCGAGAGCAACCAGCGTATCCATATTGGGCGCGCGGTTCCAAAGGGCCTTGAAGCCGCTGGTAAAGAACTTCTGGTTGATGACCAGAACGATGCCGGCAAGGAGCATCTGCAAAATGCCGACCGCAACGGGGTTCCCCTCAAAAAAGGCAGGCAGCGGCCAGCCCCACATGCTGTGACCCATCGAAAGGTACATGAGGAGAATGAGAAAGCCAAGCGAGGTGAAAAGCCGTTTCTTGAGCTTCGGGGTCTCGTGATCCGCCAGCGCGTCTTCGGCATCGGCCGCCGGCGCGGCGGAAGCCCCCTTGGGAGAGGCGCCGTAGCCGGCCTCCTCCACCGCGGCAATGATCTCCGCGGCGGTCGCCGTTCCCTCCACGCCCATCGAATTGGTGAGCAGGCTGACCGAGCAGCCGGTGACCCCCGGCAGTTGCGAAACCGCCTTTTCCACCCGGGCACTGCAGGCCGCGCAGCTCATCCCTGTGACGTTATATTGCTCCATCTGTAAATCCCTCCTTAAAGCAGGGAGCGGCCCGGTCAGCGCATCAGCTTTTGCAGTGTGTGGACCAGCTCCTCCACCGAATCCTCCCGCCCCGCGCGGATGTCCTCCGAAACGCAGGTGCGGATGTGGTTCCCCAGCAGGACCTTATTGAAGCTGCTGAGCGCCGCGGTCACGGCCGCCACCTGCGTCACGATGTCGATGCAGTAGGCGTTGCGCTCCACCATGCCCCGCACGCCCTCCACCTGCCCGATGATGCGGTTGAGCCGGTGGATAAGGTCCTTATACTCCGCCTCAGAACGGTCTTTGCTCTCGTGGCAGTGACAGCTTTCGGTTTCCTTCATGGAGACCCCCCTTTCTTTGTCTCCATCATATACCCCCTAGGGGTATATTGTCAAGGAATTTTTTCTCTCCTATTTTCCCTTTGGGGCGGAAGAAATATTCCCCCAAAAATCCAAAAGTCCCTTGCTTCTGCAGCAAACGGTTCTTTCGCGATGGAGGAGGAACTATTCTCCTTCTTTCGACACGGTATGTGCAAAACAAACAATTAGAAGCGGGGATATTCTGTTTTTTTAATGAAGTTTTTGTTTTCAGGTGAAATAATATTGAAAAATCAGAATGATTATGTTATGGTTTAATCGAAAAAATGAATATGCCAGTGAGCAATAAGTAATGAGAAATCGGGCGGCTATGGCAGCCTGCCCCACCGCTTTCACTTAGGTTAGTAAAGAGTAAAGATCCATCACCTCTATGGTTGTATGGCTTTTTACTCTTTTTTGTTTTTCCAAATTCGGCCGGTTTGGAAGAATAACAATTTCACACAGCTTTTAGAGGAGGGTTATTATGGACTATTTGTCTATTGCCAACAGTTGGCCGGTATGGCTCTGCGCATTTGCCGGCGTCGCTATCATCATTATTCAATCCGTCTCGTTCGCCAAGCTCTGCTACAAGAACGCCCCCCTCGTGGGTCTTACCAAAAGCGAATGCGGCAAGAGCTTTCGCAGCGGTATGATCACCGCGATCGGACCGTCCATCTCCTGCTTCATCGGCGCCATCAGCATGATTGCCACCGTCGGCGGTCCTCTGGCCTGGATGCGTCTTTCCATGATCGGCGCGGCTCCCACCGAGCTGACTGCCGCAGCCACCGGCGCCGCCGCCTATGGCGTTGAGGTCGGAGGCGCGGGTTATGACCTTACCGTAATGGCAAACTCTTGGCTTACCATGGCGCTCAACGGCTGCGGCTGGCTGCTGATGGTCGTTCTGCTCACCCCCCGCATGGGCAAGGTTCGTGAAAAAGTCGGCGGAGGAGATGAGATCTGGCTGGGTCTTATCACCGTAGCAGCCTCCATCGGCCTCTTTGGTTACATGGCTTCCCAGTATTATGTTCAGATTGTCAAGGTCCCCCCTACGGCTTGGTCTGCAATCGCCGGAACCGTCGTTATGCTGCTCTGCACCAAGCTTTCCTCCAAGGCCGCTTGGCTTAAGGAATACGGCCTTGGCATTGCGATCGTTGCGGGCATCATTGTCGGCGCGCTTACGCGCTAAAGGAGGTTTGACTCATGGAACAAAAAAATATTGCTTTTGATTATAACAAGGCATTTACCGCTCCGTCCATCCGCATCGGCACCATCACGGTTCTCCTTGCTATGGTCGCCAGCTTTCTTCCCAACCTGTATCTCTACTTTGCTTACGGCGTTTGGCCGGATCTTTCCCATATGCTGAGCTCCTGGGGCAGCATCGCCATCGCGTTCGGCGCGTTCTACATCGTCGAGCCGGTCGCCTACTTCCCCATCTTCGGCACCACCGGCACCTACATCGGCATCCTTTCGGGCAACATCTCCCAGATCCGTCTGCCTGCCGCTTCCACCGCGCAGGACGTCATCGGGGTTCCCCCCTCCTCTCAGAAGGGTGAGATCGTCGGCATCCTCGCCATCTGCGGCTCTGTTGTCACCAATATCCTGTTCCTGACCGTTGCCGTGGTCGCCGGCTCCACCCTGCTTTCCTTCCTGCCGGAATCGGTCACCAGTGCCATGTCCAGCTTCATCCTGCCCTCCCTCTTCGGCGCCTGCTTCGCCATGATGGCAGTCAAGAAGTTCTCCATCGCGCTCTATGCGCTGCCCCTCGGCCTCCTGCTTCGCATTTCCGGTTTCGCGCCCTGGATCCAGATCATCGCCGCGATCTTCGGCACCATCCTCATCACCTATGTGCTCTATCGCAAAAAGATCATCAAGTAATCCCTGAACGAATCTTCTGATTTTCAAAATATACTAAAGAAAGTGAGCGATCTATCAATGAATATGAAAGAACGTCTGCGCAAGCGCGTCAGCGAACTGACCGCCCTCATCGGCATCAGCGGCTATGAGTGGGACGTCGCCAAATACATCTACGAAGCCATCAAGGATGATGTGGACAGCATCGAGCAGCTCCCCAACGGCACGGTCGTCGCCCTGAAAAAAGGCGTTCACCCCGGCCCCCGCACCCTGCTGACCGCCCATATGGATGAGGTTGGCTATGAGGTCAAATCCATCAGCTCCAGCGGTTTCCTTTATTTCGATCAGATCGGTGGCGCCACCATTGCCTGTCTGCCCGGCCGTCGTGTTCTGGTCAAAACCGATCACGGAGTTATCCCCGGCGTGGTCGGCGTCCGCGCCGGTCATATGCTCACCCCGGAGCAGTTGGCCAAGCCCCAGACCGTCAACCAGAGCTATGTCGATATCTTTGTCAGCTCCCGTGAGGAGGCAGAGGCCCTCGGCGTACACACCGGCACTCAGGTCGTTCCCGATTCCCCCTGCACTTCCATGGGTCCCGACGGCGACTATGTCTGCACCCGCGCCGCCGATGACCGCGCGCTCTGCGCCGTCATCATCGAGACCGTCAAGGAGCTGAAGTCGGAGGATATCCACGGCGAGCTTGTCATTGTCTTCAACGTTCTGGAGGAGACCACCATCAAGGCCATTTACGCTCCCGCTGCCAAGTATAAACCCACCCGCGGTCTGTTCCTGGATACCATCCCCTGCGGTGATGTACCCGACTGCAACTTTGAGAAGGAGCTGCCTGTTGCCCTCAAGAAGGGCCCCGTCATTCTGCGCAGTCAGATGATCTTCTCTATGGCAATGCGCACCTCCAGCCATCCCAAGCTGGTCAAAGCGCTGCAGGAGGCCGCCGAGGAGGCGCACGTTCCCCATCAGGAATTCGCCTTTAACGGCGCCGGCTATATCACCGACGCGGTGAGCGGCGTTTACGCGGCGGAGGGTATGGCGGTCGCTACGCTGGCTCTGCCCCGCCGTTACTCCCACTCTCCTGTGGAGGTCTTCCATATGGATGATATCTGCGCCACACAGGCCGTTGTAGAGGGCTTCCTCAAGAAAGATATTGATATCAATATGCTGTGATGTATGGTATAATCAGCTGAGGAAAAGTCTCCTTCGCATCCCCGCCGTTCCTTTAGAAGGCTTCATCCCCCGGCAGCTTTAACCGGCTGCCGGGCCATAGCAGAGAGGAGAGAGTATCATGATGAACGCACCGGAAGAATTTATCTATGACCAAGAAATAGACCCCTGCCGTATTGCCATTATTCTGGCGATGACCCAGACCCAAGCGATGGAAAAGGAGTTTCTCGCAAGCTATCGGAAAATGGGGGTCAAGTGCGCCGTCACCATGATCTCGGGCAAAGATATGGACGTCCGAAACAAAACCATTCACAACGTGATCGGTCTCTGCCTCAATGAAGGCATCATCGAGCGGAAACCGGAGCATATCCACCCCGTCGTGCATGCCGTCTGGGAGGCCACCCACGGAAGCCGGATCATGGAATCCTCCGCGCCACAGAATCTGCGCATCAAAGCCGCCGTAGTGCGCCGCGGCAGTTATTTTGCCCTCTGCTTCTACGGCAACATGGCGATGCATGAGTGTTCCACCCACAAAACGATCGGTATGGGGCTGCAGATCCTGGGAGCCTGAACGCTCCCGCCGTTTTCCCGGCCCGCATTTACCCACAGGAAGGAGGATCCGCCTTGAAGATCCTAAAAGCCACTCTGAAAGCGCATCTTCCCCTTGCGCTCTGCGTTTTGCTCTGCAGCCTTGCCATGTTCGGCGTCATGACCTCGCTTGGACTTCCCCGTCAGCCGGTGCTGTACGGAAGCCTGCTCGGCACCGCGGTGTCGCTTCTCTGTCTCTTCTTTCTGCAGTTCGCACTGCAGCAGGCACAGCGTCTGCCAGAGGAAGACGCCGGAGCCCTTCTGCGGCATACCGGTCTCGGAAGGCTGATCATTTTGTTCGGCGTCGCCTGCTTCGGCGCCACGTCCCCCGAATTTTACAGTCTCAGCGTAGTGCTTCCGTTCATTTTCCCGCGCCTTGCCGCCGCCTTTCTGAATAAAGCAGCCCTCCTCTATCAGGCGGTTTTGGAAAAAGCCGCAAAGAAAAAGAATGCGGAGGCCTCCGCTGTACAGTAAATTGCCTCACAATGAGTTCCCATCGAAAAGAAAAGAGCCTGCCCCCCAGGGCAGGCTCTTTTCTTTCCAAAAAGGAATCCGTCAATCGCAGATTTCCCGTTCCGTGACGCACTCATCCTTGAGGCGGCCGACGAGATACTGCAAAGCATCCACCACATGGGGGCGGATATCCCCGCCGATGAGGACATACATGAGGTCATCCCCCACCGTGAGCCGGCCCTCATTGAGCCAGACACGGGCATAGAGGATGCCCTCCCGCTGCTTTGCGTCCGCCAGCACTTCCTCCACCTTTTGCGGGTCGTAGGAAAACTCCATGCCGGTGACCGGCTTGGTATCGGGGTCGCCGTTTCTTGCCAAAGCCTTGGCGGTGGCGCGTACGGTGCCGTTATGGGCAAGATACATTCCGACGCCCGGCGCCGTGGGGTCTTGTTTGGCTTCCCGGAGCCATTCATCCATCGAGGGGGATTGTTTCATTGTTGGAGGGCCTCCTTCTCAAAATCAAAGCGGTTCAGGGGCGAAAAGCCGCCCGTACTTTTTTATTTTATCATATTTTGGCGTCGGGTGACAGCCCCTTTTCCCCCAAAAAAGAAAAACCGGAGTCCCCCTCCGGCTTTCTCTTATTCTTCGGTTACAGTCCGTTCGCGCGGCAGTTTTTGCGGTAAGAAGCGCTTTCGATGTAAAGCTCCGTCTTATAGGGATTCCGGCGGGTCTTTTTCACCCGCAGGAGCATATAGACGAACACCGCGAGGTTCACCGCGAAGGCAAGCACGCTGAGAACGCCCCAGGCATGGGGGTCATAGGTCGCCTCGATGGAGAAGGCAGGCAGCGCGCGGTAATCCACCGCGAGGGAAAACATCCCGAACAGAGCGAGGGTCTGGGCACGGTGCTGCAGCCAGACACCGCGGCGGAGAAACGCCTCCGCGATGGTGCAGGAGAGGAGCAGCGCGATGCCGGCATACATCCCGCGGGTGGAGATGCAGTTATAGCAGTAGGCAGCGTTCCAGAGGTCATAGGCGAGGATCCAGAACCAGAGCTGATCCGGCCAGACCATGTCCCGGGAGGAGGTCCTTGCGACCTTGATGCCGACCCAGCCCGTCATGGTGAGCAGCAGCAGCACACCCGCCGCGGCATTGAAAAGGTTCCAATAGCCGCCGAGGAGGGTAAGCCCCGCGTCATCCACAGTGAGGGTCTTATAGGTCATAAAGACCTCAATGTCCCGGTAGACCGCCTCGGCAATGTTGATGCCGAGGATAGCGACGGGGAAATACCATGCGAATCTGGTGGAGCCGAGCCGGGTGTAGCGGATGAGCATGAAGCCCCAGACGCCCAGAAGGGCGGACACGGTCTTGACCATGCCGAACCACGTCTTGGAGGAGGGACTTCCCACCACATCCAGAGCAATCAGCAGGAACAGCACCACCGGAACGACGATATACATCACGATGGACGCCGCGCGGCTTCTGCGGCTCACCTCATTGAGGAGCACCAGCGCCGCCACCAGAAGAAGGAGGCCGATGACATTGGTCACGGTGTAGTTGGTAAAAAAGAACATCTCCAAAGCACTCCTTTCGCGTCACAGCAGGATCGAAAGATCCGAGATGGGATAGGACTTGCAGGAATGGATATAGCCGTACTGCTCATCCGCCTTGCGGAGAAGCATTCCCTTGGAAAGGAAGACCTTGCCGGAGACTAGCTGGACCCGGCAGAGGCTGCACTCGCCGCTGCGGCAGCAGACATTGACCCGCACCCCCGCGCGCTCCAGCGCGGTGAGGAGCGATTCCCCGGAGCGGGCCGGGATGACACGGCCGCCGTTGACCGTCACGCGGAAGACCTCCTCGCCGGAAAGCTCCTCCGGCCAGCCCGCCTCCTTGGTGATATCCTTGGCGGCACCGAACATCTCCCGACGGATCTGCCGGGGCTTAAGGCCCAGCTTTTCCAGCTCCGAAACGCAGAACTCATTCATGACCTCGGGGCCGCAGATGTAGGCAGTGCGCTCGGCGCAGTCGGGGCAGAGCTTTTCGATCAGCGCCGCGTTGAGGAAGCCGCGCTCCCCGTCCCAAACGGCGTTTTCATCCGAAACGACGAGGTGATAGCGCAGGTTCGGGAAGGCCTCCGCCATGCGGGAAAGCTCCTCATGGAACAGGGCAGCCTCCGCGCTCCGGGAGCCATAGAGAAGGACGATGTCGCGTTCCAGTCCCGCCTGTGTCACCTCGCGGCAGATGCTCATAAAGGGGGTGATGCCGCTGCCGCCCGCGAGGAGCAGCATCTTGGGGCTGTGAAAGACCGGCTGATAGCGGAACACGCCGGCCGGAGAGGAAGCGGTAAAGCGGTCCCCCACCCTGACGTGGTCCAGAAGATAATCCGAGACAAAGCCGCCGGGGATGCGCGCCACGGTAATCTCATAATAGGCGCGCTGACGGGGGGAGGAGCTGATGCTGTAAGGGCGGCTGGTGCGGACCCCATCGATCTCGGTAAAGAGATTGAGGTACTGCCCCGCCTCAAAGGGCGGGAGATAGCCGTCCTCCGCGGAAAGGCGGAAGCTCTTGGCGCCCTTCCCGGTGTCCAGAATGTCGGTGACCCGAAGACTTAGGGACTTGGGATGGAGCCCCCGCATCACCTCGGCGGGCAGATCCCGCGCGGTGATCGGGTCCTCGGATACGGTACGCAGTACGCTGATTTCATTTAAGATCTCCTCGCCGTGCACCAGCGTGCCGAGCAGGGTCTCTTTGATGGTCTTTGCCATAACTCAAACCTCCTTTGCCACGCGGGACGCCACCGCGTCCGCATAGGTGTAGTTGGGACCGAAGCCGCAGGCGTTCACCCAGCCGCTCGCAAATTCAAGCCCGGGGAGCTTGCTCTCGTTCGGGAAGAAGAACACCGACTGGCGCAGATCCTGCTCATAGCCGTAAATGGCGCCGCCCGGATGGTGTAGATAGCGCATATGGGTGAGCGGGGTCGCGATCTCCATCTCCTCGATGTGGGAGGTGAAGCCGGGGTACATCTTTTCGAGGCGCGCCACGATGCGGCGTCCCGCCTCATATTTCATCTCATGGTACTGCTCCGGGGAAAGCTTCTCCCACTCCTCGCCGTACTTGAGGGTGCCGGCGGTGATGACGGAGGTGCCCTCCGGGGAAACCTCGCGGTCATCCACCGTATAGCAGGTGGCAATGAGCGGATCGTTTTCCGGCAGGAGGCGGTAGGCGTCCATAAAGTCGCGGTTGACGTCAAAGCTCTCATAATTGAGGGTGAAGGAGGTGGTAAAGCCGATCTCCTCCGGGGTGCAGTCCAGACCGATAAAGCAGGTGATGGCCGAAATGCCGACCGTGTAGGGCTTTAAGTACTCCCGCGCCGCCTCGGGCACGTCCTCGGGGTCCATCAGGCTGCCGTAGGTCGCGAGGGGGGAAATATTGGAGATGATCTTCTTGGCCCTGTATTCCCGGCCGTATTCATCCCGCACGCCGACGGCGCGGCCGTTCTCCACCAGGATCTTCTCAATGCCGCAGTTCATCTCGGCCACGGCGCCCATCCGCTTCGCGGCCTCCAGGATCGCCTGATTCATCATCATGGAGGTGCCGCGGAGATAGAAGGGCTTGTCCTCCATATAGATGACGGTGCATTTGGCAAGGATGGACCACGGGAAACGGTCGGGGCGCATCCCCATGAAGCACCAGTAGACATTGAGCGCGAGCTGCAGCTTCTGGCAGCCGGGGAAGAACTCGGTGAGCACCTCGTGGCTGCTCTTGAGGCCGTACTCCGCAAGGGTGGGATAGAGCTTCGGGAAGCCCTTCTTCATGATGAATTTCTTGAGGGAGGAGGGCTCGCCGGTGTTTCCGGCGCTCTTCTTGGCAAAGGCAGCGGCTTCCTCGGCAAACTTGTAGACCGTCTCAAAGTAACGGCGGATGTTCTCCTGCTGGTCGGGGAACTCCCGGCAGAGGAATTCGGTGCACTTTTCCCGGCCCACCGGGATGCTGATGCCGGTGCCGTCCGCGAAATTGACGCGGTACAGCTCCTCGATCTCGATCCAGTCGATCTCCTCCTCGATGCCGTAGCGGCGGAACTGCTCCCGCAGGGGACCGGGTTTTTCCGGGGTTCCCATGTGGCTCAGCTGGTGCAGCGCCACCTCGAATTCAAAGCGGCCGCGGCGAAAACTGGTTCCGCACCCGCCGGGGATGTTGTGCTTTTCAAAGAGGATTACCTTTTTTCCTTTTTCGGCCAGCGTAGCGGCAGCCGCCAGACCGCCGTTTCCCCCGCCGATGACAATGACATCATATTGGTTCATAGTGTAGTCTCCTTTTCCGGGATCGTCTCCCTATTTTGAAGATGGGTTTGATTCTCAGCCGTTATTTAAGAAAGAAAGGGGCAAACTCAAAGCGGATGCCGCCGTTCGCGAAGGTGAGGTAAAGCGCCGTGCCGATGAGGGCGAGATTGATGAGCATGAAAACGATCTGGCAGTTTTTCTTCTTGGTCCACTGCACAAAGGCATGGAACCGGTCGTTCTTAAATTCCCGCTCGAACCAGTTCTTGGCGCCGATCTGCATCCAGCCGCCGATGGCGAGGGAGTTGGCACGCAGGAGCAGCCACATCCCGATGCCGCCGTAAACGCCGAGCCCGAGGGTGCAGACGGAGCCGAGGATGGGCGCCAGCAGGAAGCCGACGTGCATCAGCGCCACCGAGGAGCTGAACTCATTGCTGACGAAGATCCAGTTCCAGAGGGTGTAGGCGAGGACATAGCAAACGGTGACGATGGGGAGCACACCCTCCGCGAGATAATACTGGCCGAAGGGAGCGTCCCACTGCCAGAGACCCCGCAGGGTAATGACGCCGACGGCAAGCGCAAAGCCGGAAATGGCGTTATAGATCTTTTTGTGGCGCAGCAGGTCGGTAAAGGTCGCCTCCAGAATATTGATGATGAGCGCCAGCATGATAAGATCGACATAGACCTGAGGGTTAAAGAAGCCCAGCGCCGCGAATACGATGACGATGCGCATCGTCAGCAGCGTGGTGAGCTTGAGGCGCTCAAAGAAGACCGGCTTTGCCAGGATGAGCACCAGAATGGACGGGATCACGATGATGGGGATGTTGCCCTGAATGGGATAAAACGCGCTCAGGACGGCAAGTCCCGTGATGGCGGCGGTAAACATGACCCATTTGATCAGGATGTCCGCCCTTCCCTCTTTGGGAGCGGTGATGACGGGGGCAGGGTTCATTTTTTTCATAATATTTCCTCCTCAAATGTTCTGTCGCGGCCCGTTCCTGCTCTGTTTAGGAGCCCATGCCGGGGCGCATTCTTAAAAGGGTGCTTGTCCCTTTTCACAGCGTTTGGTATAATAGTGGAAAAAGGAAAGGAAGATGCGGGTGTCTGCTGCCGATCTGACAAAACAGGCGATCATCACCGGGACCAAGGAGCTGGTCTCCCAGAAGCCGCTGGAAAAGATCTCGGTCTTGGAGATCGCCAAGCGATGCGGGATCAACCGGAATACCTTTTACTATTACTTCAAGGACAAGTATGACGTGATCGAGTGGATCTTCCACGGAGAGGTCGAACCGGTGCTCGCGCCCCACCTTTCCAAAAAGAAGCTTGCCGACAGCGTGAATGCCCTCTGCGAGCACATGAAGCGGGAAAAGCCATTTTATATGAGCGCTCTGCGGGATAATGGGCACCGCTGTCTCCGGGAGCTTCTGGTGGAATATTACCGGGGTTTTCTGCTCAATGCCGCCTCCAACCACTTCGAACGGCACGGCATCGATGAAAAGAGCCGGGAGATCATTGCCCGCTTTTACAGCCACGGCACCGTCGGCATGATTACCGACTGGGCCGACAAGGGCATGAAGATGGACGCGACCTACGCGACCAGCCTCATCTATCTCTCCGCGAAAGAGGGATTTTTCGCCTAGTTGTTGCAAAAAGATGAACTTCGTTATTTGTTTAACTATCCCACCCTCAGCATATCCAAACCGGCGCTTTTTTGATATGGGCAAAATGATTTTGTGCATGAAATTCAGGCAAATTTTATATCTGCCCGAAACTCCGGCGCCTTTTTGGGGCTTTGGAAAGGATTTCCCGCTGGAATAAAGGCTTTCCGGCCCTTCCTTCCCCGCCCTCCGGAGCGGAATTTTTGTGCGAAATGAAGTGTGTTGCTGAAATCAGCTTCCGCCTTTTTGTGGAATACCGAAAAAGTATACAAAAGGCGGAAACAAAGCTGGAGAATTCTTGGGTTCGTGTTATAATAAGGATGGTTCAATTTGATTATCCAAGTTTTTCCTGGCCCCGATGGGGCTTTCCTAAAAAATAAATCATAATCAAGGGGGATTTTCCATGGAAACTTATGGCGTTGAAAAAATCGGCCTCCTTCATCCGAAGGCTGTATATCGCAACCTGACGGTGGCCGAGCTGACCGAAGCCGCTCTGCGCCGCGGCGAGGGTTCCCTGAGCAATACCGGCGCGCTCGTTGTGACCACCGGTAAATATACCGGCCGTTCTCCCGACGATAAGTTCATCGTGGATACCGAAGGTGTTCATAATGACATCGCCTGGGGCAAGGTCAACCGTCCCATCAGCCGCGAGAAGTTTGACGCGATCTGGGGCAAGGCGCTGGCCTACATGCAGGGCCGCGAAGTCTTTATCTTCGATGGCTATGCCGGTGCGGACAAGAAGTACACCCGCAAGTTCCGCATCATCAACGAGCTGGCGAGCCAGAACCTCTTTATTCATCAGCTGCTCATCCGTCCCACCGCTGAGGAGCTGACCTCCTACGGCGAGGCGGACTTCACCATGCTGGTTGCTCCCGGCTTCAAGTGCGATCCCGAGGCCGACGGCGTCCACAGCGAGGCGGCCATCATCATCGACTATGAGGCGCACAAGATCCTGATCGCCGGCTCTCAGTACGCGGGCGAGATCAAGAAGAGCGTTTTCTCCACCATGAACTATGTCATGACCAAGCAGAACGTTCTGCCCATGCACTGCTCCGCCAACATGGACCCCGTGACCCACGAGACCGCCGTCTTCTTCGGCCTCTCCGGCACCGGCAAGACCACCCTCTCCGCGGATGCTTCCCGTAAGCTCATCGGCGATGACGAGCACGGCTGGTCTCCCGACGGCGTCTTCAACTTTGAGGGCGGCTGCTACGCCAAGTGCATCAACCTCAAGGCGGAAAATGAGCCTGAGATCTACAATGCCATCCGTTTCGGTTCTCTTGTTGAGAACGTCGTGATGGACCCCGTGACCCGTGAGCTGGATTTCGACGACGGCTCTCTCACCGAGAATACCCGTGTCGGCTATCCCGTTGACTATATCAGCAACAGCCAGATCCCCGGCGAGGGCGGCATCCCCAAGGTCGTTATCTTCCTGACCGCGGACGCCTTCGGCGTACTGCCTCCCATCAGCCGTCTGAGCAAGAACGCCGCCATGTATCACTTCGTGACCGGCTTCACCTCCAAGCTCGCCGGTACCGAGCGCGGCGTCACCGAGCCTCAGCCCACCTTCTCCACCCTCTTTGGCGAGCCCTTCATGCCCATGGATCCCTCGGTTTATGCGGAGATGCTGGGTGAAAAGCTGGAGAAATACGGCACCAAGGTTTACCTCGTCAACACCGGTTGGGCGGGCGGTTCCGCTGCCATGGGTGCAAAGCGCATGAAGCTCTCCTACACCCGTGCCATGGTTGCCGCGGCGCTGAACGGCAGCTTTGACAATGTGGAGTTTAAGCACCACGACGTCTTTAACGTGGACTATCCCACCTCCTGCCCCAACGTTCCGGATGAGATGCTGGATGCCCGCGGGCTCTGGGCAGATAAGGCTGCCTACGATGCTCAGGCGAACAAGCTCGCTGCCATGTTTGCGGAGAACTTCGCGAAGAAGTATCCCAACATGCCCCGTGAGATCGCTGAGGCCGGCCCCAAGGCAAAATAAGCTTTTTCCCGATAATAAAAGACTCCGTCCAACCGGTCGGAGCCTTTTTTTCTTTTGGGCAAGCATAAAAATCCCCCGCCGCTTTCATCTCCAAAAGGGCGGGGTGCTTATTTTTCAGCGCTTCGGGAGGCACATCCTCCGGCGGCTGCGGTCGTTACGTTTTTTGAGCTTCCGGATCTTCTTCATCATCTCATAAAGCTCGATGTAATACTCCCGGCCACCCTCCTTCTGATTCTTCGTCTCGATGAGGGAGCGCAGCTTCTGATCATAGAGCATGCACCAATAGGTGGTTCCGGCCCGCTCCGCGACATCCGCATCATAGATACCGGTATTGATCCCGAGGGCAAAGTGCTCAATGCGGGCGAGATATCCGGTGAGGAGAAGAAACTCCGAGAGGCAGGTCTCCTGCTTCTCCCGTTCCTCCTCTGTAAGCTCCTCTCCCCGAAAGGCTGCGGAGGAGATCCGGCTGATCTCCTCGATCTGTTCCACGCGGTACTGGTTGAGCGGGTCAAATACCTGCCGCTGGAGGATATTGAAGGCGTCCAGCGTTGCCTGCTTGCGGTCCCGCTGCACCCCCCTGAAATAAGTAAAGCCGGAAAGCAACAATGCCGAAAAGGACACCACCACCATTAAAACCGATGCCCAGATTTCCATTCCTGCGTCTCCTTTCTTCTGTCATTTTTCCTCAATGCAGGGGGGCCTTTCGGTTCCCCTGATTTCTTTTTCTATGATACCCGGATGCGACAAAAACCGCAAGTCCTTTTGAGTCGGGGCGAAAGGGCTCCGCCATGTTGTACTCTGTTTTTCTCTCCCCCTATACAAAGCCCTCCCGCTGTCCATTGAAAACGGCTCCCCCGGCATGGTAAAATGAGGATGCAAGCTGGGCGGCGGGAAATCTCTCCCCCGGCGCGGAATATCTTTTTTCTGAAAGGAGAAAAACGCTATGGAAAACCAAGACCCCCGGCTGGAACCGCTTTTCACCCCGTGGAAGATCGGCAATGTGGAAATCAAAAACCGGGTGGTGCTCTGCCCCATGGGCGGCACCTCGCTCTTTGGCTGGATGGAGCCTCTCCACTTTGATAAAGAGGCCGCCCGCTTCTTTCTGGAGCGCGCTCAAAACAACGTCGGACTCATTATCCCCGGCATCGCCCCCATCAAAAATCCCATCGGCGGCAAATGGCTCTACCAGAATAAAAAGATGTTCGTGGAGCTGAAGGACTTCATGGAGGAGATCCACGCGACCGGTGCCCGGCTCTTTGTACAGCTCACCGCCGGCATGGGCCGCTCCTGGGCCATCACCGACCCCCTCGTGAAAATCCACAACAGCCCGGTGCTCCGCACCCTCGCGAAGCCCTTTATGGACGTGCCGTACCAATCCGCCGCCCCCAGTGAGCTGCCCTCCCGCTGGTCGGACAAGGTGACCACCCGCGCCCTCACCGTGAAGGAGATCGAGGACATCATCGACGCCTTTGCGAAAACCGCTCTCCTCTGCAAGGAGGCCGGGGTGGACGGCGTAGAGGTGCACGCAGTGCATGAGGGCTATCTCCTCGACCAGTTCACCCTCTCCTACACCAATAAGCGCACCGACGAGTACGGCGGCTCCTTTGAGAACCGCTACCGTCTCCCCGTCGCCATCGTGAAGAAAATAAAGGCCGCCTGCGGCGAGGACTACCCTGTTTCGCTCCGGTATTCGGTGGAATCCAAGGTGAAGGATCTCTGCTACGGGGCGCTCCCGGGAGAAAATTACACCGAGATCGGGCGCGGCATGGGGGAAAGCGAAAAGGCGGCGAAATATCTGGAGGCCGCCGGCTATGATATGCTGGATGCCGATAACGGCACCTATGACAGCTGGTACTGGGCGCATCCCCCGCAGTATATGCCCCAGAACTGCAACCTGGAGGACGTCGCCCACATCAAGGAGTGCGTCAGCATCCCGGTGGTCTGCGCGGGGCGCATGGCGCCGGAAATCGCCGCCCGAGCCATCGGGGAGGGCCGCATCGACGCCATGGGCGTAGCACGGCAGTTCCTGACCGACGGTGAATGGGTCACCAAGCTAAAGGAGGGTCACCCGGAGGACATCCGTCCCTGCATCTGCTGTCACAACGCCTGCTTTACCATGTCCCACTATAAGGGTGTGGCAAACGACCAGCCCTTTGATGATACGGCGCATATGGCGCGCTGTGCCTTAAACCCTGTCACCATGCAGAGCGAAAAATATAAGATCGTCCCCGCCGAGAAGACAAAGAACATCGCGGTGGTGGGCGGCGGCATCGGCGGCATGGAGACCGCCATGGTACTGGCAAAGCGCGGACACCGGGTCACCCTCTATGAAAAGAGTGATTCCCTCGGCGGCATCTTTGTCGCGGCGGCGGCCCCGTCCTTTAAGGAAAAGGATCGTGAACTCATCGAGTGGTATAAGCGGGAAATCCGCAAATACCCCATTGAGATAAAACTCAGCACCGAGGTCACCGACCCCCAGGCGCTCGGCGCGGACGAGGTGGTGCTGGCAACCGGCTCCAAGGCGAGAAAGGTTCCCATCCCCGGCGCGGAGCACGCCATTGAGGCGGTGGAATACCTCCTCAGCGAAAAAGAGGTTGGCGAGCGGGTCACCGTCATCGGCGGCGGACTCACCGGCTGTGAGATCGCCTATGACCTTTACTTAAAAGGGAAAAAGCCCACCATCGTGGAGATGAAGAACGACCTCATCGCGGTGGGCGGCATCTGCCTTGCAAACACCAGCTTCCTGCGGGATTTCTTCCGCACCAACGAGGTCCCCACCCATTTGGAGACCCGGGTTTCCGAAATCCGGGCAGACGGCGTGACCGCCATCGGGCCGGACGGCATCCCCTTTGATATCCCCGCCGACAGCGTGGTGCTTTCGGTCGGATATGAGCCGACTCCCCTGGCCCCTGCCTCCCGCCATGTTCATATTGTCGGTGACGCCGACAAGGTGGGCAACCTCCGCACCGTCATCTGGCGCGCGTGGGACGTCGCTATGAAGCTCTAAAGAAAATGCAGACTCTATAAAATGAGGAGCCTCCTCAGGGGGGCTCCTCTCTTTTTATTTCCCTTTCCCGGCGCCCAGAGTCCAAGCGTCTTTGTTCCATTGAGGACAGAACATTCCCCCTTTCGGGAAATTCCTGCTATAATAGAAAAAATGACGATTTAAGAGGAAAAGGAGCCCGCCATGACTGAGCTTTCCCAACTGATATTAAAGGACTATCAGGTCCGCAAAACCCAAAAGCAGAAGACCCGCTTCATCGCGCTGATGAAGGAGCATTTCCCCCAGCTCCGGGTGGAGGAGACGCGGGGCCTTTTCCACACCCGGAATCTCATTCTGGGCAACCCGGAGAGCGCCCGGGTGGTACTCAGCGCGCACTATGACACCTGCGCCGTCCTCCCCTTCCCGAATTTTCTCACACCCCTCAATCTGCCGTTTTATCTCCTCTATCAGCTGCTCATTGTGGCAGTGTGTTGTCTTCTGGTCTGGGGGGCGCAGCGCTGGGTCACCTCCATGGCCGGAGAAGCCCTCGGCCTCGCCGTTGCGCTTGTTCTGTTCTTGGGGGTCTTCTGGCTCCTCCTGTTCGGTCCCGCCAACCGCCATACCGCAAACGACAACACCTCCGGCGTCATCACCCTGATTGAGTGCTACGCTGCCATGAGCGAGGAACAGCGCCAAAACGTCTGCCTTGTCTTTTTTGACCTCGAGGAGGCAGGGCTCATCGGCTCCTCCAACTTCCGCAAGACGCATAAGGAAGCCATGAAAGATAAGCTTCTCCTCAATTTTGACTGCGTTTCGGACGGCGATACCTTCCTTCTTGTGGGCAGCCGTCCCGCACGGGAGCGCTACGGAGAGGCCTTCACGGCGTCCTTTCTCCCCAAGGAGGAGCTCACCACCCGCCTTGTCTCCTCCTCCCGGGTGCTCTACCCCTCCGACCAGGCACACTTTCCCGTCTCCGCTGCACTGGCAAGCTTCCGTACCATCCCGGTGCTGGGGCTCTATGTGGGGCGCATCCACACCCCGCGAGACACCGTTTTCGAAGAGGAAAATATCGCCTATCTGAAGGAGGGCGTGCTCTCCCTGCTGGAGCGGCTCTGACGCTTTGCCAAGCACAGTTGTTTTTGATTTTTCCCTTCTCCGCGTTTATTTTCCTATTATATAGGCCGACAAAGCGGAGGCCCCTGCGCTGTTTCGGGAAATGCGCCGAAATATAGGGAGGAGAATTTCTCCCCCGTCACACCGATTTTTTTGTGCAAAATGATCCCATCCAGAATTTTGTGTTTTTTCCATCATTTTGGGGCAAATCCTCCCCGTGCCGCGGTGCCAAGGTCATTTTTCCCTCTTTTCGTGTTTCCCCTGCTTACATTTTGCATAACCCCACTCGATTTTATGCATTTTCACTTTCTTTCTCCTCCTTTTTAAGGGGAAATTACCAAAAAACGTAGGGGTTTTCCCTCGAAAAAGCGTCGGCTTTTGCAGGAATGGAGTCAAAATCTTTCAAACAGCCGGGCTTTATCCCTTGACCATATGATCTTTTTGCGATAAAATAAATTAATACTCTTAGAATGAGGATCAGTGAAGTATTTCGGTGGCAAAAATCCTGTTTCGGCCGCCGTCTGGGTCCTGTGACCCGACCATTCACAGAGAACGGATTCCGTCTGTCTGTTTCCTTGCGCTTGGAGAACCACAAGACTAATTCTTAGGAAGTGAAGAAAGTAATGACAAAGTACGTTGTGAAGCGAGTCTTTATCGCCATTCTGACGATTCTGATCGTTGCGAGTGCCACCTTTTTCCTGATGCACGCCATCCCCGGAAATCCTTGGCTTTCCGATAAGACTCCGCCCCCCCAGGTGCTGGAAGCCCTTAATGCGAAATACGGCCTTGATAAGCCGCTGATCGTGCAGTTGGGAATCTATCTCAAGAATCTGACACATCTGGATTTCGGCGTGTCGATCAAGATGTCGAAAAACCTGCCGGTCTTCGACATCATCACCACCATGTTCCCCGTTTCTGCCAAGATCGGTATCATCTCCATCACATGGGCGGTGCTGATCGGCGTAACACTGGGCTGTATCGCGGCCTATCACCGCGGCAAGTGGATCGACAGTCTGCTGCGCATCATCTGCACCATCGGTGTTTCGATGCCCTCCTTTGTTGTGGCAACACTGCTGCTGTTTGCGCTCTGCGGAGGCCTTTCCTACGTATTCCCGACCCGCTTTGACGGCTCGTGGCAGAGCTATGTCCTGCCCTGCTTCTCGCTCGGGTTCTACCCCATGTGCTACATGGCACGCCAGGCCAGAGCCGCCATGCTGGACTCTCTCAGCCAGGAATACATCAAAACCGCGCGCGCCAAGGGCCTGAAGACCGGACGGATCATCTTCAAGCACGCCCTGCGTAACGCCCTCATCCCCGTTCTCACCTATCTGGGGCCTCAGGTGGCCTTCACCCTCTCCGGCGGCTTTGTCGTTGAGAAGGTCTTTGGTATCCCCGGCCTCGGAAAATACTTCGTGCAGGCCATCCCCAACCGGGACTACCCGGTCATCATGGGGACCACCATCTTCCTCGCCACCTTTGTTATTCTTATGAACCTTGTTGTCGATATTCTTTATAAGGCGGTCGATCCGCGTATCAATCTTGCTAAGGGAGGAGACTGAGCATGGAAAATAAAAAAATGAAGCATGCTCCGTTCTCCATGCAGCCCAACATTGAGAATCTTCTGGAGCTGACCCCCGATGATCTTGCCCCCGCCAATGACGAGGAAAAAGCAAATTTCATCGCGGACCGCAAGAGCATTTCCTACTGGGCGGATGCATGGCGCCGCCTGAGAAAGAACAAGGTTGCCATGGTGGCTGCCGTTGTTCTCATCATTATCTTTCTGTTCGCGTTTTTAGGGCCCACTCTGGTGCCTTACCGTTATAACCAGTTCCTCCCCGGCGCGGAGAACCTCCACCCCTGGCACTATACTCTGGAGGATCAGCAGCGACTCGCCGACGCCCTGCCCGTCTCCCAGGACCCTGAGGTCGCCATTGCGGAGGCTCAGGCGAAGGCCGAGGCCGAGGGCAAGACCCTCAATCCCCGTGAAATCGCGCTCATCCGGGCCAAAGCCACCACCGCCGGCCAGATCACCGGTGAAGACGGCCGGATTCTGGAGGGCGAGGAGCTGATGGAGCATCTCCGCAAGGAGCTCGGCATCCGTTCCAAGTTCGGCGGCTACTCCAACGCGGAGCTGGAGCGGAAGGCCAACGGCGAAAAGGTGTTCCCCCATGTCTTCGGAACCGATATGTTCGGCCGTGACCTCATGGTCCGCACCATGATCGGCGCCCGCATCTCCATCATCGTCGGTATTTCCGCCGCCCTGCTGGTTCTGGTCATCGGCGCCATCTACGGCTCCATCTCCGGCTACTGCGGCGGCCGGGTCGATACCGTCATGCAGCGAATCGTCGAAATCATCTACTCCATCCCCGAAGTGCTGGTCATCCTGCTGATTTCCACCGTGCTCGGCGTGACCCTGCAGGAATACATGATCGAGAATCCCACCAGCTTCATTACCAATATCATGGTGGTCATCGGTCCCAACATCATCGGTATGTTTATCGCGTTCGGTCTTCTCTACTGGGTCACCATGTCCCGTATCATCCGCGGACAGATCATCCAGCTGAAGGAACAGGAGTATGTTACGGCGGCGCGCGCCCTCGGCGCCTCCCCCTCCCGTATCATCCGCCGTCATCTGCTCCCCAACTGCGTGGGCCAGATCGTCGTCACCACCTGTCTTCAGATCCCGTCTGCGATCTTCCTGGAGTCTTTCCTGTCTTACATCGGCGTCGGCATCTCCGCGCCGCTCACCAGCCTTGGCTCCATGTGCTCTGACGCGGTGAATGGCCTTTACACCTATCCCTACCGCCTCTTTTTCCCCGCTATCATTCTGAGCGTGATGATTCTCTCCTTTAACCTCTTTGGTGACGGTCTGAGAGATGCGCTCGATCCCAGACTCAAAAAATAAGGAAGGAGGAGATACTATGAACGAAACCACTACCCAGGAGAATCCGAGCGGTAAGCTCCTAGAGGTCAATGACCTGCATATCTCCTTTTTCACCCCCGCCGGCGAAGTCAAAGCAGTCGGCGGCATCAGTTACAGCATTGATTACGACGAGGTCATGGGCATCGTCGGTGAATCCGGCTCCGGCAAGAGCGTAGAGGCCTATTCCATCATCGGCCTGCTCCAGTCCCCCGGTAAGGTCATCGGCGGCTCCATCACCTTTGAGGGAGAGGACGTCCTCTCCTTTACCAAGGATCAGATGACTGATTTCCGCGGCAATCGCGCTTCGATGATCTTCCAGAACCCCATGGTCTGCCTGAACCCGGTCTACACCATCGGCAACCAGCTGGTGGAGGCGCTGCGCGCCCATGATAAGACCATCTCCAAGCAGGAAGCGGCCAACCGCGCCATGGAGATGCTGGAACTGGTCGGCATCAACAACGTCGCAAAGCGCATGAAGCAGTATCCTCATGAGTTTTCCGGCGGTATGCGTCAGCGTGTTATGATCGCCATGGGTCTCATCTGCCATCCCAAGCTGCTCATCGCGGATGAGCCCACCACTGCTCTGGACGTGACCATTCAGGCACAGATTCTGGAGCTGATGAAAAAACTGCAGAAAAAGACCCACATGGGCATTATCTTCATCACCCATAACCTCGGCGTTGTGGCGGAGATCTGCGATAAGGTCTCGGTCATGTACGCCGGCAAGATGGTGGAGCAGGGTCCCGTGGATGATATCTTCTACCGTCCCGGCCATCCCTACACCATCGGTCTTCTGCGCTCCATGCCCCGCGTGGACGCCGACAGCCATGAGCGGCTCATCCCCATCGAGGGTACGCCCGTCGATATGCTGAACCCTCCCGAGGGCTGTCCCTTCGCGCCGCGCTGCGAAAAGGCCATGAAGATCTGTCTCAAGCAGATGCCTCCCTATGTGGAGCTGGGCGAGGGTCATCGCTCCGCCTGCTGGCTGCGTGTAGCGGAGCAGCAGGCCGCCGCCAAGGCTGCCGCAGAAAAGGAGGGGAAATAAGCCATGGAACAAAAGATCTTAGTAGATGTACAGCATCTCACCAAATATTTCCCTATCAAGGGTCAGAAGGGCCCCGGTGTTCAGGCGGTAGAGGATGTTTCCTTTGCCATCCATCAGGGCGAAACCCTCGGTCTTGTCGGTGAGTCCGGCTGCGGTAAAACCACCCTGGGACGTACCATCCTGCGTCTGCACGAGCCGACCTCCGGTAAGATCACCTATGACGGAGATACCATCTTTGAGGGAGAGTATCCCTTTGAGGAACAGGAAGTCGAGATCACGCCCAACTCCAAAAACGGCCTGACCTCCCCCACTAAAAAGAAGGTATTGGTGCATAAAAAAGTGGCAAAGCCCGAGGCGGTCAATATGCTGCCCTATCGCCGCAAAATGCAGATCATCTTCCAGGACCCCTCTGCCTCTCTCGACCCCCGTATGACGGTCGGTGAGATCATTGGGGAGGCCATCGATATCCACAAGCTCGCATCCTCCAAGGAGGAGCGTGCCGACCGCATCAAGGAGCTTCTGGCCCGTGTCGGCCTCAATACCGAACACGCCAACCGCTATCCGCACGAATTTTCCGGCGGCCAGCAGCAGCGTGTCGGCATCGCCCGCGCTCTCGCGGTCAAGCCCGAGTTCATTGTTTGCGATGAGCCCATCTCCGCTCTGGACGTTTCCATTCAGTCTCAGGTCGTTAATATGCTGGAGGATATGCAGCAGGACCTCGGTCTCACCTATCTCTTCATCGCGCATGATCTGAGTGTTGTGCGTCATATTTCCAACCGCATCGGCGTTATGTATCTCGGCAACATGGTAGAGCTGGCAGAGAGCTATGAGCTGAACCGTTCTCCCCTTCACCCCTACACCAAGACCCTGCTTTCCGCCGTGCCGGTCCCGGATCCCGAAGTGAGCCGTTCCCGTCAGCGGATCGTGCTGGAAGGTGATATTCCCTCGCCCATCAATCCGCCCTCCGGCTGCCGGTTCCACACCCGCTGCCCCTATGCCAGCGAGCGCTGCCGGATGGAGAAGCCCGCCTTCAAGGAGTACTCTCCTGGTCACTGGGCAGCGTGCCATCTGCTGGAAAACGGCTGATTTTCCCCGATTTCACATCATTTTCCCTGTTTTTGAAAATTCTTCTTTACAAATTCCAACTTTAGCGGTATAATACGCTAAACTAGCTTTGATCGTTCAGTGCGCTAAAACGCTTTGAGCGATCAATTGCCTTTTTAGGCTTCTTGACAAAGAAATGTCAAAGTATGATATCACTGTCCCCGGCACACGGGGCTTTGGATATAACAAATTTTTGGAGGTAAGAAAATGAAAGGCAAAAAGCTTCTTGCTTTGATCATGGCCCTTGCAATGGCCGTGCTCACTCTGGCAGGCTGCGGCGATAAGCCCACCGCCAACATGGACGCTCTGAGCGTTTGCATCGCTTCTGAGCCCCAGACCATTGACCCCGCGCTCAACACCGCTGTTGACGGCGCTGTTCTGACCCAGCATGTATTTGAGGGTCTGATGAGATGGGTCGACTCTGAAAAGCCCGTTGACAACGCGACTGTCAATTATGCTAAGCTGGACCTCGGTCAGGCTGAAAAGTATGAGAAGACTGTCAACGAAGACGGCACTGTCACCTATGTCTTCACCCTGCGTGACGGCATCAAGTGGTCCGATGGCAAGCCCGTTGTAGCCGGCGACTTTGAGTACGCTTGGAAGCGCGCTGTCAACCCCGAGACCGCTGCTGACTACAGCAACATGTTCAGCGCTATCGTTGGCTTCCAGGAAGCAAACGCGGATGCTGCCAACATTGATAAGCTCGCGGTTAAGGCCGTGGATGACAAGACCCTCGAGGTCACCCTCTCCACCGACCTGCCCTACTTCCTTGAGCTCTGTGCGTTCCCCACCTACCTGCCCGTTCGTAAGGACATTATCGAGTCTGCCGGCGATCAGTGGACCTTCTCTCCTGACACCTACATCGGCAACGGTATGTACAAGATGACCGAGTGGACCCACAACCAGAAGATCGTCCTCACCAAGAATGAGGAATACTATGGCAAGGACAATGTTGCCATTAAGGATCTCACCTTCATTCTCTCCGACGATGACAACGCGATGCTCGCTGCTTATCGTTCCGGTGAGGTCAACTTCATCGAGAGCGTTCCGGTCGATGAGACCCCTGCCCTCCTCGCTGACGGCACCATGAAGATCCTCCCCTACCTCGGCACCTACTATGTCTGCTATCAGACTGAGAAGGCTCCCTTCAATGACGCCCGCGTCCGCAAAGCCTTCACTCTGGCAATCGACAGCAAGTTCATCGCCGAAAAGATCACTCAGACCGGTGAGGTTCCCGCAAATGGTTGGGTACCCTTTGGTATCGCTGATGCGGATCCCGCTGGCGCTGACTTCCGTACCACCGGCGGCGCTTTCTGGGAGGCTCCCACCTCTGAGGAAATCTACAAGAAGAACCTCGAAGAGGCCAACCGTCTCCTGGATGAGGCCGGTTACACCGACCGTTCCACCTTCCCCGTTGTTGAGTATCTCTACAACACCAACGAGAGACACCGTGCAATCGGTGAGGCTCTGCAGCAGATGTGGCAGGAAGGCCTCGGCGTTCGCGTTACCCTCAACAACCAGGACTGGTCTGTATTCCTTCAGACCCGTAAGGACGGCGATTACATGATCGCCCGTAACGGCTGGATCAACGACTACAACGATCCCATGGGCTTCCTGGATATGTGGGTCACCGGCGGCGGCAACAACGACGCCAAGTACTCCAATCCCGCCTATGATGCGGCGATCAAGAAGGCTATGTCCACTTCCGATCCCGCTGAGCGTATGGCTGCTATGCATGAGGCTGAGAACCTCATCATTGGTCAGGATTGGGCTCTCGGTCCGATCTACTTCTACACTCAGCACTATCTGATGGATGACGCTGTTAAGGGCGTGTACTACACTCCCCTTGGCTTCTTCTTCTTCCAGAACGCCACCAAATAATCTAGCCTGGATTATGATAAGGACCGCTCCTTCGGGGGCGGTCCTTTTTCATGC
>JAHHSN010000030.1 GCA_020025195.1 Angelakisella sp.
CGAGAAGCGGCGCCCCCAGCGGGGCGCCGCTTCGGCGGCCGCCGGCCCTGCCCCCTTCGCCCACGCCCCAAAAGGAGGAGCCCGGCGCTCCCCCGGACAAAAATCAAGCCAAAGGAGACAATCAAGCTATGATTTCCCGTTTTTCCGATACCAAGGAACAGCTCGCCCGCGTCATCCGTGACGCCTTCCGGGCCGCTTTTGAGGAGGGCCTGCTTCCCTCCGCGGAGCCCGCCCCCTTTGTGGTGGAGGTTCCCGGTGATACCGCCCACGGCGACTTTGCCGCCAATGCCGCTATGGTCAACGCCCGCGCCATGCATATGGCCCCCCGCAAGATCGCCGAGATTTTGACCGAGCGGTTTCAGTTTGGGGAGCTTCCGGTCCTTAAAACCGAGATTGCCGGCCCCGGCTTCATCAATTTTTACCTGAAGCCCGAATGGTTCTCCTCCCTCCTCGATGAGGTTCTCGAAAAAGGAGAATCCTTTGGCCGCAGCGACTACGGCCGCCACGAAAAGGTCATGGTGGAGTTCGTTTCCGCCAACCCCACCGGCCCCATGCATATGGGCAACGCCCGCGGCGGCGCCATCGGCGACTGCCTCGCCTCCGCGCTGGAGTGGAGCGGCCACGACGTCACCCGGGAATTCTATGTGAACGACGCCGGCAACCAGATCAATAAATTCGGCGCCTCGCTGGAGGTGCGCTATCTCCAGCACTTTGAGGGCGAGGACAAGCATCCCCTCCCGGAGGACTGCTATCAGGGTCTCGACATCGTCGATCACGCCGAAGCCTTTGCCGCGGAATACGGCGACCGCTATCTCACCGCCTCCTCCGAGGAGCGGCAGAAGGCCCTGGTGGACTTTGCCCTCCCCAAAAACATCGCCAATCTGGAGCGCGACCTCGGGAAATACCGCATCACCTATGACGTCTGGTTCCGGGAGAGCCGTCTCCACGCCGAAAACAAGGTGCTGGGCGCCTGCGAAAAGCTGAAGGCGGACGGCTGGGCCTATGAAAAAGAGGGCGCCCTCTGGTACAACAACATCAAGATGATGAAAAAGAAGGCAGAGGAGGCCGGCAAGCCCCTCACCGAGGAGGAGATCGCGGAGCTCAAGGACGATGTGCTCGTCCGCGCGAACGGCGTTCCCACCTACTTTGCCGCCGATATCGCCTATCACTACAATAAATTCGCCGAGCGGCACTTTGACCGCGTCATCAACGTCTGGGGCGCCGACCACCACGGTCATGTTGCCCGCCTCAAGGGCGCGATGGACGCCATCGGTCTGGACGGCGATAAGCTCGATATCGTCCTCATGCAGCTGGTCCGGCTGATGAAGGACGGCCAGCCCTACCGGATGTCCAAGCGGAGCGGCCGCGCCGTCACCCTCACCGACCTCCTCGACGATGTGCCGATCGACGCCGCGCGGTTCTTCTTCAATATGCGGGAGCCGAACGCGACCTTTGACTTCGACCTCGACCTCGCGGTGCAGCAGTCGAGCGACAACCCGGTTTACTATGTGCAGTACGCCCACGCCCGCATCTGCTCGGTGCTGAAGCTGGTAGCGGCGGAGGGGCGCGCCACCGTCAGCCCGCTCGAGGCGGACAAGTCGCTCCTTTCCTCCCCCGAGGAGCGGGAGCTCATCCGCAAGCTCGCCCAGCTTCCGGACGAGATCGTCACGGCGGCGGCGGCCTACGACCCCGCGCGCCTCACCCGCTATGTGCTGGACGTCGCGACGCTTTACCACAAGTTCTACCAGACCTGCCGTGTCCTTTCCGAGGACGAGGCGCTTTGCAGCGCCCGCGCGGCGCTTTGCCGGGCCACCGCGTCGGTGCTGGAGAACACCCTCGGCATGCTCAAGATCTCCGCGCCGGAGGTCATGTAAGGCGGCGGACCCCGCCGTTTATCATCCCAAAAAAGGAAGTGACCTGTTATGTCCAAACCGCTCATTGCGGTGGTCGGCCGTCCCAACGTCGGCAAGTCCACCCTTTTTAACAAGATCTCCGGTCAGCGGCTCGCCATCGTGGAGGATACCCCCGGCGTCACCCGCGACCGCATCTATGCCCCCGCCGAGTGGTGCGGGCACGAGTTCATGCTGGTGGATACCGGAGGAATCGAGCCCAAAACCGATGACCTCCTGCTCAGGAAAATGCGCATCCAGGCGGAAATCGCCATTGATACCGCCGACGTCATCCTCTTTGTCGTCGATATGCGCACCGGCATGACCGCCAATGATACCGAGATCGCCCATATGCTCCAAAAAAGCGGAAAGCCCGTGGTGCTCGCCGTCAGCAAGTGCGACACCCCCGGCAATGTCCCCGCCGATTTCTATGAATTCTATAACCTCGGTCTCGGGGACCCCTATCCCGTCTCCGGCGTGCACGGTCACGGCACCGGCGACCTCCTGGACGCCTGCATGGAGAAAATCGACTGGGAGCACCGGGAGGATTACCCGGAGGAGTACGTCAAGGTGGCCGTCATCGGCAAGCCCAACGTCGGCAAAAGCTCCCTCATCAATTACCTTGCCAAGGAGGAGCGGGTCATCGTTTCGGATATGGCCGGGACCACCCGTGACGCCACCGATACCATGATCGAAAACGAATATGGCAAGTATATCTTCATCGATACCGCCGGCATCCGCCGGAAGGCCAAGGTGGAGGACGCCATCGAGCGTTACAGCGTACTGCGCAGCTATATGGCGGTGGACCGCGCCGATGTTGCCATCATCCTCATTGACGCGGTGGAGGGCTTCACCGAGCAGGACAGCAAGATCGCGGGCTACGCCCATGAGCAGGGCAAGGCCTGCATCGTCGCGGTCAACAAGTGGGACGCCATCGAAAAGGACAGCAAGACCATGCAGGAATATGAGGCGAAGCTCCAGAACGACTTCAGCTTCATGAGCTATGTGCCGTTCCTCTTTATTTCCGCCAAAACCGGACTCCGTGTGGAAAAAATGTTCCCGCTCATCAATGACGTTGCCGCCGCCAATGCCCTGCGCATTTCCACCGGTAAGCTCAATGAGCTTCTCGCCTATGCCACCGCGCGGGTTCAGCCCCCCAGCGACAAGGGCAAGCGCCTCAAAATCTACTATCTCACGCAGGCGTCCTCCAAGCCCCCCACGTTCGTCTGCTTCTGCAACGATAAGGAGCTGTTCCACTTCAGCTATCAGCGGTATCTCGAAAACCAGATCCGCGAAACCTACGGACTGAAGGGGACCCCCATCCGCATCCTCATCCGGGAAAGGGGCGACTGATCCATGAAGGAAAGCAAATTCAACTGGCCCCGGCTCTTTAAGCCGATCTGCATCCTCGCCATTCCTATGGGAGCGCTCTGGGCGCTTTCGCTTCTGGCCCTCCCAGCGGATTTCCCCCTCGGGAAAGTGATTTATGCCGCGGGCGGCGTGCTGCTCCTGCTCGGCGGGGTGTTCGGCCTCCTCGGGAAACCCCGTTCCCTCGTGCCGCTTCTCGATTTTCTTTCGCTCGTCGCGGGCCTCGCGGCCTTCTGGCAGGTAGGCTTTGCCTGGCAGAGCAT
The DNA here is from genome assembly GCA_020025195.1 of Angelakisella sp. GTDB lineage: Bacteria > Bacillota > Clostridia > Oscillospirales > Ruminococcaceae > Angelakisella. The sequence continues at coordinate 3,521 of JAHHSN010000030.1, forward strand.
CGTTTCCGTGGTGCTCGCCGCCTTCTATCTCGTCTCCTGCAACGCCACCACCCTCATCGGCGATGACGTCTCCGAAAACCCCGAGCCGGATTACAGCGAGCTGCATCCGTGGTGGGAAAACATGGAGGCGGTGAAAAAGCAGTTTGAGGAGCGGGACGCCGAAGCTCAAAAAGAGGCAGAGGAACAAGCTCCGCCCCAAAAATAATGTTGATCCCGTTCACCCCAACCCCTGACACAGAAAGAAAGAGGTAACTTATGAACGCAAAGGAATGTATCAAGACCCGCCGCAGCATCCGTCAGTTCAAGGATGAGCCCGTTGCCCGGGAGGTGCTGGAATCCATTGTGGAGACCGCCCGCTTCGCGCCCTCCTGGAAGAATACCCAGACCCCCCGCTACATCGTGGTGGAATCCCGTCCGCTCATCGAAAAGGTAGCGGCTGAGGGCGTTCTGGGCTATGACTGGAACGCCGGCATTATCAAAGGCTGTGCCGCGCTGGTGGTGCTGACCTCCGTGGGAAAGCGCTGCGGCTATGAGCGGGACGGCTCCTTCTCCACCTCCAAGGGCGACCGCTGGGAGATGTTTGACGCCGGCTGCGCCGCGGAGGCCTTCTGCCTCGCCGCGCACGACGCCGGAGTCGCGAGCGTCATCATGGGAATCTTTGATGACAAAAAGGTGGCGGAGCTGGTTTCCGTCCCCGAGAATGAGACGGTCTCCGCCCTCATCGCCATCGGCTACTCCGCCGCGGAGGAGACCCCCGCTCCCCGCCGCAAGGAAGTCGCGGAGCTTCTCTCCTTCCGGTAAGCCGGAAAACCCAAAAACCAAGGCCGTGGGTTCAGGGCATCCCCTCTAAGGAAGCCTTTTGCAAAAGGTTTTAGGGGCTGTTTCTGCTTTAATATGGAGAGAAACAGTATGTCCGCAAAGACAGCGCGAAGATTTTGTCTTTACGGGCAATCAGCCCGGCCCAAATTGATGGAACAGATAAACCTTGAGAGACAGGGAATACAGCATCATGGAGCAAGTGATCAACTATTTAATTCAAAAATACAATCCCATCTCCATTATTGTTTACGGATCCTATGCGGACGGATCCCATAACGCCAACAGCGATTTTGATGCATTGGTCATTTCAAAACAGCATGAAAATTATCACGATATTTCAGTTGTCGGCGGGATCCGGTTGGACATATTTGTTTATTCGGAGGATTGCTTTCAGGATAATGTCTCCTATGCTGATTTTCTGCAAATCAGCGATGGCATTGTCGTTTGGGATACAAACGAATTTGGTAAAAAATTAAGATCTCAGGTTGTAAAGTATATTGAAAGCCTGCCCCGAAAGGCGGACAATGAAATCCAAAAGGATATCGAATGGTGCAAAAAAATGCTGCTGCGAACCAAGCGCGGCGATGCAGAAGGCGCTTATCGATGGCATTGGCTGCTGGTCGACAGCTTGGAAATCTTCTGCGAAATCATGCACCAAGATTATAAAGGGCCCAAGAAAAGCTTGTTATGGATGAAAGAAGAGCATCCGGAAGCCTATTTAGCCTACTCAGAAGCCCTGTTAAATTTCACCTTTGATGCAGCAGAAAAGTGGATTTGTTCTCTTGAAAAGGCTTTTCTTAGCCGAAAGCCGTCCATTGAATGACGCTGTCCGCTTTCTTCCTTACCGCCCCACTTATGGCTCTGTTTTACTTCCTGCTGTGATCCTCGAAAAGGAACGACGAATACGCCAAACGCGTGCAGCCTGTTCCAAGCGATCTAATAGTTTATAAAAAAACCGGAGTGTATCAAAATCGGATGCACTTCGGTTTTCTTTTCGGTATCTCCAAAGCATCTTATCGGGCGCAGCCTTTCTGCCCGCGGTCTTTTTTGCGCTTCGGGGGATGGATGGGCGGTGATGGACGGCGGGCGTCGGGAAGGGGGCGGCTGCCGGGCGCGTCCGCGCCCTCCGGCGGGAGCCCCGGAGGGGCTCCCGCCTACGCGAAACCGCCGGGGCGGTTTCGCGGGCAGCCGCCCCGCACCCACCCGGCAGGCCGCGGGCAGAAGGACGCCTCCCCCCAAAGGAAAAAGCAGAACACGGTGAGAAAATCGCTCCGGATTTCTCGTGGCGTTCTGCTTTTATTCTGACATTTTAAGATTTCTTCCGCCGTGCCAGAAGCCGGTTTCTCGTTCCCTGCCAAGCTAAGCTCATGCTCCCTCTTTATCATCCTTCCTGTTTCATGAAGGCAGCCCCCATCCGCTGGGATTCAGCTCCTACCGCGAACCGTTTGAGCGGCTGCTCCACCGCAGGGAAAGGCGGCGGCGTGTGAGCAAGGCCGAAGGAGGGGCGGACTTTTCCGCTTCCCCAAGCCGGCCTCACGCCAAAAGAGCGGTTCTGCCATCGCAGAGCCGCTCTTTTTTCTTAAAACGGATGATTCTTTTTTCAGGGCCCGGTCAGGAGGTCACAAAAGCGCTCCTCCCTTTCCAGAAAGCGGCGGGCGTAGCTGCACTGCGGCTCCACCCGGAGGGACTGCTCCCTCGCATAGGCGGCGGCCCGCTCCACCAGCCGCCCGGCAATGCCCTGCCCCCGAAAGTCCTCCGAAACCACGGTGTGCTCGATCACCATCACCCCGTCCTTCCGAACATAAGTGAGGTAGCCCGCCTCGGCTTGGTCTTTCATCAGGGCAAAGCGGCCCTCCGCGGCGGTGTGCCGCTCCCGAAAGGCTTCCATCAGGGCAGCGGCTCGAAATCGACCGCGCCGTGCTTGCAGATGGGGCAGATGAAATCGGCGGGAAGTTCCTCACCCTCATAGACATAGCCGCAGATCTTGCAGATCCAGCCCTTCTTCTTTGCGGGCTGAGGCTGGGGCTTGGGCTTGATATGGGCAAAGTAATAGGCATAGGTGACGGAGGGCGCCTTGGAAAGCGCCTTCGCCTCGGTCACCTCGGCAAAGAACACGGTGTGGCTGCCACAGTCTACGGAGGCGACGACCCTCCCGGAAAGGACGGTATTGGCGGCCTCGGTGAGGTAGTTGAGCCCGTTTTCGCTGCGCTCCACGCCCGCCAGTCCCTCGAATTTATCGACGTCACGGCCGCTCTGGAAGCCAAAGCGCTTAAAGAGGTCAAAGGGCGCCTCCTCGGTGAGGATGGAGAGGTTAAAGACGCCGGTGCGGGCGATCATATCGTGGGTGTGGTTCGCCTTATTGACGGCGATGCTGATGCGCTGCGGGTCTGTGGTGATCTGCAGCGCGGTATTGATGATGCAGCCGTTGTCCTTCTCCCCCTCCCGGGCGGTGAGGACAAAAAGCCCGTAGGAGAAGTTAAAGAGGGCGCTCGGCTCGATTGCTCCGGTGGGGCCACCGGCGGGAAGCTGGAAGTTCGGCATTTCAGACAGTTTCATATTGGTTACCTCCTAATAAAAGACGGGTGATTTCTTATTTCATCTTCATTATATCCATCTTTTTGCAACATGTCAATAACGGTTACTAATATTGTAGGTCGTTTTTTCCCATTTCTGTGAGTTTGTCACCCCGGGGACTTGTTTCCCGCTTTTTAGAGGTTCCACCCACCGATTGAGCTTGCCGGAAACGCACCAAAAAAGCGCCCCCGCCGCGGGTGCGGCAGGGACGCTTCTCGGTAGTTTGGTTTGGCTTTTTGGTTTGTTCCCGTGCGAAAACCGGATTACTTAAGCTCGACCTTAGCGCCGGCTTCCTCCAGCTTCTTCTGCATCTCCTCGGCCTCAGCCTTGGAAACAGCTTCCTTAAGGGGCTTGGGAGCGTTGTCAACGAGGTCCTTGGCTTCCTTGAGGCCAAGACCGGTCAGCTCCTTAACGAGCTTGATAACGCCCATCTTGGACTGGCCGCAGTCAACCAGAACAACGTCGAACTCGGTCTTCTCGTCGGCAGCAGCAGCGCCGGCAGCGGGACCGGCGACCATAACGGGAGCCGCAGCGGAAACGCCGAACTCCTCCTCGATCGCCTTAACGAGATCAGCCAGCTCCATAACGGAGAGGGCTTTGATTTCTTCAATAAACTTAGCAATATCAGCCATGATTCAAAATCCTCCTGTAAAATAAAATTGGGGATGGACCGGAAAAGCGTGAGGTCTTAGGCGGCCTCGGTCTCCTTCTTCTCGCGAACGGCATCCAGAGCGACAGCAAGGCCGCGGATGTTGCCATTGAGAGCCATGCAGAGCATGGTGAGGAGCTCCTGCTTGCCGGGCAGCTTGGCGACGGCGACAACGCCGGCCTGATCGAGGGGTGCGCCATCCATATAACCGGCACGGATCTGGAACTTGCCCTTGGAATCCTCCGCGAACTTGTTCAGGATCTTAGCGGCGGCGATGGGATCCTCCTCGGAATACGCGAACGCGGTGGTACCGGCCATATGCTGGGTAAGCTCACCCAGACCGGCCTCTTCAGCGGCGCGGCGCAGGATGTTGTTCTTGATAACAGCATAATGCACGCCCGCCTCACGCAGCTCACGACGCAGCTTGGTGTCATCGGCTACGGTGATACCACGGTAGTCAACGAGAACGCCGGCTGCGGAATTTTTGATCTTTTCAGCCAGAGCAGCAACCTGCTCCTGTTTCTGTTTGAGAACATTAGCGTTAGGCAAAATGTTTCACCTCCCATTAGAATTTAAGGAACCTTCGGGGAAACCAAAAAAGCTCTTTCCAACATACCTTGGAAAGAGCTCATCATTCCCCGCGGTGAAACATCGCGGAAGTTGAATTCAGTTGACTCATTTCCTCGGCAGGCCGGTTTTGCAAACCATTTACACGCCCAAGGCGTGCCTGCTGTCTATGGAACAGCTCTATTATTATAGCCGCCCCCGCAGGGTTTGTCAAGGGGTTTCTTTGCCCTTTTGCGCGAACTTTAAGATCGGAAATTTAATCCAAGCGCACTATGAAACCCTGCCCCCAACGATATTTTTTCGGGTGCACTTATCAATTTGGGGTATATGTCCATTTCCTTATTCAATACCGCTACCAGTCGTGCGATTCGCACTGCTCCAAGATATGAATTATCTGAATACTCGAGAATTATATTGGTGTCTCCCCATAGCGCTGCTATTTCCGCTGGAGTTTTCCCCTCAAAATCGGGACCTTTAAACTGCTGATGAGCGTCTAAAAACTTCTTAAAATTATGCGGATTCGTAAACTTTGTTAACCCGCAATTTAAGTCTTCACATATTTTCTGGTGAATTGCTTTAAAATCTTTATTGGTAAATTTAACTATGTATATTGCGTTTTCTCTATTTTCTCCCGAATAGTTGTTAATTGAGCCATCACACATATTTACAGACAAATCAATATTATTTGCATGGTATAGACAGGTAGAAAAAATACTTGAACCAGCCTGTATATTCTGCTTTGTGTTAGCAAAAGAATCCCATAGCGGGATTACTTCATTCTTGTAATAAAGATTTAAAATATATAATGCGCCTAGTGCATATAATAAATTCCGGATTGTAGCCTGCTCCAAAGAATTAATCCTGTCATGTTTTAATGCCTGATATGCTTTCTTCCATTTTGCTCCATGAGTGCCGTTTTTATTCGCTCTCTCCAATGGCGTTATAGTGCAGTTATCGGGGCTTAAGGAAAAGGACGGAGCACTTATTATAACAGTCTTTTTTGTTATACTCCATTTATCTTCTAGATAGTTCAAGCAATCTGTATCAAAATATAAAGTTCTAGGTTTGCCCTCTTTATCAACAGGCTCCATATTCCCGCCCTCTAATTTGTATATCTCTTTTGAAATAGATTCTATCTCAATAACGCAGCGAACAAGTAAATCCGCAATGCGCGTAGAATAAACCTCCATTTGGTCATCTGAAAATAAAACATAATCAGAAAGTGTTAAGACTTCTTTTTCAAGATTCATATAAACCATCCAAAACAAGTTAGGTACAATCAACACCAGCACTTCCCTTCTTCTTTCTTATATTAGAAAATTTTATCTAAAATTTCAATATATTATTCACAATAAGTATAGCGTCCTCATGGCTGTTTTGTTTTCATTTTATTTTATGAGCACGTCCAAAAATTTTGAACTAAAAAGCCCCTCACAAAAGGAGGGGCTTTCGTGCGCCTGCGCAAAATCTCAGAAAAGAATAAACATATTAGCCCGGCAGGGTCACCCCGACGGTGTCGCTCTCCACCAGAATGAGCGATACACGGTTCGGCAGACAGGTGGACTGATCCCCTACCCGGCGAAGCCAGCCGTTCTTGACGCACCGGTGATCGGGGCAGTCCGATTCCAGAAAGCGGATGGCGTGGTCTTGGATGGAGAGCGTAACGTTATGCCCGTACTCCTCCAGAGTAAAATCGCCGTCGTCCGCCTCCGGGAGGTAAATGCTCTGCTTCAGTTCGCCCTCCACCCAGAGCTGGGCTGTCACGTCGGCGGTTTCGTTTTTCGGCAGAAGAAGCCAAACCACCGAGCCGATTAAAATGACGCCGATAACGCACCAGAGAAGGAGCGTGGCCGAATTTTTTTTATTTTGGGAAGATGGATTCTTCATATCGTCTCCTTTCCGGGCTCACAGCCGCCAGAGAACGGCGGATTCGCCCATGAGGGTGTTCCCCTCCAGCGACCCGATGGTATAAAGCGGCGTCCCTCCGGGAGAAAAGGGCAGTCCCCAGGGGGCATAACCGCGGTTCACGGCAAAACCGAGGGTTTCGTTTTGGTCCCGGCGGAGCCACGCGGCGGTATCCTGCCCGAAGGAAAGAGGGATGACCTCGCCCTTTTGGAGGGCGGGGTGGGCCCGTCTCAGATGGATCATCTGACGAAAGCACTCCCGAAGCCCCGTGTCCTCCTCCCCCCAAGGGAAGGGGCCGCGGTTAAAGGGGTCGGAATAGCCGGTAAGACCCGCCTCGTCGCCGTAATAAACAGCGGGACAGCCCGGCCAGCACATCACCATCATGGTGCCCAGCATGAGAAGCTGGCGCCCGCGGTAATACTGCCCGACCGAAAGGATATTATGCTCCCGCTGCCAGTCGCGGTCGTGGCTCTCCTGCGGGAGGCCGCCGAGGGCGGTGATGGCGCGGGGAATATCGTGTCCGGAGAGGCCGTTCATCAGGCACTGGGTGACCTCCCACGGGTAGTTTTCCAGAAGGGACCAGAGGGAATCATGGAGCGCCTGCCCGTTTCCCTCTCTTAAAAAGCGCAGGAGGGCGGTTCGCAGGGGATAGTTCATCACGCTGTCCAGCTCCTCCCCCATGAGGTACTGCCGCTGCTCGCCGTAGCTCTGCTTCCGGGAGGCGTCCTCCCAGACCTCCCCCATGAGGAGGGCGTCGGGATTTTCCGCCTTCACCGCCGCCCGGATCTCCTTCACAAAGAAATCGGGCAGCTCATCCACCACGTCCAGGCGCCAGCCGTCCGCTCCCAGACGCAGCCAGTGCCGCAGGACGCCGTCCTCCCCGCAGATAAACTCCCGGTAGCTTTCCGAGCGCTCATTGACATTGGGCAGGGTGAGAAAGCCCCACCAGCTGTCGTAGTCCCGCTTTGAAAAGTCTCTCCAGTTGTACCAGCCGTGATAGGGGCTTTCGGGGTCGCGGTAGGCGCCGCCCTCCCCGTAGCGTCCCTCCCGGTTAAAGTAGATGCTGTCGCTTCCGGTGTGGTTAAAGACGCCGTCCAGAATGACCAGCATCCCGCGGCGGTGCGCCTCCTCGCAGAGGGTCTTAAAGTCCTCGGTCGTCCCCAGCATGGGGTCTATTTTTTTATAGTCGGCGGTATTGTAGCGGTGGTTGCTGTGCGCCTCAAAGATGGGATTGAGGTAGAGCGCCTCCACCCCCAGCCACGCGAGGTAATCCAGCTTTTCGGTGATGCCTTTAAGGTCGCCGCCGAAGTAATCGTTGCAGCGGAACACGCCGTCCGGGTCGGGGACGCTCTGCGGGCGCTCGTTCCAGCCCGCGTGGAGCTTGCGGTCATCGGGAACGCCGGGATGCTCCTCCCCGCTCTTATGGAAGCGGTCGGGGAAGATCTGATAGAGCGTGCGTCCCTTGAAGCGCTCGGGGGTATGGAAGGCGGGGTCAAAGACGGTGAGCTGCCAGAGGGGGCCGTCCCCCCAGCCGGCGGAGCCGTCCGGATGCCGGTGGAGCGGCATGATCTCGCCGCCCTCCGCCGAGAGAAGAAAGCGGTAGAAATAGAGTCCGGGCTCCCGGGGGGTGTAGATCACCCGGTAATCCCAGCAGCCGCTGCCGCCCTCGGAGCGCAGGCACTCCAGCGTGCAGAGAGGAGTCCCCTCCCCTGCCCGAAAAACCGTGAGCCGGGGGGCCCTGAGGTCGCTTTTGGGAAGCCGCACCCGAAGATGCACCGGCTCTCCCGCCGCCACCGCCCCGAAGGGGGTCTTATATTCGGTCATCAAGCTGTTGAACACTCTGTTTTCTCCTCCTCCTGCTTCCCCGCCCAAACGGGGAAAAGGGGAGGCTCCCCCAAAGCAGGAAGGGCTTCCCCTATCTTAAAGCTCGTTCTTATTTATCGAGGTCCCAGATGAGTCTCGCGTAGTCATGGATGGCACGGTCGGCGCAGAAGATTCCCGCCCCCGCGATATTCATGAGAGACATCCGCTGCCAGCGCATGGGATCATTAAAGTAAATGTCCGCGGCGCGGTTTTCGGCGGCGGCGTAGCTGTCAAAGTCCGCCAGCGCCATATACTGGTCGTTCTGGCGGAGGTGATTCGCCAGCATCCAGAAGCTCTCCGGGTTCTCTTTCCGCTCCATAAAGGCGAGCAGCTCCTGCAGGCGGGGGCTCTTCGCGATCGCCTCAGAGGGATGATACCCGCGCTCCTTCACGGCCTCCACCTCGGGGGTGCTCATGCCGAAGATGAAGATATTCTCATCCCCCACCTGCTCGTGGATCTCGACATTCGCGCCGTCCATGGTGCCGAGAGTCATGGCGCCGTTCTGCATCAGCTTCATGTTGCCGGTGCCGCTTGCCTCGGTTCCCGCCAGGCTGATCTGACAGCTGACCTCACTCGCGGGCATGAGGCGCTCGCTCATGGTGACGTTGTACTCCTCGATAAAGACCACCTTGAGCCGTCCCCGGACGTCGGGATCGTTCTCGATCATCCGGCCGAGGTCGTTAATAAACTTGATGATCTTCTTGGCGAGGTCGTAGCCGGGCGCCGCCTTCGCACCGAAGAGATAGGTGCGGGGCTTAAATTCGGCGTCGGGGTTCGCCTTGATGGTGAGATAGTGGCTTAAGATCTGCAGGGCATTGAGGTGCTGCCGCTTGTATTCGTGGAGACGCTTGACCTGCACATAGAAAAGCGAATCGGGGTTGACGGTGACGCCGCGGTCCTCCTTAAGGAAGCGGGCAAAGTCCACTTTATTGAGGTGCTTGATCTCCGCAAGCTCCCTAAGGCTCGCCTCGTCCTCCGCAAAGGCCCGAAGCTCCGAGAGCTTTCCGAAGTCATGGAGATAGTCCGCGCCGATCCGCGCCTTGATGAAATCATGCAGGCGGGGATTGGACTGCATCAGCCACCGGCGGGCGGCGATGCCGTTGGTCACGTTCTTGAACTTCTCCGGCCAGATCTTGTAGAAGCCGTGGAACACATCGTCCTTGATGATCTGGCTGTGGAGCTTGGAGACGCCGTTCACGCTGTGGCTCGCCACCACGCAGAGGTTTGCCATATGCACCTTGCCGTCCCGGAGGATCTGCATCCGGGCGATGTCCTCGGGCGGACAGTGGAACTCCTCACGCATGGTTTCGTTCCAGCGCCGGTCGATCTCCAGAACGATCTGGTAGATGCGGGGCAGAAGCTCCTCAAAGAGCGGGATCTCCCATTTTTCCAGCGCCTCCGCCATGACGGTGTGGTTGGTATAGGCAAAGGTCCCCCGGACGATCTCCCAGCTCTTTTCCCAGCTGTAACCGCAGTCGTCCATCAGGACGCGCATCAGCTCCGGAATGGCGAGGGTGGGATGGGTGTCATTGATATGGATGGCGTTCTTCTCATGGAAGTTCTCCATGGTGCCGTAGCGCTCCATATGGCTCCGGGTGATCTCCGAAATGGAGGCGCAGGCGAGGAAATACTGCTGGCGCAGACGCAGGAGCTTTCCCTCGGTGTGGTTGTCATTGGGATAGAGGATCTTGCTGATGGTCTCGGCATATGCCTTCTTGCGGAAGGCGCCGAGGTAATCGCCCCGATTGAAGCAGGCCATATCAATGCCGGGGCTTTCCGCCTTCCAGAGGCGAAGGATGGAGACCGCCTCGGAATCGTAGCCCGAGACATACATATTATAGGGAACGGCCATGACGGTATCATAGTCCTCATAGCGCTGCATCAGGTGGCCCTGATCCCAGGTCTCCCGGAGCTTGCCGCCGAAGCGCACCTCCACCGCGTGCTCGGGGGAGGGGCGAAGCCAGATCTCCCCGCCGGGGAGCCAGTAGTCGGGCAGCTCGGTCTGGGCGCCGTCCTTGATTTTCTGCTTGAAGATGCCGTATTCATAAAGGATGCTGTACCCGGTGCCGTAGTATCCGTCGGTCGCGAGACCGTCAAGATAGCAGGCGGCCAGACGGCCGAGACCGCCGTTGCCGAGGCCGGGGTCCGGCTCGCAGAGGTAGAGCTTTTCGGGGCTGGTGCCGAAAGCGGCCAGCGCCTCGGTGAAGGCGTCTACCAGCCCGAGGTTATAAAGGCTGTTCTTGAAGCTCTTTCCCATCAGGAACTCCATCGAGAGGTAGTGCACTCTCTTTTGCCCGGCGGCGATGGATTTTTCCCGGAAGGCGTGACGCTTCGCAACCATGAGATCGCGCAGCACCAGCGCCGAGGCTTTATAGAGCTGTTCGTCCGATGCGGCAGTGGGCTTTACCTCCAGTACATTGGTGAGTTTGTTTTCGATGGCGGCTTTCACTTCTCCACCTGTCATAATGCGCTTCACTCCTAACTAAGTTCTGCTTTCCCGGGCGGCGCGGCCTCCCGGAGAGGTTGGGGGTTTCCACTTCTTATTATATCGGATTTCGCATAACATTCAACACTTTGTTGTCTGCTTTGTTAATTATTTTACAAGGAATTCCCGCTTTCTTAACACCCTTCCCCCATTTCCGCGCCCAGCGCCGAAAAACCCCCTTTTTTCCGACCTCTATCTATATTATAATAGAGGGGATCCCCCCTTTCTTTTCCGGGGGACAAACGGAATATTTATATTTTCAATAAGGAGGCCGTTTCATGAACCGATATAAAGTAACGGTAATGGAAAACACCTATTATATTACCACCGACGACTCCGAGGCATGGGTCCGCTCACTGGAGGACCGCATCGCGCTCAAGGTCTCGGAGATCCGGGACGGGAATCCCTCCCTCTCCGCCCTCGATACCGCGGCACTGCTGGCCCTCAACCTGATGGACGAGCTGAAGAAAAGCGAGGAATCCGCCTCCAATCTCCGCAGTCAGCTGACCAGCTATCTCCGGGAATCCTCCGCCGCCCGCAGTCAGGACGAGGAGCTTCGCCGGCTGGGTCAGACCGCCTTCAGTGACTATGGTTCCCATGACGAAGCATTTTAAGCCGGAGGTGCTGGCGCCCGCGGGCGGTCCGGAGCAGCTGCGTGCCGCCGTCCTCTGCGGGGCGGACGCCGTCTATCTCGGGCTTTCCGATTTTAACGCGCGGGCCGGCGCCGAAAACTTCACCCCGGAGCTGCTCCTCCAGTCGGTTTCGTGGTGCCACGCCAGAGGGGTCCGGGTCTATGTGACCCTCAACACCCTCGTCACCGACCGGGAGATCCCCCTCTGGGAGCGTTCCCTCGCAGCAGTGGCCGCGGCGGGTGCCGACGGCGTCATCGTGCAGGACCTCGGCATGGCCGCTCTGGCGCGCCGGCTCTGCCCCACCCTGCCCCTCCATGGCAGCACCCAGATGACGGTGCATAACCTCGCGGGCTGCCGGGTACTGGAGGAGATGGGGTTCGAGCAGGTGGTGCTCGCCCGGGAGCTGACCCGGGAGGAGATCGCCGCCATCGCGGCGGGGACCTCCCTTCGCACCGAGGTCTTTGTGCACGGCGCCCTCTGCATGAGCGTCTCCGGGCAGTGCTATCTTTCCGGCATTCTGGGGGAGCGCAGCGGCAACCGCGGGCAGTGCGCCCAGCCCTGCCGCCTCAACTTTAAGAGCCACGGGCGGGAATACGCCCTCTCCCTCAAGGATCTCACCCTGACCGACCGTCTGCCGGACCTCGCCGCCCTCGGCGTCGCCTCCTTCAAGATTGAAGGACGGCTCAAGCGCCCGGAATATGTGGCGGCGGCGGTAACCGCCTGCCGGGAAGCGCTGGCCGGAAAAACACCGGATCTTGCCGCCCTTTCGGCGGTTTTTTCGCGGAGCGGTTTTACAGACGGCTACTACACCGGCGAGCGGGATCTTCGGATGTTCGGCGTCCGCTCCCGGGAGGACGTGGCGGCGACGGCGGAGGTGCTTTCCTCCCTCGGCGCCCTCACCCGAAACGAGGTGGGAAGGGTCCCGGTCACGATGGAGCTGACCCTGAAAGAAAGGGAGCCGGTGAGGCTTTCTGTTTCGGACGGGAGCCGCACCGTAACGGTGACGGGCGACTGCCCGGAAAAGGCAGAGAACCGCCCCACCGACGAGGCGCTCTGCCAAAGGGCGCTGGAAAAGTGCGGCGGGACGCCCTTTACCCTTTCCTCTCTCACCTGCCGGCTGGAGGAGGGGCTTCGGCTTCCGCAGTCGGCGCTCAACCGCCTGCGGAAGGAGGCCCTGGAGGCCCTCGCCGCCGAGCGCGGCCGGGTGGCGCCTCACCCTTATAACGAAACCGCGGGACCGGGCTCCGAGCCGCCCGCGGCGCGCCCCCAAAGGGGTGCGCCGGATCTGCGCTGCCGCTTCCGGGCGGCGGCGCAGATCCCCCCCGCCCTGCGGGCGGGGGGCGGGCGGCTCTCCCTGCCCCTTGCAGAGGTTCTCCGGGAGCCGGAGCTGGCCGCGCGGCTCGGGGAGCGCCTTTCGGCGGAGCTTCCGCTCTTGGTCTCTCCCCTCCGGGAGGACGCCCTCCGGGAGGACCTCCGGAAGCTCAAGGCCCTCAGGGTCAACCGGGTCGTGGCCGGGAACCTCGGGACGGCGGCGCTGGCACGAGAGCTCGACTTTTTTGTGACCGGCGACTACTCCCTCAACCTTCTCAATTCCGAAGCGCTCCGCGCGGCGGCTGCCCTCGGCTGCGGGGAAGCGACCCTCTCCTTTGAGGGGGAGCGCGGCGCCGCCCAGCGGATGGTTTCCCCCATTCCCATCGGCGTCATCGCCTACGGCCACCTGCCCCTTATGACCTACCGCAACTGCCCCGGCAAGGGCCGAAACGGCTGCGGCGCCTGCCGCGGGGTGAATGAGCTTCAGGACCGGCGGGGGAATACGTTTCCGCTTCTCTGCCACCGGCGGGAGTACTCCCAGCTCCTCAATCCCCAGCCGCTTTTCCTCTCCGACCGTCTCCCGGAGTGGCGCTTTGCCGACTTTCTGACCCTTTATTTTACCACCGAGACGGCGGCGGAATGTGAAAAGATCCTTCTCCTCTATGAGAGCGGCGGCAAGCCCGCCGGCGCCTTTACCCGCGGGCTTTATTACCGGGGTCTTAAATAAGAGGATTTTCCGCGGAAGTCTCCCGCAAAACGTTTTTCCATTCCCGAATTACACTGAACACTAGGAGGAACCCCCATGCCCCAGATCAAGATTCATTATCTCTCGGACCAAATCGAAAAGCTCCGCTACATTGACGGCAAAAGCGACTGGATCGACCTTCGGGCCGCCAAGACCATGGAGCTAAAGGCCGGCGAATTCGCCTTCATTCCCCTTGGCGTTGCGATGGCTCTCCCTAAGGGCTACGAAGCCCACATTGCGCCCCGCAGCTCCACCTTTAAGAACTGGGGCATCCTACAGACCAATTCGGTGGGCGTGGTGGATGAAAGCTTCTCCGGCGACGGCGACGAATGGAAGCTCCCGGTCTATGCGACCCGCGACTGCCGCATAGAGCTCAATGACCGGGTGGCGCAGTTCCGCATCATGGAGCACCAGCCGCCCATTGAATTTCTGGAGTGCGAGGCGCTCGGCGGTCCCGACCGCGGGGGCTTTGGCTCCACCGGGAAGGCCTAAAAGCCCCCCATTAAGCGCGAAAAGCGAGGTCTTTTTTATGAAACAGCTCATTCTGGGGAGCGGCTCTCCCCGCCGCCGGGAGCTTCTCTCGGTCATCACTCCCCATTTTACCGTGCAGACCGCGGACGCGGACGAAAGTCTGCCGGAGGGCATCCCGCCCGACGAGGCGGTGGAGCTTCTCTCCCGCCGCAAGGCCGAGGCGGTCTTCGGGCGGCTCCCCGACCCGGAAAACGCGCTGGTACTCGGCGCGGACACCGTGGTTTTTCTCGCGGGACACATCCTCGGAAAGCCGCACTCTCACGAGGAGGCGGTGCGGATGATCTCCGCGCTATCTGGAAAGACCCACCGGGTCTGCACCGGGGTCACCCTCCTTTCCCGGGAAAAGGCGCTCACCTTCCACGAGGAGACGGAGGTCACCTTTTATCCCCTCTCCCCGGAGGAGATTGAGCGGTACTGCTCCCTCCCGGAGCCCTACGACAAGGCGGGCGCCTACGGCATTCAGGGGGCGGGCGCGCTTCTGGTGGCAGGCATCCGCGGCGACTTCTATAACGTGATGGGTCTTCCCATCGCCGCCCTCTCCCGCCGTCTCCGGGAATTTGACTGCGGACTTTGAGCCTTTTCCCCCAGCAGCATAAAAAAGAAAGCGGTCCCCGGCCTCAAAAGGCCTCGGGTCCGCTTATTTTTTTGCGCTTTTCCAGGGGAAAGGGCGCTTTTTCTTTCGCGAGGAGGGACTTCCTCGGTTCGGTTTTTTTGCGCTTTCGCGCGCTCCGACCTTTGCGGAGGCCGGGGAAGTACGGCGCGCTTGGTTCAAAGCTAATCTCTCGCGCTCCCCCCAACCCCCTCCGCGGGGAGGGGGCTTTAAGGCTGTGTGATGCAGAGAACTGCATGGCGAAACCCATAGGCTTAAAC
>JAHHSN010000031.1 GCA_020025195.1 Angelakisella sp.
GCTCCGGAGGCGATGAAACCCGCCCCACGGCCCCACCGCCTGCAAACCGGGCCGCCCCGGCCATCGCTTCCCCGCCGTCCCAAAACCGCCGGCATGGCTTCTGCCATCGGCGAAAGGCCGCCCCTCCCCGGGCGGGAGCGGGGCCTTTTCCCCCAAAAGAAAAAAGAAAACTCCTCCGGCCGCGCGGTCGGGGGAGCTTTTTCATGACACAAAAATACCCGAACAGAAAAACTGTCCGGGTATTTTATTCTTTTTATGGCCTTAAACGGGGCTTTCTCATTCCACCACGCCGGACTTTAAGCGGTGCGCATAGCGCTCATAGTAGGAGGAGGAAAGGAAATAATCCCAGTTCGTGACGCCGTTCTGCGCCATTTCCACCGCCTCCCGCACCGAGATGGTATCTCCCGCCACACGGGCGTTCTTCCGGAACGCCTGCTGCAGGTAGTACGCATCGGTCAGGTACTGGTCGGGGTAGGTGACGCCGCAGGACGCCGCGTCGGAACCGGCCAGCGGGATATTGGAATCGTAGCCGCCGTTATGGTAGGAGCAGGTGGGGGGCAGGTTGGACTTCTTATAGTAGCCCACCGCGGTATTGGAGCAGCCGGGGCCTGCCAGCATACCGGTTTCGGTGCAGTATTGCAGCGCGACCACGTCCGGGCTGGTCGGGAACTGCTTGCCGGTGGCGCCCTCATGCACCTTCGTCATCACCTTCCGCCAGATGGTGGGGGGAGGCGGGTTGCCGCAGCGAACGGTATTCGGAACGGGTTTTCCGTACCTGTAAACAATGTTGCCATCGTCGTCGGTCACATAGCGGTCATCAAAGCCCACCCAGCAAACGCCGACATAGTAGGGGGTCACGCCGATGAACCACTGGTCCACATCGTCATCGGTGGTACCGGTCTTACCTGCGGTGGGGATGCCGTTCGGCATACCGGCCAGCACGCCGGTTCCGCCCTGAACGGTAACGGTCCGCATGATCCTGCTCATAATGTCCGCCGTCTCCGGTGAAATGACCCGAATGGGTACCGTGTTGGTTTCCAGAATCACATTGCCGTAGGTATCCACGACCTTGGTATAGCTGTACGGCTCCGTACGGGTGCCGCCGTTGCCGAACATCTGATAGGCCCCCGCCATATCCACCAGCGTCACACCATTGGTGAGAGAACCGAGCGCCATCGGGCTGTAAGCGTCGTCGCTGTTGGTGAGGGTCTCCAGTCCCAGATTGGATTTAAGGAAGTTATACATGGTCGTGGTGCCCAGCTTCTGCGCCAGCTGCACCGGGATGCTGTTGATGGAGCGCTGCAGCGCGTGCTGCACCGTCACAAAGCCCTTGAAGCCGTTATAATAGTTGTGCGGCGCCCAGAACGGCTGGGAAAAGGTGACCGGGTCGGGATTGATGACCACCTGCCGATCCTCGATCAGGGTGGAATAGGTGATGATATCCTTTTCGATGCCCAGCACATAAGAGGAGATCGGCTTGATGGTCGAACCGGGCTGACGGGTGGTATCGGAGGCGCGGTTCCACAGGCGGTTGCCCTCCTTCGGGCGGTTGGAGCCCACGATGCCCTTAATGCCTCCGCTGGTATCTGTAATCACGAAGGCGGATTCCGGGTACACCTCATTGGAAACGGGCGGGAAGCCCTCCAGATTGCTGTAAAAGTCCTCCAGGATATCCTGCACGCGGGGATCGCAGGTGGTGTAGATCCGGTAGCCGCCGGAAATGAGCTGCTGATAGGCTTCCTCGGGAGTGTAGCCGTATTTCTCGGCGAGATCCTCACAGACTTCCTCAATGGTATAGTCCATAAACCAGCTCTGAATGGTGGCGTTGGAATTTTCGGTGTGGGAGAGAACGATCTCCTGCGCCATGGCCTCGTCGTATTCCGCCTTGGTGAGCAGCTCCTGCTCCAGCATGAGGCCGAGGATATGCTCCTTCCGGTTCTGGTTGTTTTCCCACTTGGTATAGGGATCATACTGGGTAGGATTCTTGGTGGTGCCGACGATGGTGGCGCACTCTGCCACCGTCAGCTCCGAAACGTCCTTATCGAAAAAGACATTGGCCGCCGCCTGAATTCCGGAGCAGTTCCGGGAAAAGCTCGCAAGGTTCAGGTAGGTCTCCATGATCTGCGGCTTGGTCGCGTGTTTTTCCAGATTGAGGGCGCGGAAAATCTCCCGGAGCTTTCTCGCGTAGCCCGCGGCGCCGTCGCTGGCGCGGTCGTCGGTGATGTTGCGGACGACCTGCTGGGTGATGGTGGAGCCGCCGGGAGTCGCCCCGCCGAAGAAGCCCTTGAAGCCCAGCTTCTGCAGAACGGCATTGAGACCCGCCTTGGTGGTGGTGAAGAAGTCCACACCGTTATGGGTGCGGAACCGCTTGTCCTCTACCGCGATGACCGCATTGATGAGATGCTCCGGCATATCCTCATAATCCGCCCAGATGCGGTTGCCCTCCTTGGGGTCATAGGCGCGTGCAAGCTCCGTTTCCCCGTCATCGGCATAGAATATGGTGGTGTATTTCACCTTCTGCATATCGAGGTCCACCAGCTGCTGATCCTTGTTGAGGGCATCAAAAGCCCAGACCGTAATGATGCATCCTACAATGCTCATCACGATCACGCCGATCATCATAGCGGAAAGGAGCACCGTGCCGATCTTTTTCAGGACGGCTTTCGTGTTCCCTGCCTCTTTATTCTCTTTGTTCTGGCCCGCCGGAGCCGCGGCTTCCCCCTGAGAGGGCTTTTTCCCGCTGTTCTTCCGGCCGAAGCCTTTCATTTTGTTCTGAAAGTTCAATGCGCTGCCTCCTTTTCCGGGGACGCTCCCCTCAGAAAAAAGACTTTCTCTTTTTATACCGTATATCGGGTATTATAACATATTCTTACGCCGTTGTGTTACTATTTTTTGAATTTATCCAAATGGGTTTTCGGTCTAAAAGCCTCGTTTTCTGCCCATACTGCCCTAAGAGGATCCCTTAAAAGGAGGAGCGTCTTATGGTCAAAAAGATGATTTTATCCGCCGCCCTTATTATTTTAGCCATATTTTTTGGAATTTTTCTTTCCTACCAGTATACCCTTTCCCATCCGCCGGCGCCGCACCGTCCCGAGGCGGCCGATGAGCCGTCCTCTCTCCCCTCGGTCACCCATCCGGAGGGGCCCGCCCAAAAGCCTTCCTCCCCCGAAGAAACGCCGGAGGAAGCCCCGCGGAAGGAGCCGGAAGCTCCCGCCCCCCAAAGCGGCTACTATCTGAGGGACCACAACGGGCGTATTGCCATTTTCACGGTGGGGAGCGAAACCCCGGAAATGATCTTCGACGTCTACACCCGCATCCTGCCGAAGCCCGATCAGGAGCGGCTCCGGGAGGGGGTTTATGTAAAGGACTATGAAGCGCTTTCCCGTCTGGTGGAGGACTATATCAGCTAAAGGCGAGGATACAATTTGTTACCCGCCCCCAAGTGTCGTTATCCTTTTGTAACTGAACTTTAAGATAAAGCGGATGATTTTCGGTTCCTTACAGTATATAATAAAAACAGAAAGAAAAAGCGGCGGACTTCTCCAACCGCCGCCCATCATATAGAGCAGGGCGCCAAAAAGCGACGCCTGCCAAGGGAAAGATTTGGTCTTCTCCCTCCCGGTCATCGGGCCGGGGAACGGAAACTCGTAAAATTTTAATCTTCTAAAGGACCCTGCTCCCATTGGGACGCGGGGTTTTTTAGTGGGAAAAGTCCATGCGTCCGCCGCCTTATCAAGCGGCGCGGCAAAGAAAAACTCCGCCGGGAAAGCCGGCGGAGTTTGCTCTATTCCAGGATGGGGCGGAGAAAATCCATCGCTTCCTCCGGGATACCGTAGCTCGCCGGGGAAAAAAGGTAGTTTTGCTGCATCCTCTCAAAGAGGCGGGAAAGCTCCCGCTTCCGGTCGTCATCCGCCACGGGGCCAAGGAGCGCGAGCGTTTCCTCCTCGCTCTCCATCCGCTGCCGGGCGGCCTGCGTCGCCGTTTCGCTCACCGCCTGCAAAAGGCAGTCCCGGACGTCGCCCTCCACGGCATTGTCCCGCAGGATGAGGAAGCGCCCCTCCATGCGGTGGCGGGAACAAAGCAGTGCTCCCACGGTCGGAAGCTCCCCTTCCGGTGACTCCGGCCAGAACTCAATGCTTCCCGTCTCCCCCTGCTCCAAAAGCTGACGGAGCTTTTTGGCGTTGCCGCTCGCGGTGTCCCGCGCGCCGAGGGTGAGGAACAGGCTGCGGTCCGGGAAGAGGTGATGCACCCCGAACAGTTCCCCGTAAAGGAGGGCCTCCCCATAGGGATCGGTCGCCATCATCCAACCGCTGTCATAGTACCCGCCCAGCAGCTCCCCGGTGATTTTTTTCTCCGTTTTCGGCTCTTTCGCGGGATTCTCCGGCGCCGCCTGCTCCGTGACGACCCGGCGGCCTCGCACCGGGCCGGCGGGGGCGTTGAGGGCGGCCAAGTAGCTTTCCGGCGTGGGAAAGAGGAACGGCAGGCTGAGCCAGGCAAACTCCGGTGCCATCCCGGAAAGCTCCTTTGAGGTGCAGAGCACCAGCTCCGCCTCCCCCGTCCGGTACAGCTCCAGCGGCTCCTCGGCGGGAATCAGCTGCAGCTTTATCGTGCCGTCGGAATAGGAGGAAACCAGCTCGGTGAGCTGACCGCCCAGCGCCACCATCCACTCCTCCTGCGGAACGGCAAGGGTGAGATTCGCGTGGGAAAGCCGCCGTTCCTGCGAAATATAAGGATAGCGGGCAAGGTCGCTGACGGTGCAGCCCGTCAAAATAAGCGCGAGCAGCACGGAAAGCAACAGGGAGAGCCGTTTCATGGAAGCGTTTTCCTCCTTTTTCTTTCATCTCTACTTGTTATTATAGAAAAAATGGGGTAGAATCACAAGTATATTTCTTTCTGCCGCCTTCCCCGGAAAGGAGCCGCCCATGAAAAGCACCACCAAAGCAAGCCTGCTGCTCGCCGTCACCGCCATGATGTGGAGCACCGGCGGGCTTTTTATCAAACTCGTCCACTGGAATGCCCTCGCCATCGCGGGGATGCGCTCCCTCATCGCCTCGTCGGTCTTTATCGTCTATCTGCTCCTCAAAAAGCAGAAGATCACCTGGAACCGCCAGACCTTTCTCTGCGGGGCGGCGCTTGCCGCGACGATGCTCCTCTTTGTGGCCGCCAACAAGCTCACCACCTCGGCCAACGCCGTCCTGCTGCAATCCTCCAGCCCGGTACATATCATCTGGATCAGCACCATTTTCTATGGGGCGCGGTACAGCCGCCGGGATTACATCGCCGTGGGCATCACCATGGCCGGCATTCTGCTCTTTTTCCTCGACAGCCTCTCCCCCGGGAATCTTCTCGGCAATATTCTGGGGCTCCTCTCCGGCATCACCATGGCCACCATGACCGTGACCACCAGCCATCAGCCCGACACCGCCTCCGCCACGGGGGCGATCCTTCTGGGGCATCTTCTCACCGCGCTGGTCGGGACCCCCTTTCTCCTCCTGCCGGGGAATGAGGTGAACGGGATCTCCGTCCTCTGTCTTTTGTTCCTCGGGCTGTTCCAGCTCGGCATCCCCTATCTTCTCTATGGGCTGGCCGCCCAGAAGACCCCGCCGCTCCTCTCCTCCCTCATTGTCATGCTGGAGCCTCTCCTTAACCCGGTGTGGGTGTTCCTTGCCGTGGGAGAAGCCCCCGGGCTTTTTGCCCTCATCGGCGGCGGTGTGGTGCTGGTCACCGTAGCGTTCTGGTGCATCGGAAACGTAAAATTTCTGGAGCATACCGCCCTCCCCGATGAGAAAGCGTAACACACAAAAAGAAACCCTCTCCTTTTTAATAGGAGGGGGCTTTATTTTATTTATGGTACTTGCCGCCGGCGTTAATGGAAAGTGCGCGGTAAAGCTGCTCCAAAAGCACCACCCGCATCAGCTGATGGGAAAGCCCCTGCGGGAAAAGGAACTCCGCTTCCCGCCCGCCTGTTAATTCGGAACGCTCCGGAGCATATCGCCCTCCCCGGGGAGAAAGCGCAATACACCAAAAGAAACCCTCTCCTTTTTAATAGGAGGGGGTCTTCTTATTTATGGTACTTGCCGCCGGCGTTAATGGAAAGCGCGCGGTAAAGCTGCTCCAAAAGCACCACCCGCATCAGCTGGTGGGGAAAGGTCATGCGGGAAAAGGAGAGCTTTTTCCGGCCCGCCTTTTTGACCTCCTCCGA
This sequence comes from Angelakisella sp., assembly GCA_020025195.1. Taxonomy (GTDB): domain Bacteria; phylum Bacillota; class Clostridia; order Oscillospirales; family Ruminococcaceae; genus Angelakisella. The sequence goes on from JAHHSN010000031.1 coordinate 6,203, forward strand.
AAGCCCGAAGCTTCCGCCTATTATAAAGGTAATGTTCCCGGTCTGACGGGCGGCGTCCCGGAGCAGGGCCGCCAGCTCCTCCGAGGAAAGGAGCGTCCCCTCCACGCATAAGGGGCAAAGGAAGTCCCGGTTCGCCTTTTGCAGGATGCGCGCTCCCTCTTCACAAAGTCCCTTCCGGATTTCCGCATCGGAGGGATTTTCGGGGAGACGGTATTCTGCAAGCTCGGTGATAGTGAGCTTCGCATAGGGGGCAATGCGCTTTTCGTACTCCGCAAGGCCCTCCCGCATCCATTTTTCCTTCATCTTTCCGATGACGATGATCTCGATTCTCAGCATAGGTCCTCCTTAAAAGCGGATGGGCTCGGAGGGCTCATCCCGCCGCGCCGCCGTAAGGCGATAGTCCCGCTCCTCCCAAAGCTCCTCCCGGGAAAGCCGCTCCCGCGCCGTCTCCAGAGCAAGCTCGGGGGTGTTGCTCTCCCGGCTGAGGTGTGCCAGCACAAAGCGGGCAGTCCCCCGGAGGGCCAGACGGGCCAGGGTCTCCGCCGCCTCCCGATTGGAAAGATGCCCGTATTCCGAGCTGATGCGCCGTTTGAGGGGATAGGGGTAGCGTTGGCAGGCCATGAGCGTCTGCTCATCGTAATTGGATTCCAGCACCACCAGATCACTTCCCAGCAGGTGCTGCCAGACCGTTTCGGTCACAGTGCCGAGGTCGGTGGCAAAGCCGATGGTGCGCTCCCCCGCCTCCAAGCGAAAGCCGAGAGAGCCCACGGCGTCGTGCTGGGTGGCAAAGGGGGTGACTCCGAAGGAGGCAAGCTCCAGCCCCGCCCCGATGGGGATGAGCCGCGTCCCCTGCTCCACCACATGGGAAAGGCTCTCCAGGGTCTCCTCGCTTCCATAGATGGGAAAGCCCAGCTGTTTGGCGAGGACCCGCACCCCCTTGATGTGATCGATATGGTCGTGGGTGACAAGCAGCGCCCGCACCGAATGGGGGTCGATGCCGCGGCCGCCGAGCGCGGTCACGATCCGCCGCGCCGAAATGCCGGCGTCGATGAGCAGGCCGCCCTGCCCCTCGCCCGCCGAAAGATAAAAGCTGTTGCCGCTGCTTCCGCTTGCGAGCGGAAATACTGTCACCATGTGCTGTCCTCCCATTGGATCGTTTCTCTTGGATTTCTGCCGAGGTCCCGGCGCCGCCCCCGCCATAAGGGACGCAAAAGGAAAAAGCCGGAGCCATAACACTCCGGCCTGTAAGACTGAAACGCTTATCTCGCCTCGGCCATATCCCGCTCCGGCAGGACCTGATAATGGATATCCGCGCCGATCGCGGTGAATTTTTCCACCACATGCTCATAGCCGCGCTCAATATAGAGGGTATCCTCGATCTCGGTGGTTCCCTCCGCCATCAGGCCCGCGATAATCATGGCCGCGCCGCCGCGAAGGTCACAGGCATGGACCGGCGCGCCCGAGAGGGAATCCACCCCCTCGATGACCGCGACCTTGCCGTCCACCGTGATGTGAGCGCCCATCCGCGCCAGCTGCTCGGTGTAGCGGAAGCGGTTGTCCCAGACGCCCTCGGTAATGATGCTGGTGCCCTTTGCCCGGGTGAGCAGCGCGCCCATCTGGGGCTGCATATCGGTGGGAAAGCCGGGGTGCGGCATGGTCTTGAGGTTGACCTTTTTGAGGGGGCCGCGGCGCACCACGCGCACCCAGTCGTCCCCTTCGGTGATCTCGGCGCCAGTTTCCCTCAGCTTCACGCTGATGGGCTCCAAATGCTTCGGAATGACGTTTTCGATGCGAACATCGCCGCCGACCGCCGCTGTCGCCGCCATATAGGTGCCCGCCTCGATCTGGTCGGGGATGATGGCGTAATTGGAGCCGTGCATCACGTCGACGCCGCGGATCTTAATGACGTCGGTGCCCGCGCCGCGGACATCCGCGCCCATGGAGTTTAGGAAGTTTGCAAGATCCACGATGTGCGGCTCCTTCGCCACGTTCTCCAGAACGGTGAGTCCCTTGGCCCGGACCGCCGCCAGCATGACATTGATCGTCGCGCCGACCGAAACCTGGTCAAAATAGATGTGCGCGCCGGAAAGCGACTGCGACGCCGCATGGATGAGCCCGTTGTCGATCTGGATCTCAGAACCCAGAAGCTCAAAGCCCTTGATGTGCTGGTCGATGGGGCGCACCCCAAAGTTGCACCCGCCGGGCATGGAGACGCAGGCTTTGCCGAACCGCCCCAGAAGCGATCCGATGAAATAATAACTGGCCCGCATATTTTTGGCGAGCTCATAGGGAACGATATGACTATTAAGCTCCGTGGTGTCGATCAGAACGGTGGTGCGGTCGATCTTGCGGATCGAGGCGCCCATCTCGGAAAGCATCTCCAGAAGCAGTTCGGTGTCGCAGATCTCCGGCACGTTCTCCAGAACGCATTTGCCGCGCGCCAGCACCGTGGCGGGGATGATCGCGACCGCGGCGTTCTTGGCGCCGCCGATGCGAACGCTGCCGCTGAGCTCTCGGGCTCCTTTAACGATCAGTTTCTTCATCCGTTGTTTCCTCTTTTTTCTTCCCGGCCAAACGCTGCCATTTGACCTTGTAGTAGTTTCTCTCTTCTCGGTATTATAGCATTTTTCCTCTCGAATGAAAAGCATCATTTCTTTTTTGTTTAATTTTTATCAAGATCCGTCGTTTTCTGCACCGCTCCCCGAAAAAACGCCGGGTACTCTATTAAGAGTATACCCCGGCAAAACGAAAAAAGGCAGGGAAACCCTGCCTTTTGCAAAACCGTGTATTCGGTTTTTTGAGAACTTAGTCCTTCTTGGCCTTGGTATCACGGGCAATGTTGAGACCGAGCATGATGACCGCCAGAACAACAGCGATGATATTGGTTACCATGATAAAAAACCTCCTCAGCATATTGACCCTCGCCGGGTCGTTTCAAAAACGTTTGAGGGACCGTTCCCTCTTTCTTGCTTATATCTTAGCACAATCTTAACACAATGTCATCCCGTCTTAACATAAAAATTGGTAAATACGAGCAAAAAGGGCTGTTTTTCTTGAATTTTGGTTCATTGTCTAAAGTTTTCGTTAAGATTTGTGCATTATTCTAACAAAAGAAGCAGGCCCCTGCCCGCTTTTTCTGTGGTCCTCCCACAAAGGGAGGCTTGTTTTCCATTTTCCGTTAAGATTGCCGTCAGCCCTTCAGCACCTCGATCGACCGTCCGTAGGAATCCAAGAGCCGTTCCGCAAGGTCGGGCGCGACCCGGATCTTCGCCGAGCGGACCGCCTCCGGCATGCGGTATTCGATGAGCTTGCCTTCCCGCAGATTTTGGAGGACGACATCCTTGCCCCCCATGATCCAGCGCAGCTCGGAGCCAGCATAATAGCACGACAGGATCAGATTGTCGGGGTCTTTCTGCTCCTCGTTCCACTCTGCCGAATGATAGTACAGCTCCGGCTTCTCGGCCTCGGCATCATAAGTGAGGTCAAAGGTCAGCGTTCCCGCGGGAAGGCTCTTATCCACCAGGATTTCCCGCTCCTCCGGCAGATTATTCACCATGAGCGGCTGCCCGGCCGCAAGCTCCACCTTCTGGGTGATGGTCACGTTCTCGGATTCCCCGATGGCGGCGGTGTAGACGCCGCCGTAGGTAAGCCCGCTCCATTCCGCAAAGGTGATCCCCGCGCCGACGCCTGTCAGCAAAAGCCCTGCCGCGAATACGCCCAACAGCCATTTATTTCGGTTCCTCATGCTGTTTCCTCCCCCGTTCTTTCTATCTCACGCCGTCTCCTCAGGAAACGGAAGCCCCCTGCCAGAAGCCCCGCCGCCAGAAGAAGGCCGCATACGGTTTTTATTTTTTTCATGGGTTATCCTCCTCTGCTTCCGAAAACTCCGTTTTCACTATGGAATCCACTTCTCCCGTGGGGGCGGCTTCCTGCTCTCTGAAACGCGGCAGCAGCCCAAAACACCAGAACATAAGGGCGGCGCCCACCGCAGTCAGTCCCAGCGTAATAAGCGTAAGCCCCAGCACGGGATAGCCACAGAGTTGCAGAACCAAAAGACATCCAAAGGCGATGAGCAGAAGCGCCGCCGCAAGCCCGATGAAGGCACCCACTCCGCCGACCGCGATCTTCGCCGCCCAGCGGAGGAGCCAAAGGGCCAGCAGCCAGCACCCCTTGAGGAAGGCAAAAAGCAGCCGTCCCAGCGCGCGCACCAGATGACAAAGTCCCTCCCAAAGATAGCGAAGTCCTCTGCCGACCGCTGCCCAGAAGCCAGGCTTCTTTTCCTCGTTCCGGCGGGCAAGCCGCCGCGCGGCGTACTTTTCTTTCATTTTCTGAAAGAAGCCGGGGGCTTTTTTCTCCCCCTCACCGGGTTCTTTTTCCGCGGCGGGGCCGCCCTTCCCCGGACGGAGCTTTTCCAAAAGGACACGCGCCTCCGCCTTGGGACGGGATTTTCCGCCCTGACAGTCCGCCCGCACATGGTACGCCTCCAGAATGTCCCCGGCCAGCTCCTCAATGCTCCCGAAATCGGCGATGGCGGCTTCCTCGCTCACCGCGCCGCTTTCGGTCTTCATGGTGATGTGCTGTTCATATTCCGCAAGGATGTCCCGCAGCTCGTTCTCCTCAATCACCGAGAGACGCGCCCGCAGCTCCTCCAAAAATTCATGCTTATTCATGATTCCCCTTCTTTCTGTTCCCGGAGGAAGCGGCCGACGCTCTGTTCCAGTTCGTTCCAATCCCTCTCCAGCTGATCCCGATACAGGATGCCTCCCGCCGTGATATGGTAATATTTCCGGGGCGGCCCCTCAGTGGATTCCCTCAGGTAGGTCTCAAAGTAATGCTCATTGGTCATGCGCTTGAGCAGCGGGTAGATGGTTCCCTCGTTGACGTCGATAACACGGGAGACCTCTTCCACCAGCTCGTATCCGTAGCGGTCCTGCTTGCGCACCGCCTCCAGGACAATAAGCTCCAGAACGCCTTTTTTAAATTGCGTATTCATAGCCTTCCTCCCTATGGCTGTATCATACCACCACTACTATGCATTGTCAAGTACTAAATATAAATTAGTACCTTGTGATACCTACAAAGAAAAAAGGCCTCCAAAAGCCTGCCCGAAGCCTGGGGGGAAACAGCAAAAAAGAACCCGATCCAAACGGACCGGGCTCTTTTTCCTTTTTATTGTGAGAGGATGCGATTCCATGGGGAAAGCGAGGAGGCGACTTTCTCATCACTTCTTGGCATCCAGTTCCTTGATGCGGGCTTCGATGAACTTATCGAAATTCGCGAGGATCTCATCGAACGGCTGAGAGGCGTCGTCCAGACCGAGACCGTAGAAGGGAGGCATCTCGAGACCGCGTGCCTTGATGGCCGCCTGCAGCTCATCCACAAAGACGCCGACGCCCTCAACAACGGCATCCGCATAGTCCAGATTGGAGGGAGGGCCGCCCCAGTTTTCATCCCAGCTGGTCAGGCCGCAGCCGCAGGTGGGAGAACCATCGCAGCACAGCACCGCAACCGTCTCATAGTCCATCTGCTTGTAGGACTCCATATAGTCCACTTCTTTTTCCGCGAGCTTGCGGCAGTGACGGCGGAAGCCTACATTGTCATAAAGATTCTTGGTGTGCTGCCAGCGCTGGATGCCGAGATACAGTGTCTCGGGGCAGTCCATCTGCTGTACGCCCAGATCATATTTATGGAGCGTATCCACAAATTCCTTGCTGAACCCGCCATAGCGAGCCAGATCCAGCACTTTGTTATTGGTATTCATCAAGCAGCTTGATACAAAAACGATTCTCTTGCTTCTTTGGTCGGTTTTGTTGTTCATTGCCATGATACACTTACTCCTTTTTATAGATTTTTCTCGGTCAGCTTAAAATCGATCTGCTCTTCTTTTCCGTCAAAGACGACCGTTCTGCGCGCCGGCTCGGTGCGGCTGATGACCTTGCCCTTGCGGATGACATAGAGACATTCGCTCTGCAGGCGGATCGCGTCGAACTCCGATTCGGCATCCAGAATGATCATATTGGCGGGGTTACCGACCTTCAGGCCGTAGCCCTCGAGGCGCATGGTTTTCGCGCTATTGCAGGTGATCATATCGATCAGCTGGGAGACTTGAGAATAACCGCTCAGCTGCGCATAGTTCATGAGCAGATAAGCGCCGGCGAGGGGAGAGCCCTTGCCCATGGGGTACCACGGATCCATGATGTCGTCGCTGCCGATGCAGACGTTGATACCGTTTGCCAGCAGCTCATCCACCCGGGTGTGGCCGCGGTGCCGCGGATAACCGTCGGTGCGGTTCTGGAGACAGGAATTCGCAAAAGGATTGGTGATCATATTCATCTCCGCCTTTTTGAGGAATCCCATCAGCTTGAAGGCGTAGTCATTATTGTAGTTATGCATTGCGGTGGTGTGGCTCGCCGTTACACGGCCCTGCATCCCGCGCACCAGAGTCTCGCGTGTCATCGCCTCAATATAGCGGGACTGGTCATCGGTGTTCTCATCGCAGTGGATGTCGATCATCGCGCCGTATTTTTCCGCAAGGTCGAATACGAACTTGACATCACGCAGACCGTCCTCGGGGCTGTATTCCATGTAGGGCAGACCGCCGACCACGTCGCAGCCCTTCTTCATGGCCTCCTCCATCAGGGCGGGGGCCTCCGGGAAGGTGAAGATGCACTCCTGCGGGAAGGCAACGATCTGAAGATCGCAGAGGTCCTTCATCTCCTCACGGACTTCCAGCAGGGCGTCCACTACAACACCCGAGGTGTTGGTGGCGTCCGCGTGGGTCCGCAGGAACATGGAGCCGTTTGCCACTTCCCATTTGATAACGTCTCTGGCGTTCTGCTTGATGGTCTCCTTGGTGAGGCCGACCATCCGCTCGCCCCAGATGTTGATGCCCTCGATGAGAGTTCCGCTCATGTTGTAGCGGGGCTTGCCCACGCTGAGGACCGCGTCCAGATGCAGATGAGGGTCACAGAACGGTGCGGAGACCAGCTTGCCTGCCGCGTCGATCACCTCATCGGCTTCCGGGCTGACGCCCGGGCCGATTTCGGCGAATACGCCGTCCTTGATAAACAGATTGCAGAGCTCCTCGGAGCCGCGCATTTTCGCGTTTTTGACCAGAATGGTACTCATATAAAACCACCTCTTTCGTGACGTTAACCCTGGATTATTTGTTCTTTGCGACCAGATAGTAGACCAGAGAGATCACCAGGAAGGTCGGGACGCAGGAACCGAGGACCGGCCAGACATAATAGAGAACGTTGTAGAGAACTACGCCGACCAGCCAAACGATGATGGCAGTCCAGTTGAAGCCGCCCTTGAACCAGTACTTGGAGGTCTTGTCTTCGACCAGTACATCTTCGGGATTTACCTTCTGCTTCTTGATGAAGAAGTAATCCACCAGCATGATGGCGATGAGGGGAACGAAGATCGAACCGACAACTACCAGGAAGTTGATGAAGTAACCGATCAGGTTGGGGATAACGGCAATCAGGGTCATGGCGACGCCGCCGATGGTGATGATCTTCCAGGGTTCCGCCTTCGGCCAGATATTGACGAAGGAGATGGAAGCCGAGTAGAGGTTCATAACGTTGGTGGTCACAGAGGAAAGAACGATGATGAGCAGCGCAGGGATGCCAAGACCGAGGGTCAGAAGCATATCAACCGGGTTGGCGCTGCCGGTCGTCATGAAGGAAATGGCACCGACAAACATGAAGCCTGCCGCGCCTGCCAGAGAACCGATGAGGGTACCCCAACTGGAAGATTTGCTGCTCTTGGCATAGCGGGTGTAGTCGCAGACCATGGGGCCCCATGCGAACGCGTTGCCGGCAACGATATCGAGGCCGACCAGCAGGCCAATGCCCGCAGCAGGAGTGTAATCGACGATCGCGCTCCAACCGTAATTCTTGATGATAAGAACGGCGGTAACGACGGTCAGGATGCCAAGCAGCGGAACCGATACACGCTGCAGCCAAGTGATAGAGCGAACACCGTAAGCGGTGATAATGAGCTGAATAATTCCGGTGACCAGAATCCAAAGTGTGATGTTGGAATATCCGGTCATTCCGGCGACGATGCTGTTAATGGATGCGCCGCAAATGACGGTAACGTTTGCGCCCCAGCCGAGAAGCTGGATGCCGTTTGCAACAGAGGGAAGATAAGAGCCCTTGACGCCGAAGGCCATTCGGGTTGCTGCCATAGTGGGAATACGTACCTTATAACCAAGCACACCCAGAGCCAAAAGCGGCAGGAATACCAGAATATTGCCGGCAATCAGCATCAGGACCATATTCCAGAAGCCAAGCTCTGCAAGCGATCCGCCGATCATCAGGCGCGGGACGGCAACATTGGCGCAGAACCAGATAAATGCCATATCCCAGAGACCCGTCTTTTGTTCAGTTAAAGGTGTAACTACTAACCCTTCCTTTTCCAGTTTCATAATGGTTCACCTCACAAATTATTTGCATGCGGCCGCACTTTGCAGAATTAAAATATCAAGATTTTCGGATGATGTCAAACGACAAATCGACCTTCAATATTGATTTTTGAGGCTTTTTGAGGTAAAATCAGCTTGAAAATACCCCGTTTTTACGCAAAGTCGTTTTTTGCGGTTTCATTTTGCTTTTATTCGTTGTCACTTCGACAGTTTTCTTTGTGATAAATCAACAATCCGACAAATTTTTCAGCCGAAATCTTCCGTAAAATTATTCCAGCAATCCAGCGCTTTAATATTTACGTAAAAAAGGTGCTTTTTCCCCGTGAATATACCCTAAAACTGCAAAGTTGCACAAAGTCTGACGCGCGGAAATAAACATTCCCGCCATGAAAGGAGCTTTCCATTGTCTACCATCACAGACGTCGCAAAACGTGCCGGCACCTCCGCCGCCACCGTCTCCCATGTCATCCATCACACCCGTTTTGTCAGCGAAGACCTCCGGCTGCGGGTGGAGGAGGCCATGGAAGCGCTTCACTACACCCCTAAAGAAAACGGCAAGGTCTTTGTCGGCTTCCTGCTCCACAGCTATTCCTGCAGCATCTCCGAGGACCTCATCGACACCCTCAACTATTATTACGGAGACCGGATAGAGGTCACCGCCATCCTTGTCCCGTCGGTCATCACCCTGCAGGAGCTTAAAACCTATCAAAAACGGTATCAGCTGGATTTCATCGTTTTGGAGCACACCGTTCAGCTTAAAAAGATCCGCCGCCACCAGGAGGTCGATCTCCCCATCATCTTCCTCAATCACGACGCCGAGGAATATCCCCTCTGCTACCACATCAATTTTGATTACCACGCCGCCATGGCAAGCGCGCTGCGTCATCTGTTTTCGCTCGGGCATCAGGATATCCTCATCATCAGCCCCGCGGAGAACCCCTATACCAACCGCGTTGTCCTGGAGACCTGTCAGGAGCTTTACGCGCAGTACGGGCGAAAATTTTCCGTGGACCATATCCTGCTTCTGGATACCCAGCTTTCCCGGGAGGAGATCCATCCCATCCTGATGGATTCCATGGAAAAGCACCCTTCCGTCACCGCCATCATCACTACCGAAATGCGCGCCACCGTAAATATCGTGGATTTTGTGCAGACGCTGGGGCTCAGCATCCCGCAGGACGTCTCCCTGCTCGCCATCGGGGATATCTACCTGACCAAGTTCCTCTATTGCAACCGCACCCGCATCGATATGCGGATCCGGGAAATCCGAAAGGACATTGAAAAGATCATCTTCGGGCTGGAGGACACCCGACAGTATAACGTCCTGCCGGAATTCATTACCGGCGACTCCACCAAGGCACTGGTTTATGACCAGTTCATGCGCCCCGGCGCCAGCCAGCTTTCGCTGGAGCTTTCCGAGACCGATATTCTGAAGGTCCGCTCCGGGAACTATAAGGTCTGCGTTTCCGTCTTTGATGAAACGATGCCGTTTTCCGTCACACAGATGGAAGGGCTTCGGGATGGGCTCAACACCCTCGGAATTCATCTGGTTCAGCAGACCAGCGCCCACGGGAATTATGAGATTCAGGAGCTTCAGATCCAGGGGTTCCGGGAAGCAAAACCCGACGCTGTCATCTGCCTGCCCAATATGGACGAAAACAAGCTGGAGCCGTTCCATCAGTTTTTCCCCCGAAAAACCAAGTTCCTGTTCTCCTCCTATGTGCCGGACACCTTTGGTGTCAACCATTATCACACCTGCATCACCAGCAATTCTGTGGAAAGCGGCAAGCAGGCCAGCAAGCTCCTCGGCAAATATATGCAGGGACACGGTCTTTCCAACGTGGCGTTCCTCTGCGTCGGCAGCACCTCCATGACCGCCAACCAGCGGGACAAAAGCGCCCTCCGTGTCATGAAGGAGGAATTCCCCGAGATCAAGCTCTGCGACGTGGTGTTCTACAAGGAAGAAAGTCAGATGTTTTCGCTGCTCTCCAACCTCATTCAGTCCTTCCCGCAGGTGGAGGCTCTGTATGTTTCGCAGTCACGTGCCGCCGAAACCATCCTCGGCGTCCTCAAGCTGATGAAGCGCACCGACATCAAGCTGGTCACACAGGGTATCAGCAAAAACATCATCGACCGTCTGAGCGATGACGGCAACCCCGCTGCCGTGGTGAGCCCTAACAGCTATGAGATCGGGCGGCTGCTCGCCTACGCCTGCGCGCGGCTCTTTTTGGGGCAGAATCAGTCCCCCTATGTCGCGGTGGACCCCGTCTCCTTTACGCCGGAAAATCTTTCCCGCACCTGGCTCTCCGTCATGAAAAATAAGCTCACCTAAAAACACCGGCAAAGAAAAAATCCCTCCGAAAGCTTATCCGGCGCCTGAGGAGAAACAGCCAAACCCACCGGTTGAACTGGCGGTCTGCATAAGCCCTGGAGGGGCATATTACCGGCACGTCCCTCAAGGGGCATCGAAAAATCATCACTCGCATCACCAGCTCCGCGATCCGTAAACGGATCAATCTCTCCTATTTGGGACTTATCTTTACTTCTGCTAAAGCGGCAAAAGAAGAACG
>JAHHSN010000032.1 GCA_020025195.1 Angelakisella sp.
GGAATATGTGCTGGACGAGGGCAGCATCACCAATGTGGCGGTGCTCCCCGAAAAAAGGCGGCAGGGCGTGGCGCGCCGGCTTCTGGAGGAGCTGCTCCGGGAGGCGGAAAAGCGTTCCCTCGCCACCGTGACGCTGGAGGTGCGGGAGGGGAATCTCCCCGCGCGGGCGCTCTATGAGGGCCTTGGGTTTCTCCCCGTGGGGAAGCGGAAAAACTTTTACCGGGACCCCACCGAGGATGCGGTCCTTATGACCGTATCCTTAAAGCCTGCCGAATGAAACGAAACGGAGGAAACAGATGATGAAAAATCCTTACCATGTCTACTGGGGACGGGAGCGGGGCGTTGTGGTGACCCGCGAGCCCCGGGAGGAGGGCGGCCGTCCCGAGGTCGCTTTTTCCTGCAATCAGATTTCCTTAGACCAGCTGAAAGCAGCCGGCGCCATTCTGCTGGCGGGGCTGTTTATCCTCTGGCAGATCCACCGCATAATGAAAAAAGCCCGCCGCGCCCGTGAGGAGCGCCGCGCGAAACGACAGAAATAAAAGAGGCAGAAAAACTATGAAGATCCTTGGAATCGAATCCTCCTGCGATGAGACCGCGGCGGCGGTGGTGGAGGACGGCCGGACCGTCCTCTCCTCCGTTGTCCATACGCAGGTGGCAGAACATGAGCTTTACGGCGGAGTGGTGCCGGAGCTGGCCTCCCGACGCCATGTGGAATCCATCTGCGGCGTGGTGAAAAAAGCCCTCCGGGACGCCTCGCTCAAGGCGGAAGACGTGGACGCCGTCGCCGTGACCGCGGCCCCCGGACTGATTGGCGCGGTGCTGGTCGGGGTCAATTTTGCAAAGGGGCTTGCGCTCTCCTGCGGAAAGCCCCTCATCCCCGTGCATCACATCCGGGGGCACGTCGCCGCGAACTATGTGGCGCACCCGGACCTAAAGCCCCCCTTTCTCGCCCTCATCGTTTCGGGCGGGCACAGCCACATTGTGGCGGTGCGGGACTACTGCGACTATGAAATCCTGGGGCGGACCACCGATGACGCCGCGGGGGAAGCTTTTGATAAGGCGGCGCGCTCGGTGGGGCTTTCCTACCCCGGCGGCGTGAAGCTGGATAAAATAAGCCACGAGGGAAACCCGGAGGCCTATCCGCTTCCCACACCGCACACCGAAGGGGAATTCAACTTCTCCTTCTCGGGGCTCAAGACCGCGGTTATCAACCTTGCCCACAATGCTGAGCAGAAGGGCGAGAGGCTGGTGCCGGAGGACCTTGCCGCCTCCTTCTGCAAAAAGGTGAGCGGCATCCTCTGGGAAAAGACCGAAAAGGCGGCCTCCCGCTACGGCTTCGATAAGATCGTGCTGGCGGGCGGCGTTTCCGCGAACAGCTGGCTTCGTGCCGAGGCAGAGGAGCGCTCCGCGGCGCGGGGCTGGTCCCTCTATCTCCCGCCCCTTTCCCTCACGGGGGATAACGCCGTGATGATCGCGGCGCAGGGCTACTATGAGGCACAGGCGGGTCACCGGGGGGATATGACCCTGAACGGTTTCCCCTATATGGAAATCACCGAGCAGTTTTAAGGAAAGAAACAGCAGGGAGGCCCCGCACGCTCGGCATTCCTTAAAAATAAAGTGCACCGAAAGGAACAGAAAGATGGAAATGACAGAAAATAAAACGGTGCTTCGCTGGGTGGAGGAAATGGCCGCTCTCACGAAGCCGGATGAGATTGTTTGGATCGACGGAAGCGAGGAGCAGGCCAAGGCGCTTTATGCCGAGGCGGAAAAGACCGGAGAGATGCTCCCTCTCAATGAGGGAAAGCTCCCCGGATGCACCCTCCACCGTTCCGCGGTGAATGACGTCGCGCGGGTGGAGGACCGCACTTTCATCTGCACCAGGAAGCAGGAGGACGCCGGCCCCACCAACCACTGGATGGACCCCAGGGAATGCTATGAGAAGCTGGGGCGTCTCTTTGACGGCGCGATGCGGGGACGGACGATGTATGTCATTCCCTACTGCATGGCGAAGGAGGATTCCCCCTTCGCAAAGGTCGGCATCGAGCTGACCGACTCCATTTATGTGGTGCTCAGCATGCGCATTATGACGCGGGTCGGCGCCGCGGCGCTTAAAACCCTTGGGGACAGCTCCGATTTTGTAAAAGGGCTTCACAGCAAAAAGGACCTTGACGAGACCGAGCGCTATATCTGCCACTTCCCGGAGGACAATACCATCTGGAGCATCAACTCCGGCTACGGCGGGAACGTCCTCCTCGGGAAAAAGTGCTTTGCCCTTCGCCTTGCCTCCTATCAGGGGAAAAAGGAGGGCTGGATGGCGGAGCATATGCTCATCCTCGGCATTGAGAATCCGCAGCACGAGACCAAATATATCTGTGCGGCCTTCCCCTCCGCCTGCGGCAAGACCAACCTTGCCATGCTGGTGCCTCCGGAAAAATTCGCGGCGCGGGGCTATAAGGTCTGGTGCGTCGGGGATGACATTGCCTGGCTGCGTGTGGGGGAGGACGGAAGGCTCTGGGCGGTGAATCCGGAGAACGGCTTCTTCGGCGTGGCGCCCGGCACCAATGAAAAGAGCAATCCCAATGCCCTTGCCACCACCCGGAAGGATACCATCTTCACCAATGTGGCACAGGACCTGGACGACAATACCGTCTGGTGGGAGGGCCTCACCAAGACCCCTCCCGCTCACGCCCTCAACTGGAAGGGTGAGCCGTGGGACCCCGAAAGCGGGGAAAAGGCCGCGCATCCCAACAGCCGCTTTACCGCTCCGGCCGGGAACTGCCCCTGCCTCTCCCCGGAGTTTGATAACCCTCAGGGGGTGCCTATCTCCGCCATCCTCTTCGGCGGACGGCGGGCCAGGACCGCTCCCCTTGTCTTTGAGGCGAGGGACTGGAAGCACGGGGTGTTTTTAGGCTCCGCGATGGCCTCCGAGACGACGGCGGCCGCCGCCGGGCAGGTGGGAACGCTCCGCCGCGACCCGATGGCGATGCTGCCGTTCTGCGGCTACCACATGGGGGAGTATTTTGAGCACTGGCTCAGAATGGGGGAAAAGCTGGGAGACAAGGCCCCGAAAATTTTCCACGTCAACTGGTTCCGAACCGACGAGCAGGGACGCTTCCTCTGGCCGGGCTTCGGAGAAAATATGCGGGTGCTTCTCTGGATCCTTGCCCGCTGTGAGGGGAGAGTGCACGCCCGGGAGACCGCCATCGGCTACCTCCCTTATGTCAAGGATGTGGACATCGAGGGGCTGGAGGTGAACGGCGGGGAGCTGACCCACATGATGCTGGACGGGCTCCTCTCGGTGGACAGGACGCTCTGGCGGGAGGACGCGGAAGACCTGACGCGCTTCTATGAGACGCTGGGCGACCGTCTGCCGCCGGAGCTTTGGGAGGAGCTTCGGACCCTAAAGGAAAATGTGGCGCCCAAGGTGCGCCGGGTGACCCGCGGAAAGCCGTAAAAGAAAAACAAAAAGGAAAGTGTGACAGCATGGAATTTAAGTTTAAGAACACCTGTATCCAGAACGCCCGGCACCTGACCGAGCTTGCCCGGGCAACCGCCGGCAAAAAGATCGCGCTCATCGGGATCCTTCCGGTCGTCATCATCATCGCCGGTATCGTCATCATCATCAAGGAGGGCTTCGGGGTCACCGCCGGGCTGTTCCTCATCGCGGCGTTTACCGTCATTACCGTGATGATAAGCGCCCCCCGGCGGGTGGCGAACGAAACCTCCAAGCGCAACTGCAAGCAGTACGGTCAGGACGTCTCGGTGACACTGACCTTTCTGGAGGAGGAGGTCAAGGCGCACAACCACCAGCGGAATGTGGACGCCACAATCCCCTATGAGGAGATTGCAAAGATCATCGAGACCCGCTCGCTCTATCTTCTGGTCCTGAAGCGCGGGATGGCGCTGATGGTGCAGAAGGACGGCTTCACCTTTGGAAAGACGGAGGACTTCCTGCCCTTTATCCGTGAAAAAACGGGCGTGAAATGACCGCGCCTCAGGATAATATGGCCCCCCGGGACGATTTTTCGTTTCGAGGGGCGTTTTCTTTCGGCCCGGGCGTCTGGGGCGCCGGAGAAAAATGGGTTGCATTTTCTTGGGAGCGGTGGTAAAATAAAAAATTCAGGTATGAATGAATCGGTTCAGAAGGAGAGAAAGGAGGATGCGCTTATGAAAAAGGGAACGATGTTTTCCCGCAATCAGCTTTTTAAGATCTTAGCTCCCCTCATGCTGGAGCAGGCGCTTGCCATGACCATCGGCCTTGCCGACATGGTGATGGTTTCCTCCTGCAGTGAGGCCGCCGTCTCCGGCATTTCACTTGTTGATTCGGTGAACGCCGTTTTTCTCTGGCTCTTTCCCGCCATCGCGACCGGCGGCGGGGTGGTGCTGGCGCAGTATCTCGGCGCGGGGGATGAGGAAAATTCCCGCCGCTCTACCGGGCAGCTGACCCTTCTGCTGCTTGGGTTTTCCGTCCTTGTTACCCTCGTCTTTTTCGTTTTCCGGACGGAGCTTCTGCACCTCCTCTTCGGGGAGATCGAGGCGGACGTTATGGGCTATGCCAGCACCTATTTTCTGGTCTCCATCTTTTCCTATCCCTTCCTCGCCCTTTATAATGTAGGGGCGGCGGTGTTCCGCGCGGAGGGCAACACCCGCGTTTCGATGGTGACCTCCACCGCGATGAACGTTTTCAATGTGGCGGGCAACGCCATCCTGATTTACGGCTTTGATATGGGCGTTCTGGGCGCGGGGCTTTCCTCCCTTCTTTCCCGTGTGCTCGGCGCCGGCATCATGCTCCGCCTGCTCCTTCGCCCGGACTGCCCCGTGGGTCTTTCCGGCTGGGAATCCCTCCGCCCCGAGCGGCGGATGTTCCGCCGCATCCTTTCCATCGGCATCCCCAGCGGCTTTGAAAGCGCCGCCTTTAATATCGGAAAACTGCTGGTCATCTCGCTGGTTTCCACCCTGCCCACCTCCGCCATCACCGCCAACGCCGTGATGAACTCCCTGCAAAGCATCATCCTCATCCCCACCTCCGCCATCCATCTTGCGGCGGTGCCCATCGTGGGGCAGTGCCTCGGCGCGGGAAAGCCCGAGGAGGGGAAATACTATACCGGCTGGCTCATTAAGCTTGCCTATGTCTGCCTCTTGGTGACGGCGGGCGGGACGCTGCTTCTCGCGGATCCCATCCTGTCCCTTTTCAACCTGACCGCCGAGACCAAGGAGCTCATCAAGCCGCTGCTGCTTTTCTATTTTGCCATTTCGGTGACGCTTTACCCCCTTGCCTTCACCCTTACGCCCTGCATCCGCGCGGCGGGAGACGCCAACTTCTGCATGATCGCTGCCATGGTCGGGATGTGGCTGGGACGCATCGCCTGCAGCTATCTCTTTGTCTATCTCGGTCTCGGGTTGTTCGGGATCTGGCTCGCCATTTTGGCGGACTGGATCATCCGCATTGCCTTCTTTGTTCCGCGGTATCTGAGCGGCCGCTGGCTTAAGCAAAAGGTCATCTGACCGGAAAGAAAGTTTTTAACAGGTCCCCCTCGCAGGAGCGTTTCCTGCGGCGGGGGCTTATTTTTTATATCGTAAGCGGTTTTTCCCTCTGGCATAAACGGCGGGTGGACAGAATATATTGCTTGTGAAACGACAAGGGAAACAAGAAGGGGGAACCGATATGGAACAGAAATTGCAGTATAGTCCCGTTTTTATAAACGAGATCGTTCTGGATGAAACGGTGGAGCAGCCCATCGAGTGTGACGCCCTGCTGCCGGATTACTGCCCCGACATTCTTCGCATTCTCCGCTGTACGGTGGAGCCGGTGGTGATGAGCCGCAGCGCGGCGGGGGGCAAGCTCACGCTGGAGGGGCTGGCCGGAATCCATGTGCTTTATTGCGCGGAGAACGGAGAGCCGGCGCGGGGAGAGTATAAAGTGCCCTTCACCCGGGTGCTGGAGCTCCCCGGAGAGGAAAAACCGCTGGTGCGCCTCAGCCTTCGGGCGGGGGAAATCAACTGCCGGGCGGTCAGTCCCAGAAGGCTGGATGTCCGGGCTTCCGTTCTTATCAAGGTGTTTGCCGTTACGGTGGGGGAGCGGGATGCGGTCTCCGGGAGCGGGGACGGTACGGTGGAGCTGCTTCTGCAGGAGAAAAAAGGCGTCCGTCTCGCGGGGATTACCGAGCGGGAGGAGCGCCTGACCGAAATGACCTCCCTGCCCGGAACAGGGGCGCCGGTGCTTCGGGTGCTGCGGACGCAGGCGCGGGTCAAAAGCGGAGAGCAGAAGGCGGAAAACGGCAGGGTCACCGTGCGGGGAGAGGTCGTCGCGGAGGCACTCCTTCTGAAGGAGGACGGAGGCCTGGAGACGGCGGAATGTACCCTTCCCTATGAGAGCCGCATGGAGATCCCCGAGGCGGGGGCGGAAACGCCGCTCGCGCTTTCGCAGGAGGTGGTTCTGGCGGAGGCGGAACCCCGTACCGATGAGGATGGGGAAAACCGGGCCATCGCCTGGGACGTGACCCTTTCCTCCGTGGCGGAAAGCTACCTCCCCTATGAAAACCGCATTGCCGCCGACTGCTATGGCACCCGCTATGAGACGACGGGCAAAAAAGCCCGGATCCGTACGCTGGAGCTTCTCAGGACGGTGGAGGAACCGGAGGACTTCCGGGAGGCGCTGCCGCTTCCCGCGGAGGCGGGAGAGCCGATCCTCCTCACGGTGCAGGAGGGCGCCTGTTCGGTGCGCCCGGAGGGGGAGGCCCTTTTGGCGGAAACGAGACTCTCCCTATTTATTCTGGCGCGCATGAACGACGGTGAGCTGCATGGCTTCCCGCGGGTGCTGGAGCTTTCCCGGCGCATTGCCGCGCCGCGGGACGCCCGCTGGAACGCCGCCGTTTCCTGTCGGGACCTCCGGTGGGAGTGCCGGGAGGGGGAGCTTCGGCTGGAGTGCAGCCTTCTCTGGTCAGGGGCGGTCTGGCGGCTTAACGAGACCGAACTGCTGGAGGATGTCACGGTGGACGAAACAAAACCCCACAAGGGGCTGCGGGCCCGGGGCTTTTATCTCTATCTTGCACAGCCGGGGGAGAGCCTCTGGGAGATCGCCCGGCGGTACAATACCAGCGTGGAGCGTATTTTAGCGGATAACGAGGGGCTCACGGAGCGAAAAGAGGGAGGTCCCATCCTCATCCCGGTCTGACCCCCAAGCCGAAACACCATAAAAGCGAATAGGAGGAACCAGAATGGCGGTGTTAAAAAACCTCTATCAGGATATCGCGGCGAGAACCGGCGGCGATATCTATATCGGCGTGGTGGGACCGGTCCGAACGGGCAAATCCACCTTCATCAAGCGTTTTATGGAAACGATGGTGCTTCCGCGCATCGAAAGCGAGCCGCGGCGGGAGCGGGCGCAGGATGAACTGCCCCAGTCGGCGGCGGGGCGCACCATCATGACCACCGAGCCGAAATTCATCCCCGAGGAGGCGGTGCGCATTTCGGTGGATGAGGATCACAGCCTCAGGGTGCGGCTCATTGACTGCGTGGGCTACATCGTGCCGAGCGCCCTCGGCTACATTGAGGGGGATACCCCCCGCATGGTGATGACACCGTGGTATGACGAGGAGATCCCCTTTGAGGAGGCGGCGGAGGTCGGGACCCGAAAGGTCATCAATGAGCATTCCACCATCGGGCTGGTCATTACCACCGACGGCAGCGTGACGGAGATCCCCCGCGCGGAATACGAGGCGGCCGAGAGCCGGGTCATCGAAGAACTGAGGGCCATTGAAAAGCCTTTTGTCGTGGTGCTGAATTCCGCCGCGCCGAAGTCCGCCCAGACCAAGGCGCTCCGGGAGGAGATGACGGAACGGTACGGCGTCCCGGTGGTGGCGGTCAACTGCCTCGAAATGGAGGAGGAGGACATCACAGCGATCTTTAGGGAGGTGCTCTCACAGTTCCCCCTGCAGGAGGTGGCGCTGGAGCTTCCCGGCTGGGTGATGAACCTGGCCCCCGACCACTGGCTCCGGGCGGACCTCTGTCGGGCGGTGCGGGAGATGGCGGGAAAGCTCAGCACGGTCGCCTCCGCCAAAGAGGCGCTCTCCGCGCTTTCGACCTGCGAGCACGTCCGGGAGCTCCGGTGGCTCAGCTCCGATCTGGGGGCGGGCGCGGTGCGGACCCGGGTGGAGCTTAGCGACGGACTGTTCTACCAGATCCTGGGAGAAGCGACAGGCCTTGAGATCAAGGGGGAGGAAGGACTCCTGCCCTGCATGGTGGAGCTTGCCGCCATCAAGAAGAAATATGAGAAGTTCGCCGGTGCGCTTGATGAGGTGGCGGCGACGGGCTATGGCATCGTCATGCCGACGATGGAGGAGCTTACACTGGAGGAGCCGGAGATCGTGAAGCAGGGCGGACGCTATGGGGTGCGGCTCCGGGCTTCCGCGCCCTCCATCCACCTGATGCAGGCCAACATCACCACCGAGGTCGCGCCCATTGTGGGAAGTGAGCGGCAGAGTGAGGAGCTGGTGCATTATCTCCTCAAGGAGTTTGAGGAGGACCCGGCCAAGATCTGGGAGAGCAACATCTTCGGGAAATCGCTGCATGAGCTGGTGAACGAAGGGCTGCACAACAAGCTGAGCCGGATGCCGGCGGACGCCCGCATGAAGATGCAGGAGACCACCGAGCGCATCATCAATGAGGGCTGCTCCGGACTGATCTGTATCATTCTTTAAACAGAAGAAAGCTCCCGCTCCGAAAAGGAGCGGGAGCTTTTTGGCCGCGGGGCGTTTGGACTTACTCGTTCGCGGGGTGCGAGCGGGGGTTGGTGATGGGATCCTGCCCTTGGGGCGCGTCCGGGACGCAGGGCGTCTCCGGCAGGGGAGCACCGCTTCTTAATTCCGGGTCGGGGGGCAGGGTAAAATCCGGCTCCTCCGGTACGGCGCGTTTCTTTTTGTTCTCAGCGTGAGACATCGTGACCTCTCCTTTCGGTTTCTTAAATGGATGACGTCAGTCATGAACCTCGATGACGCCGGCGGGACAGTTCATCGCCGCGTCGGAGATCATCACCTCGGTGGTTTCCCCCACGGGGGATTCCTTCACGGAGGCCTTTCCCTCCGCGTTCATGGCGAAAACATCGGGGCAGAGGGAGACGCAGAGACCACAGCCGATGCAGCCTTCCTCCCGGATCGTTACTTTCATGGTAAAGTCTCCTTTTTCGGTATAGTTTTGTGCGAAATTATATTGTGTAGTTTTTACAATAATATTCGGGATGCAGAGCAAAAACATGAGAAATATTTGGACGTGGATTCGTCTCTTTTGCTAAAAGAAAGTTATATTCTCTAAAATATTGGGGAAACAGCATAAATGCGGTTGATTTATGGCGAAAGAATTGTTAGAATAAAGACAAAACTGTCTCTCTGCGCCCTTTTGCGGGGCTTTTACGAGGGAGAAGGAGCGAAAAATGCAGGAGCTTTCACTCAACATTTTGGATATCGCGCAGAATTCTCTCTCGGCGGGAGCAACGCTTATTGCCATCGAGACCGAGTACTGTCTTAACGAGGACCGCCTCCTCATCCGCGTTCGGGATAACGGCCGCGGCATGGGGGAGGAGCAGCTGGCGCGTGTGACCGATCCCTTCTTCACCACCCGCGTGACCCGCAAGGTGGGAATGGGGCTGCCACTCCTCAAGATGGCGGCGGAGATGACCGGAGGGACCCTCACGGTGGAAAGTCGCCTGGGGGAGGGGACCTGTGTGGAAGCGGACTTTGGGCTTTCGCACATCGACCGTCTCCCGATGGGAGACCTGCCCGAGACGATGGTGGCCCTGATCGGCATGAATCCCGACCGGGACTTTGTGCTGCGGTTCCGGTACGGTGAAGAAGGATTTACCGCCGACACCCGCTTGTACCGCGAGGTGTTGGGGGAGGGGATCGGGCTCGGGGAGCCGGAGATCCTGGATTTTATTAAGGAACAGGTGCGGGAAGGAATCACGGAGTGCTGTCCGACCCCGGAGCTGCTTTAAATAGGAAGAAAAAGAACGGTAAGCTCCCCCGTCCCCATGAAAACCGGGGGGTTTTCGAAGAAACCAAAAGGAGGTTCAGCCATATGGCCAAGAGGAAAACGGAGATCCCTTTCGCGGGGACGCCCGAACAGGAAAAAGAACTGAAAGAGATCATTGCGCGCTATAAGGACCGGAAGGGTGCTCTGATGCCCATTCTGCAGCAGGCGCAGGAGCTCTATGGCTATCTGCCCATCGAGGTGCAGACCATGATCGCGGAGGGGCTCGGCATCCCGCTTGCGGAGGTTTACGGCGTGGTGACTTTTTATGCGCAGTTTACCCTCAATCCCCGCGGGACTTACAACATCGGACTCTGCATGGGAACGGCCTGCTATGTTAAGGGTGCCGGCGCTGTCATGGACAAGCTGAGGGAGCGTCTCGGCATCGAGCCGGGCGGCATCACCCCAGACGGACGCTTCTCTCTGGAGGCGACCCGCTGCATCGGCGCCTGCGGACTTGCGCCGGTCATGACCATCAACGATGAAGTTTACGGACGGCTCACCCCCGATGAGGTGGACGCCATTCTGGATAAGTATCTGTGAGATTGGGGGATTTGAGACGATGAAAACTCTGGAAGAACTGGCCGCTCTCCGCGAAAAGATGAAGGGCGAAGTCAGTATGCGCAAGGATAACAGCGAAACCACCCGGGTCGTGGTCGGCATGGCCACCTGCGGCATTGCCGCGGGCGCCCGTCCGGTGCTCACCCAGTTCGTGGCGGAGGTCAACCGCCGCGGCCTCAAAAACGTCACCGTCAGCCAGACCGGCTGCATCGGGATGTGCAAGCTGGAGCCTATTGTGGAGGTCTTTGAGCCGGGCCGCGATAAGGTGACCTATGTAAAAATGACGCCGGAAAAGGTGGCCCGCGTTGTGGTGGAGCATCTGGTGAACGGCAAACCCGTGACGGAATTCACCGTCGGGGCTTATACCAACTAAGGGAGGAGAGAAACCATGTCACTTGCAAGAACCCACATTCTGGTGTGCGGCGGAACCGGTTGTACCTCCTCCCACTCCCAGCAGCTCATTGATGAATTGAATGTTCAGCTCAAGGCCAAAGGGCTTTCCGAGGAGGTCAAGGTCATTAAGACCGGCTGCTTCGGCCTCTGCGCCCTCGGCCCCATTATGATCGTTTACCCCGAGGGGTGCTTCTATTCCCATGTTACGGTGGAGGACATCCCCGAGATTGTGGAGGAGCACATCCTCAAGGGGCGTGTGGTCACCCGCCTGCTCTATGAGGAGACGGTAAAGGAGGATCAGAGCATCCTCAACCTCAACGAGACCAACTTCTATGCGAAGCAGACCCGCATCGCCCTGCGCAACTGCGGCGTCATCAACCCCGAAAACATCGACGAGTACATCGCGATGGACGGCTACGAGGCGCTTGGCCGCGTGCTCACCCAGATGACTCCCGACGAGGTCATTAAAACCATCAAGGATTCCGGGCTTCGCGGACGCGGCGGCGGCGGTTTCCCCGCGGGCGTTAAGTGGGGGCTTGTCCGTCAGAGCGTGGGCGACGTCAAGTACGTCTGCTGCAACGCCGATGAGGGCGACCCCGGTGCGTTTATGGATCGTTCCGTTCTGGAGGGCGATCCCCATGTGGTGCTGGAGGCCATGACCATCGCGGGTTATGCCGTCGGCGCGCATCAGGGCTACATCTATGTCCGTGCGGAGTATCCCATCGCCATTCACCGCCTGCAGGTCGCCATTCAGCAGGCCAGAGACTACGGCTTCCTCGGCGAGGATATCTTCGGCTCCGGCTTCCGCTTCGATATTGAGCTGCGTCTGGGCTCCGGCGCATTTGTCTGCGGCGAGGAGACCGCGCTCATGACCTCCATCGAGGGTCACCGCGGCGAGCCGCATCCCCGGCCGCCCTACCCGGCCGTCAAGGGCCTGTTCGGCGTTCCCACCCTCCTCAACAACGTGGAGACCTGGGCGAACATCCCCCGCATCATCCTGAACGGCTCGGAGTGGTTTGCCTCCATGGGCACCGAAAAGAGCAAGGGCACCAAGGTGTTCTGCCTGGTCGGCAAGATCAACAACACCGGTCTGGTGGAGATCCCCATGGGCACCACCCTCCGCGAGATCATCGAGGATATCGGCGGCGGCATTCCCGGCGGCAAGAAGTTTAAGGCGGCCCAGACCGGAGGCCCCTCCGGCGGCTGCATTCCCGCGTCCCTCATTGATACCCCCATCGACTATGACAACCTCACCGCCATCGGCTCCATGATGGGCTCCGGCGGCCTCATCGTCATGGATGAGGACACCTGCATGGTGGATATCGCGAAGTTCTTCCTGGAGTTTACCGTGGATGAGTCCTGCGGTAAATGCACCCCCTGCCGTATCGGCACCCGCCGTCTCCTCGAAATGCTGGAGGAGATCACCAGCGGAAACGGTACGCTGGAGCTTCTGGACGAGATGGAGGAGCTTTGCCATTATATCAAGGCGAACAGCCTCTGCGCCCTCGGCCAGTCCGCGCCCAACCCCGTGCTTTCCACTCTCCGTTACTTCAGAGACGAGTATGAAGCGCACTGCGTGGAGAAACGCTGTCCCGCCGGCGTCTGCAAGAAGCTGATGCACTTTGAGATCGTTCCCGACCTCTGCCGCGGCTGCACCGCCTGTGCCCGCGCCTGCCCGGTCGGCGCCATCTCCGGCAGCATCAAGATGCCGCACGTCATCGACGCGACGGCCTGCATCAAGTGCGGCGCCTGTATGGATACCTGCCGCTTCAATGCGATCGTGAAAAAGTAAGGAAGGAGTGACTGCAAAATGAATATGGTAAATCTTAAGATTAACGGCATCCCTGTGGCCGCTCCGGAGGGCTCCACTGTGCTGGAAGCCGCGCATCTCGCGGGCATCCGCATCCCCACCCTCTGCTACCTGAAGGATATTAACGCCATCGGCGCCTGCCGCATCTGCGTCTGCGAGGTAAAGGGCGCGCGCGGACTGGTCGCCGCCTGTGTGCATCCCATTTCGGAGGGGATGGAGGTCTTCACCAACACCCCCGCCATTCAGAAATACAGAAAGACCACCCTGGAGCTCATCCTCTCCAACCACCGCACCGACTGCCTCTCCTGCCCCCGCAGCACAGACTGCGAGCTGCAGAAGCTCTGCCGGGAATACGGCGTGGATATGGACCGCTTCAAAAAAGGCTCCACCGACTACACGGTGGACACCTCCATGCCCCATCTGGTGCGGGACAACTCCAAGTGCATCCTCTGCCGCCGCTGCATTGCGGTCTGCCAGAAGAACCAGTATGCCGGCGTCATCGAGGCCTGCGAGCGCGGCTATGATACCCACATTGGCTGCGCCTTTGATATGAGCCTTGCCGATACCGCCTGCGTGGCGTGCGGTCAGTGCACCGCGGTCTGCCCCACTGCGGCCCTCACCGAGCGGGACGACACCGCCAAGGTCTGGGAGGCGCTGGGTGACCCCGCCAAGACGGTCATCGTGGGACCGGCTCCCTCGGTGCGTGTTCAGCTGGGTGAGTGCTTCGGCATGCCCATCGGCACCAACGTGGAGGGCAAGATGATCGCGGCGCTCCGGAGACTCGGTTTCGACAAGGTCTTTGACGTCGATACCGCTGCGGACTTCACCATCATGGAGGAGGGCACCGAGCTTCTGCACCGCATGAAGGAGGGCGGTGTCCTTCCGCTCATCACCTCCTGCTCCCCCGGCTGGGTCAAGTTCTGCGAGCACTATTATCCTGAGTTTATCCCTAACCTCAGCTCCTGCAAGAGCCCCCAGCAGATGTTTGGCGCGCTCATCAAGACCTATTACGCCGAAAAAGAGAGCATCGACCCCAAGGATATCGTGGTGGTGGGTGTGATGCCCTGCACCGCCAAGAAGTTTGAGATCGGCCGTGAGAATGAGAACGCGGCGGGGGTTCCCGATGTGGATATTTCCATCACCACCCGTGAGCTGGCGGCGATGATCCGCCGCGCGGGTCTCATCTTTGAGGATCTTCCCGACGAGGAGTGCGATCCCGCCTTCGGCGTCGCTTCCGGCGCGGGTCATATCTTCGGCGCCACCGGCGGCGTCATGGAGGCGGCACTCCGCACCGTGGCGGAGGTCGTCACCGGCAAGAGCCTGCCCAACCCCGAGTTCCATGAGGTGCGCGGCACCGAGGACATCAAGGAGGCGGAGTATGATCTCGCCGGCACCAAGGTGCGTGTGGCGGTCACCTCCGGCCTTGCCAATGCGGCGAAGCTCCTTGACCGGGTCAAGGCGGGCGAGGCGGACTATCAGTTCATTGAGGTGATGGCCTGCCCCGGCGGCTGCGTCAACGGCGGCGGTCAGCCCCATCAGGACGGCGACACCCGCAACTTTAAGGATCTGCGCGCCCTCCGCGCGGCGGGCCTTTACGGTGAGGACGCGGCCATGACGCTCCGCAAGAGCCACGAGAACCCCGTGGTCAAGGAGGTTTATGAGAACTACCTCGGCGAGCCGGGCGGTCACCTCTCCCACCGCATTCTCCACACCCAGTATAAAAAGCGTGGAGTTTACGGGAAGTAAGAAGACTTCCCGTGCGAAATGAGCCTTAACGCTTGGCGCCCCGCCTTTCGGCGGGGCGCTTTTTTGCGGCTGAGGGGAAGGAAAGCGTAAGGGGGGCGGCAGCCCCGGCGCGCCCCGCAGGGCGCGCCGGGCTCGCGGCGAAGCCGCCGAGGGCCCGCTCCCCCCGGGAGCGGGCCGCTGCCGCTCCCACCCGGCCCGGTACCGCCTCAGCCGCAGGGACAGCCTTCGGGCAGCTCCACCGCAAGCCGCATCCCGAGGGCGAGGATGCCAAGGTTATCCTGATAGATCCGGGGGAACTGCGAAAGGGGCAGGGGGCTCTCACCTTTCCCCACCTCAATGGTGTAGCCGGGACGGTTATACCGGTCGATGAACCAGTCTTTGTAGCCCGCGTAGCCGCTTTGCAGGGGGGTCTCCTCCACCGAGTAGCCGCTCACTGTTCCAAAGCAGAGCGCGATCTTGTAGCTGTGGGGCGGGAGCCGGTCGAGATATTTCCAGTAGATGATCTCCCCCTGTGAGTGGTAGGAGAGGGTGAGCTTAAAGTCATGCGCCATAGTAAAGTCGTAGACCGCGCGGCTTTCCGGCGCAGTGAGAGGCGCCGTCCCTACATAGTCCCGCGGCGCGGGGGAGCACCAGCCGGCCGCCTCCTTGATGCGCTTGGCCTCCTCCCAGGAGGCGGGATACTGGAGATTGAGGTCGATGCCGTCAATGTTCGCCTTCCACCCGGAGGGGAAGGGTACGGAGGGGTAGTCACCGCTGATCCGGAGCGCCTGCTCGTAGTACGGCCCTTCGGTCAGAAGCCCGGTCACGAGATCGACGCCGTCGGGGTTTACCATCGGTGCCAGAAAGAGGGTCACGTTGCGGTAAAGATCCTCCGCGGGGATGCCGTAGATCGCTTTCCCCTCGGAAAGGGCCAGACTGTATTCCTCCAGAAAGGTGAGGAGGAGCGGTGTGGTCAGCCATTCATTGGCGTGGTGGCTGGCGTTATAAAAGACCTCGGTCTCGCCCTCCCCAACGGTCACAAGGCGAAGCGGACGCCCCATGACGCTTTTCCCGAAGCTTTCGACCCGCAGGAAGGGGTAGCGGAGCCGGAGCCCCAGCAGGGAAAGCTCCAGCGCCTCGGAACTGAAGGAGATATTGTGCGGCACGACCGGGAACCACAGCGGCACCACCACCCGCTGCCCGATGGCGAGGTTGTCGGGGTCCAAAGTGGGGTTTGCGGTGAGAATGGCGGTGACGGTGACGCCGTATTTTTGGGCAAGCCCCCAGAAGGTGTCCCCCTTCTCAATGGTGACGAAGCGGCTGCCGACAAGCCACGGCAGGAGGGCCTTCCGGGTGGCGGCGTCGGGGACCCCGGTGACGGGAAGTCCGTTATCTTTTTGGAAGCGGCGAAGCGCTTCCTCGGTGCGCGGCCCCCAAAGTCCGTCGGGTTCCTCCGACAGAAATCCCGCGCGGGAAAGGGCTAGCTGCAAAAGCTCTGTGAGGGCGCTGTGTCCCTGCGGAACGGAATGGTTCAAAGCAGTACCTCCCCATATGTGTTTTTCATTATTCTATGCGTTACGAAGAGGAAAAGTGCGGGAGAGAAATGCGAAAAGCGGTTGACAAATGGCTTCTGACCGTGTATAATTTTAACGTTGCATCAAATATAGGGGCATAGCTCAGTTGGTAGAGCAGCGGTCTCCAAAACCGCGTGCCGAGGGTTCGAATCCTTCTACCCCTGCCAAAAAAGAGTCGCGGGAGCGGCTCTTTTTTCAT
>JAHHSN010000033.1 GCA_020025195.1 Angelakisella sp.
CCTATGTCCGCGCCTGCCCGCCGACGCTCGTCGGCCCGCCGCAGGCGGCGGTCGCGGTTTTTTCCCGCGTGGAGGGGGCTTTCCCGGCCTACCCCTGTCTCCTATACCGAAGCGAAAGGTACAAAGTCCCGCTAATAACCTGCCCCCTGCGGGTGGCACGGACGCGAGAAAAAGCCTTAGAGCTTGAAGCCCCTTGCCCCCGCCATTTTTTCGGGAAAAAATGGAGTAAAAGCTTTACGTTGGGAGGGAAAACAGGATTTCCAGAATCCTCCCCCAGAACCGGGAAAACCTCTCCCCTCGCAGAAAGTGCAGACGCGAGCACAAACCTAGAAGCTGCGCTCACCTATGTCCGCGCCTGCCAGCCGACGCTCGTCGGCAAAGCAAAACCCCCTCCTTTCGGAAGGGGTTTTTCATTTTACTGTTATTCCCGGGTCGCACCGGCAAAAAAGAGATGGTGCCCGTCCGAGGAGACCTGGATTCCCTTGACGCCGTCCCCCATCGCGAAATAGGAGGAACCGGAGAACAGCGGCATCGCCGCCACCTCATCAAAGAGCATCGCCTCGGCGCTCGCGTAATACCGCACCGCCTCCTCCACGTCGTCCGCCTTTTCCGCCTTGGAAAGCAGCTGACGGAACCGCGGTGTATCATACCGGAAGGGCGCCTGACCGGAAAGGATGCCCCGGAAGAAGCTGTTCAGGTTGGAGTCCGCCGTATAGGAGACCAGCGCGATGGTATACTCCCCCGCCTGCATCCGCGCCGAAAAGACATCGGTCGGGACGCTCTCCAGATTGACGATCAGCCCCAGATGCTCGTGCCACTGCTTTTGCAGCCAGCCCGCGAATTCCATGAGATCGCTCCCCTCCTCTATGAGGATGGTGAGTCCGGCGGGCGCCTCCAGCCCCGAATCAAGGAGTGCCGCCTTGGCGTCACTCAAATGATAGATAAAGCCCAGCTGATTGGAATAACGGAAGTCATTGACCGGCTCCTCTTTGATGTTGCCGGCCGCGTCCGTTTCCTCATAGACCACCTCCCCGAGGCGGAAGCCCTTCCGGGTGAGGTCGTGGTAATTTTCATTAAAGACCTGCGCCGAATCGGGCGCGAGGGAAAGGGTGTATTCATACCGCTCCGGGAGCCGCTCCGACTCCACAAATTCCGGCATATCCAGGGCAAGGCAGAGCGCCCTTCTCAGCTCCCGATTGGCGGTGAGGCTTCCCTCCTCCCGGTTAAAGACGAGATCCACCATGCCGTTCTGAAAGGTGACAAGGGTGGTGACGGCGGTGGGAAGCGAGAGGGCGGTGTCGTGATCTACCTCATAGAAATCGGTCTCCCCGGAGAGGAACTTCTTGACCGGATCCTCCCGCCCGAGGTAGCAGAGCACGCCGGTATTCCGGGCAGGGAATTTCCCGTGGTACTGCTCATTGGGCTTCAGGCGGATGAGATCCTTTGTCCACTCCGAGACAACATAAGGCCCAGAAAAGAGGAAATAGTCGAGGGTATTGCCGTAGCGGGAGTGTGTGGAGGAAAAATACTCCTCATTGCAGGGGAGCGCCGCCGGCTCCCCCAGCTTTTCCAGAAAGAAGGGATCCGGCTTCCCGAGCGTAATGGTGAGGGTGCGGTCATCTACCACCCGGACCCCCAGCTCCTCCATCGGGAGGAGTCCCTGATAAATCTCCCAGCCGTTCTCGATGGCGGAAAAACGCTCGGCGGTATCGGGTCCCGCGTCCCCGCGGAAGATCCGCTGAAACGCAAAAAGGAAATCCCGGGCGGTCAGGGGGGTGCCGTCGCTCCAGAGGGCGTCGGTGCGGAGCGAAAAGCGGAATTCCATGCCGTTTTGAAAGGAGGAATAGCTTTCCGCCACCCCCTCGGTGAGGGTCCCGTCGGGGAGACGCCGCAGCAGTCCCTCCATGCTGTTTTCCAGGATACAGTCGGAAAGGACGCCGACGGCCATTTGAGGATCCAGCGTTTTCAGTTTTCCCGCGAGATCCACCCGCAGCACATTACCGTCCTTCTTTCCGCAGCCCGCCGCCGAAAGGCAGAGCGCCGCGGCAAAAAAGAGAGCGAGGAATCGCCGTGTTACGCCGTGCTTCATGGGAATTTCCTCCGTTTCTGTCATGATAAAATGGAATGATAAAGTCAGGACCCCCGGCAAAGGCCGGGGGCTTATGCAGCGCAGAAGCTGACCGAAAAGGAAAGCGGGCGGAGGAGGCTTTCACCGTCCGCCCGCTGATCCGGGGGGTGTGCTCCGGGGTCTTCCCCACTGCCGCACACCCTCGGCGCGTATTTTTTTATCGTTCTCCCCGCCTGCAAAACAGCGGAAAGTGCAAAGCGTTTTGCTTTGGTGCGAGGGGGCTTTTTATCTTTTTTGGGTTATTCTTCCGAGGTTTCCTCCGGCATTTCCTCCGAAGCATCTTCCGAAGGCTCCTCCGTTTCCCCGTCATCCTCCTCCCGGGGGGTGCGGGCGAGGGTCACAACGCGGCTTCCCTCCTCCACGCGCATGGCGCGGACGCCGCCGCCGTAGCGGGACTGAATGGCGATCTGATCGCAGGGAATGCGGATGATGATGCCGTCCTCGGAAATGAGGATGACGTCATCCTCATCCGAAACCATGCGGACGCCCGCCACCAGCGTATCCCGCTGACGGATGTCATAGTTCCGGACGCCCTTGCCGCCGCGGTTCTGGAGACGGTACTCGGAAAGCGCGGTGCGTCTCGCCTGACCGCTTTCAGTCACGGTGAGGAGATAGCCCTCCTCCTCGGCGGTCGCCATGCCGACGACCTCGTCGCCCTCCTCCAGCTTCATGGCGCGGACGCCCATCGCGGTGCGTCCCATGGGACGGATATCCGTCTCGGCAAAGCGGATGGCCATGCCCTGACGGGTGGCAATGATGAGCTCGTCGTCGCCGGTGGTGTTGCGGACCCAGGCGAGCTCGTCGCCCTCCTCCAGATTGATGGCGATGATGCCGCTCTTGCGGATGTTGCGGTAGGCGGAAAGCTCGGTCCTCTTGATGGTGCCGTTTCTTGTGACCATCACAAGGTAGCTCTCGTTTTCAAGGTCGGAGACCCTTATCATCGCGGTGATGCGCTCCTCCTTTTCGATGGGCAGGAGGTTCACCACATGGTTGCCCCGGGCGGCACGGCCGGTCTCGGGGATCTCGTAGCCCTTGAGGCGGTACATCTTGCCCCGGCTGGTGAAGAACAGGACATAGTCGTGGGTGGAGGTGATGAACATATCCTCCACGAAGTCCTCGTCCTTGTGCTGGAGCCCGCTGATGCCGCGTCCGCCGCGGCGCTGGGTGCGGTAGGTATCCATGGCCTGCCGCTTGATATAGCCGCCGTGGGTCAGGGTAATGACGGAATTCTGCTCGGGGATGAGGTCCTCGATGTCCATTTCCCCGGAGACCGAGGCGATCTCGGTCCGGCGGTCATCGCCGAATTTATCCCGGATGGCGTTCATCTCATTGCGGATGATCTCATAGACGCGGGCGGGCGTGGCGAGGATATCCTCCAGATCCCGTACCCGGTCGAGGATCTCCGCGAGCTCGTCCTCGATCTTGATGCGCTCCATGCCGGAAAGCTGTCCGAGCTGCATGGCCACGATGGCGGCCGACTGGATTTCGGTGACGCCGAAGCGCTCCATGAGGTTGGCCTTGGCGTCAGCCCGGTCCTTGCTGTGCCGGATGATGGAAATGACCTCATCGGTGTGATCCACCACCAGCTTGAGGCCTTCCAGGATATGCTCGCGGTCCTTGGCCTTTTTGAGGTTGTGGGCGGTGCGGCGGGTGATGACCTCAAACTGGAACTTGAGGTATTCCTCCAGCATCTCCTTGAGGGTCATGACCTTCGGCACGCCGTCGCAGAGGGCGAGCAGGATCACGCCGAAGGACTCCTGCAGGGAGCTGTACTGGAAGAGCTGATTGAGGACGACCTGACTGTTGGCGTCCTTCTTGAGGTCGATGACGATGCGCATTCCGTCGCGGTCGGATTCATCATTGACCGAGGAAATGCCCTCCACCCGCTTTTCCTTGGCGAGCTGGGCGATATTTTCCACCAGACGCACCTTGTTGATGAGGTAGGGGATCTCCTTTACGATGATGCGTTCATGCCCGTTCGGGAGCTCCTCGATCTCGGTGCGGCTGCGGACGGTCAGCTTGCCGCGTCCGGTGGCGTAGGCGGCGCGGATGCCCGCCCGGCCCATGATGACGCCGCCGGTCGGGAAGTCGGGGCCCTTGATGAACTGCATCAGCTCATCGAGGGTGGCGTCGGGGTGGTCCATCAGGTAATCCACCGCGTCGATGACCTCCGAGAGGTTGTGGGGCGGGATGTTGGTGGCCATGCCGACCGCGATTCCCACCGAGCCGTTGCAGAGAAGGTTCGGGAAGCGGGAGGGCAGGCAGACCGGCTCCTTGCGGTTGTCATCGAAGTTCGGCTGCCAGTCCACGGTCTCCTTGTCGATGTCCGCCAGCATATGGAGCGCCATTTTGCTGAGGCGCGCCTCGGTATAACGGTAGGCCGCCGCGCGGTCGCCGTCGATGGAACCGAAGTTGCCGTGGCCGTCGATGAGGGGATAGCGGAGCGAGAAGGTCTGCGCCAGACGCACCATGGCGTCATAGACGGAGGCGTCGCCGTGGGGGTGATACCGTCCAAGCACGTCACCGACGATGGTGGCGGACTTGCGGTAGGGCTTATCGGGGGTAAGGCCGTCCTCACTCGCCGCAAAGAGGATGCGGCGGTGAACCGGCTTGAGGCCGTCCCGTACATCCGGCAGGGCGCGGTCCACAATGACCGACATGGAGTATTCGAGGAAGCTTTTCCGCATCTCGCTGTCGATATCGACGTCGATCATGCGGCCCTCGTTGTGAAGCTCCGACGCCAGCGGGTCCTGAAAGACCTCCGCCTCGTCGTGCTCCCCGCCGTTTTCATTCATATTGTTATTAAACTTATCATCCATTGAGGGTAATTTCCTTTCTGCCGTCAGACGTCAAGATTGGTGACATACTGGGCGTTCTGCTCAATAAACTCCCGGCGGGGCTGAACCTTGTCGCCCATCAGAATGGTAAAGGTCTCATCCGCCTTCATCGCGTCCTCCATCGTCACCCGGAGCATGACGCGGCGCTCGGGGTCCATGGTGGTCTCCCAAAGCTGCAGGGGGTCCATCTCACCGAGGCCCTTATACCGCTGGATATCCACCTTGCCGGGGGTCCCTTCGGGGTTAAGCTCCCTGATATAGGCGTCCCGCTCGGGGTCGGTGTAGGCATAGCGGAACTGCTTGCCGCGCGAGACCTTATAGAGCGGAGGCTGCGCGATATAGATATGACCCTCCTCGATGAGGGGACGCATATGCCTAAAGAAGAAGGTGAGGAGCAGCGTCCGGATATGGCTTCCGTCCACATCGGCATCCGCCATGATGACGATTTTGTGATAGCGGAGCTTTTCCAGATTGAAGTCCTCCCCGATGCCGCAGCCGAGCGCCGTCACGATGGGCGCCAGCTTCTCGTTGCCGTAGACCTTATCGAGCCGCGCCTTTTCCACGTTCAGCATCTTGCCCCAGAGGGGAAGGATGGCCTGGAATTTACGGTCCCGTCCGTCCTTGGCGGAGCCGCCGGCCGAGTCACCCTCGACGATATAAAGCTCGGTCCGGGTGTTGTTGCGCTCGGAGCAGTCCCAGAGCTTGCCGGGCAGTCCCCCGCCGTCCATCGCGGTCTTACGGCGGGTGAGCTCTCTGGCCTTCCGGGCCGCTTCCGCCGCGCGGGAGGCGGTGAGCGCCTTTTCAATGATGGCGCGGGCGACCGAGGGGTTTTCCTCAAAGAAGGTGGAGAGCTTTTCCGAAACGATGGAATCCACAACGCCGCGCATTTCGGTATTGCCGAGCTTGCCCTTGGTCTGTCCCTCAAACTGCGGCTCCCGGAGCTTGACCGAAATCACCACGGTGAGACCCTCGCGGCAGTCATCGCCGGAAAGGGGCTTGTCGTTTTCCTTCAGGATGTTGTTTTTTCGGGCGTAGGAATTGAGGACGCGGGCCAGAGCGGTCTTGAAGCCGGTCTCGTGGGTGCCGCCCTCCACGGTATTGATGTTGTTGGCGAAGGAGAGAACGATGGCGTTATAGCTGTCGTTATACTGCAGCGCCACCTCGGCCACGTTGTCCCCGGAGTCGCCCTTCATATAGATGACCTCGGGATGGAGGGGGGTGAGTCCCCGGCGCTGGTGGATGAACTCCACAAAGGAGGCGATGCCGCCCTCATAGCACATGCTGTCCGAGGGGCCGTTCTCCGTTCTTTTATCGTAGATGCTCATGCGGACGCCGGCATTGAGGAACGCCTGCTCCCGAAGGCGGATGTGGAGCGTCTCGTAATCATAGACCAGCTCCTCAAAAATCTCGCCGTCCGGCTTAAAGGTGACGCGGGTGCCGGTCTCGTCGGTATCTCCGATGACATGAAGGTCATTCACCGCGTGGCCGCGCTCAAAGCGCTGGCTGTAAACGTGCTCGCCGTTTCTTACCTCGACCTCCAGCCATTCCGAAAGGGCATTGACGACCGAGGCGCCGACGCCGTGCAGACCGCCCGA
This sequence comes from Angelakisella sp., assembly GCA_020025195.1. GTDB lineage: Bacteria > Bacillota > Clostridia > Oscillospirales > Ruminococcaceae > Angelakisella. The sequence continues at coordinate 6,561 of JAHHSN010000033.1, forward strand.
CACCTTGTAGCCCCCGCCGCCGAACTTGCCGCCGGCGTGCAGGATGGTAAAGACCACCGACACCGCGGGAATCCCCATTTTGGGATGGATGCCGATGGGGATGCCGCGTCCGTTATCGGTGACGCGGATGACGTCGCCGGGGAGGATTTCCGTTTCAATGTGGGAGCAGTACCCCGCCAGCGCTTCGTCGATGGCGTTATCGACGATCTCATAAACGAGGTGATGGAGCCCGCGGGGGCCGGTGGTGCCGATATACATACCGGGACGCTTCCGGACGGCCTCGAGCCCCTCCAGCACCTGGATCTGACCGGCGCCGTACTGCTCATTGTTGTCCATGATTTCTTCGTGATTGCTCATAATGACTCCTAATCTAAGATAAAAGGGCTATGCCTTTTATAATCGTTATTTGACGAAGCGGCGTCCGCCGAGACGGCGCTTCAGGGTACCTGTTGCAAAAAGGCAGATGTAAACACGGGAACTTTTGGGGTCCCTTGCCCGGGCGCCCGGCTTTGCGGTCACAACAAAGGTCTTGGGGAGGTCGTAGGTCACATTGACCACCCGTCCCCCCTGCTCCGCTTCGGTGAGAAAGCGCCGGGTATCGCGGGAAACGGTGGAGTTATCAAGGTCAAAGATCCCGATGATATCCTGCTCTCTGACGACCGTTTCCTCTCCGAGGTGAAGATACATTTTTCAGGGACTCCTTTCCGAAGAGCTTTTCTTTATGCTTTGCCGTCCTCCGTCTTTGGGGGCGGGGCCTTATTTTCTTTGGGAATCTTTTTCCTCGCGGCGCCGAGCTCCCCCGCTTTCATGCGGTAGGAGGAGCCGGTTCGGACGCTCCGAAAGATCTGCCGGTCACAGGAGGTGAGGATGATCTGGAAGGGATGCTCCCCTTTGAGGAAGAAGTCCCGCCGGGTGCGGTCCAGCTCGCTCAGCACATCATCCAGCAGAACGATGGGCGCTTCCCCAAGGGTCTCCTCCATCACCCGGCACTGGGCGAGCTTTAAGGAGAGGGCGCAGCTCCTCTGCTGCCCCTGACTCCCAAAGGAGCGCGCCGAAATGCCGTCCAGCAGTACCTCCATGTTGTCCCGGTGCGGGCCGTGGGTGGTGCAGTAATTCCGAAAGTCCTCCCCGCGGCAGCGGAGAAGCTCCTCCCTAAGGTGCGCCTCCCCTTCCTTCTGGGGAACGTCGCTCCAACTCTCTCCCGGCGGCGGGGCGATGCCCGGCTCATAGAGGAGGGTGAGCTTTAAGCCCTTCCCGCCCGCGATTTCGGAATAGATTTCCGCCGCGGGGCCCTGCAGGCGGTCGATAAAGCGGCTCCTCGCCCGGAGGATGGAATAGGCGACCCGGGCAAAGTTCATGTCCCAGCTTTCGAGGAGGGGTTCCAGAGCGTCCCGGCTCCCGAAGCGGTTCCCGTCCGCGAGGAGGGTGTTCCGCTGGGCGATGACCCGTCCCAGCGCGTTCATGGTGGAAAGGTACCGGGGCATCACCTGACTGATGGCGCCGTCCAGAAAATCTCTCCGGAAGGCGGGACCCTCCTGCACCAGAGAAAGCTCCCCGGGGCTGAAGACCACCGCCAGAAACTGCCCGGTCAGTTCGGAGGGCGCAACACGAACGCCGTTCAGGGCCGCTTCCTTTTTCTGTCCCAGAAAGAGGGCGGCGTTCTGCTCCCGCCCGCCGCAGTCAAAGTCTGCCTCGATGCGGGAATATTCCTCGCCGAAGGAGATAAACTCCGACTCTTTTGCCGAGCGGAAGCTTTTCTGCCCGGACATCAGGTAGACCGCCTCGATGAGGTTGGTCTTTCCCTGCGCGTTATCGCCATAAAGCACCGAAACTTTTTGGTCCGGGAAAAAGGTAACGTCACGGAGATTACGGAAATTTTTGACCGAAAGGCGGTTGAGCCTCACTCTGCGGCGACCTCCCAGAGGGAATCCCCGAGCGCTACGGTATCGCCCGGGCGGAGTTTTTTGCCGCGCTGGGAGGCGGTCTCCCCGTTCACCAGCACCCGGCCCTCCTCAATGAGGACCTTGGCCTCGCCGCCGGAGCCGACGGCTCCCGTGAGCTTGAGGAAGCTGTCGAGCTTGATATACTCGGTTCTTATTTTGATGGTTTCTCTCATAGTGATTCTCCGTTTTCTCCGTTACGTTATATTTTAGGTGTACTTTTGGGCTGGGGGATGCTTCCGGGGGAAGGAGAGGGATTTACTCCGCCTTGAGCCGCATGGGCAGGACGAGGAACAGGAAGTGGTCTCCCTCCAGCGGCAGGACCTTCATCGGGGACAAGGGGCCCACCATTTCAAGGCGCACCATATCGCAGTCCACGTTCCTGAGGGCGTCCAGCAGGAAGCGGTTATTGAAGCCCATCTCCAGGAAATTCCCGGTGGTGGAGCAGCAGCACTCATCATAGGCCTTGCCAAGGCTGGTGGAGCTGCTCATTTTGATGAGATTTTCGGTAAAATCCACCCGGAGCGGGCTTCTCAGGCGGTCGGAAATGAGAAGTCCCGTCCGCTCAATGGAGGAGGTGAGGGCGCGGGTATTGACCACCACAGAGGTGGTGCTGTCCTTGGGGATGGCCACCCGGTAATCCAGAAACTCGCCCTCCAGAAGCCGGCTGATGAGGGTACAGGAACCCATATCAAAGAGAATGTGCTTCTGGGAGACCTCCACCGCGACGGTTTCCGCGCCGACCATGAGCTTTAAAAGCTCGCCGAGGGTCTTGCCCGGCACAATAAAGCGAAGCTCCTCCCGGTGGGTGACCTTTTCTTTTCTGAGGGCGAGACGGAAGCCATCCACCGCCACCACGGTAAGATCGCCGTTTTCCAGCTCAAAAAGGCAGCCGGTCTGGACAGGCTTCATATCGCTGGTCGCGATGGCATAACGGGTCATCGAGATCATGGAGGAGAGGGTTTCGGCTGGCATCTGAAAGCCAGCGGCCTCTCCGAGGGAGGGCAGGTCGGGAAATTCCTCGGCGTTCATGCCGAGAATGGTAAATTCCGAGACGCCGCCGATAATGCGGACGAGACAGCGATCATCCGCTTCAATAGTGATGTCTTCACTTTCGATCTTACGGACGATATCGGAAAAGACCTTGGCGGGGATGATGACCTCACCTTCCTCCGAAACGCGCGCCGAAAGCGTGGTGGTGATGCCCATTTCGAGGTTGTAGCCGACGAGGGAGATTTCACTTCCCGCCGCCCGCACCAATACGCCCTCCAGGGCGAGGAGGGTAGACTTCGGAGCGACCGATAGCATGACGCTCGCGAGGCTCTGATTGAGCAGTGTGGAATTACAGGTAACTTTCATGATGAAATCCTTTCTGATCGAACGTTCTGACGGATAGAATAATATATAAATTTAGTAGGAGCAGTAGGGGCGGTGAAAAAGTGGAATAAGGGGGACGAGCCCCGAAAGGAAAAGGAAAAAATGGTCGTTTCGGGGTGTGAATGGCGTCGGGAAGAAATGTGGGGTCGGTGGAATGACCGGCAGAGATTCCACGGTATTGTGGAATGAGGAGTGTGGGAAGTGGAAAACGGGTGAAAACCGCCGAAGCCCCCAAAAGAGGAGGATTAACTGTGTTTTCGCCCCCAAAACCGCGAAACAGAAGCCTTCCGGTGAGGGTTTTTATGTGGCTCCCTTTCCCGGAGAAAAGGCCGCTTGTGGGAAAAGCACAGCGGTCTGGGGTGGGCTTCTCCTCTGCCGCGCGCCTCTCCCCTTTGCGGAGACGGAGCAGGTGCGGCGCGCGGGGCAAACCGAAGCGCACGCGCCCCCTCGCTTCGCTCCGCCCCCCGCGCGGGGGGCGCTGGGGTCCCCATCTGATGCGGGTTTCCCCTCCTGTAAAACAGTTTTGCAGCCCCTTGACCCCGCAAGCTTTCCCAAAAGCTTGACCAAAACTTTTACCTGTGTCTGTGTTTAAGCGTTCATGTTGCGGATGTTTTTAAGAATGTCCTCGATCATCTCTTTCTTGAGCGTGTCGGTCTCCAGCATTTTGGCAACCTGCTGTAAGGCGTAAACCACCGTCGAGTGATCCCGTCCGCCGAATTCCTTACCGATCTCCGACTGACTCATGCCGGTGATCTCGCGCACCACATACATGGCAACCTGCCGCGCCGAGGAAATCTGATTGCTCCGGCGCTGACCGCGGATTTCATCTGCCGTGATGCCGTAGGTGCGCGCCACCTCGTCGATGATGCGCTCCACCGTCATGGGAATGGGCACCTGCTCGGTCATGATGTCCTGAATGACCGATTCCGCCAGCAGCGGGGTGATGGGACTGCCGGTCAGCTGATTGTGAGCGTTGAGCCGCTTGACCACACCCTCCAGCTGACGGATGTTATCCTTGCACTTGGAGGCGATAAACTTGCAGACGTCCTCCGGCAGGGCAAGGTGATAGCTTTCCGCCTTGCGGGAAATGATGGCGATGCGGGTCTCAAGATCGGGGGGCTGTACGTCCGCCAGAAGACCCGACTCAAACCGGGTGCGGAGACGGTCCTCCAGCGTTTTGATCTCCTTGGGAGGGCGGTCGCTGGTCAGAATGATCTGCTTGCCGCACTCATAAAGGCTGTTGAAGGTATGGAAGAACTCCTCCTGCGTGCTCTCCTTGCCGGCGATAAACTGAATATCGTCCACCGCGAGAAGATCCGCCTGGCGGTACTTGTCCTTGAATTCCGCGGTGCTGCCCGCCCGGATGGCGGCAATCAGCTCGTTGGAAAACTCCTCGCCCTTTACATATACCAGCTTGTAGTCCGGGTGGTTCCGGCGGATCTCATTGCAGATGGCATAGATGAGATGGGTCTTGCCGAGACCGCTCCCGCCGTAGAGAAAGAGCGGGTTATAGTTTTTGGCGGGGTTGCTGGCGACCGCCCAGGCGGCGGCGTGCGCAAATTTATTGGAGGAACCGACGACGAAGGTATCGAAGGTATATTCCTGCTCCGCGATAAATTCCGGCTCCTGCGGAAGCTCCGCGGGAGGGGGTGTGCCGCCGTCCTCGGAGAAGACCTCTACCTTTATGGGAAAGCCCATCACCTGTTCAAAGCTCTCACTGAGGAGCGCCATATATTTTTCCTCCACGATCCCCCGCTGAAAGGAGGATTTGACGCGAAGTTTTGCCGCGCTGCTGTCGATGGAGACCGGAACGATTTCCTTGATCCAGAGATCGTAGGCGACCTCGGGGAGCACGGTGCGGCAGCGTTCCTTTACCAGCTCAAACACTTCCTGAAATGAATCCATTAAAATACCTCTCCTGATGTTCTTTAAGTAACATATACCTATTAAAATAATAGCACAAAACCACCGATTTATCAACTAAACCATGTTAAAAACAGACTCCTTTCCAAACACTTTCCGACCCCCGGGAGAGGTCGGCCGTCCGAGGAAAAAATTCCCGTCGTTTTCCCGCTTCCGGGCGCCTTTTGAGAGTGCCTTCCCCTTCTTAAAAAAAGCGGCGGAAGGGCGCGGGGCCCTCCTTTGGCTTTTAGGAGAAAGACGGCTCTCACCAACCCCTCTTTCCACCGGTTTTTTGTCGGGGAATCCCGTATTCCACACAATCTGTTACAGAAAGTTGATACTTTCCGCATTTTTAAGCCCTTTCCGGCGACTTTTCCTTGACAGCGGCACGCTTTTTAAGGTATAATCCAAAATTGCAGGGTTGTCCCCAAATGACACTTATGAGGGACAGCCGGGATGCTTTGCATCTTACCAGTCGGTGAACAGCACTGCGCCGCGGCTTCACCGCAATTCCGGAAGGAGGGAAACGAACTCATGCTGAGAACTTACCAGCCCAAAAAGAGACAGAGATCCAAGGTTCACGGCTTCCGCAAGAGAATGTCTACCGCGAGCGGCCGCAAGGTTCTGGCCCGCAGAAGATCCAGAGGCAGAGCCAGCCTGACCCTCTAAAAGACTGCCCACAAGCCAAGGCTGTGGGCTTTCATTTTATCCCCGCTTTTTCGGCGGGTGGTCGTTTTTAACGGTACCGTCAGGAAAAAGCCGGACGGCGACGGGACGCATCTGCTCATTCTTCTCAGTCCAGCGCCGGTCCACACGTCTTTTTCTGCCGGGCGCAGAGGAGGAACCAATGAAAAGGACTTTGGTCATCAAAAAAAACCGCGATTTTACCCGGCTGTACCGCCGGGGGAAAACCGCCGTGGCGGGCGTGCTCGTAACCTATGCGGGCAGAAACCGGACCGGTGAGACCCGGATCGGCATCACCGCCACAAAAAAAGTGGGCGGAGCCGTGGAGAGAAACCGCGCCAAGCGTCTCATCCGCGCCGCCTATTCTTCGCTGGAGGATTCCGTTCCCTCCGGCTGGGACTTTATCTTTGTTGCCCGCACCCGGACCACCGCCGCCAAAATGCAGGAGGTGCGGGACGCGATGTGCCGGCAGATAAGGAGTCTCACGGAGCCGAAACCGAAGGCTCCCGCGGACGGGGCGAAGAAACCAAAATGAAAAAGCTGTTTCTCGCCGTAAGACACGCGTTGGCCGAGGTGCTGATTCTTCCCATCCGGTTGTATCGGCGCCTGATCTCCCCCCTCATTCCTCCCAGATGCAGGTTCACCCCCACCTGCTCGGCCTACGCGATGACTGCCATTCGGCGGTTCGGTATCTTTGGGGGCGGCTTAATGGCTTTCTGCCGCCTGGTGCGGTGTCAGCCGTTCTGCAGGGCCGGCTACGATCCTGTGCCGGAAACCTTCTCGCTGCGGCCCTTTGCGGGCGCACGGCAGGAGGAGGAACGTAAGAACCGCCGAGAGGCGGAGAATTTGTCCCGCGATCCCGCGGGAGTGGAGGACACACCGAATGTTTAATGCAATTATGAGAATTTTCGGCTATCCCTTCGGATGGCTGATGTGGGCGATGTACCAGCTCGTCTCCAATTACGGCGTGGCGCTTCTGCTGTTCACCATCGTGGTCAAGCTGCTGCTTTTCCCCCTGGCGGTCAAGCAGCAGAAATCCACCGTCAAGATGCAGCTGTTCCAGCCCAAGGTTCAGGAGATCCAGAACAAGTACAAGAATAACCCCACCAAGATGAATGAGGAGCTTTCCGCCCTCTATGCCAAGGAAAATTACAGCCCCATGTCCGGCTGCTGGCCCACCCTCATTCAGTTCCCGGTCATCTTCGGTCTTTTGGACGTTGTTTACCGTCCCCTGACCCATCTGCTGCGCTTCTCCGATGAGACCATCAGCGCGATGACGGAGATCACCAAAAATCTCGGCGGAGCCATGAGCGGCTACGCCCCCCAAATCAGCATTTATCAGCACGCGATGGCAAACCCCGCCGCCTATTCTTCCGTCGGCGCGGACGTGCTCGCCAAGCTGGAGACCCTTGATATGAACTTTCTCGGAATGGACCTCGGGATGACCCCCAACCTTCCCTGGAAGGGCGGATGGAATCTTCTGATCATCATCCCCATCCTCTCCGGTATCACCGCGCTGCTCACTTCCATCATCACCACCCGGCAGAACCCCAACGCCGGAGCGGGCGGAGCCGGCATGAAGGTCATGATGTACTTTATGCCCCTTATGTCCCTCTATTTTACCTTCCTGGTCCCCGCGGGCGTCGGTATCTACTGGACCATGTCCAATATCTTCTCCTGCCTGCAGATCCTGATGCTCAATAAGATCTACAACCCCAAGGAGATCGCCGAAAAGATCAAGCAGGAGGAGGAAGCGCGGGCCAAGCGGGAGCGCGAGGAGCGCATCGAAGCCAAAAAGCGTGCCAAGGAAGCCATGAAGGAAGGCAAGCCCGTGGAAAACACCGCTTACCTCAGCGACAAAGAGAAAATCAAGGAAGCCCGCCGCCGCTATGCCGAAAAATACGGCGACAGCTATGAGGACGACTGATCCCAAGGGAGAAAGGTGTATATAACATGATAAAAGAAGTAACCGCCACCGGCGCGGACGTCAACGCCGCGATCGACAGTGGCGCAATGCTGCTGGGCACAACGAGAGACGAGGTTCAGTTTGAGATCCTCGAGCTCCCCCGCAAGGGTTTCCTCGGCCTTAAGCACTATCCCGCGAAGGTTCGCGTCTGGATGGAAGTGCCCGAGGAAAAGAAGCCGGCCCGCCAGAATAAGCCCCAGAAGGAAAACGAGGCGCGTCCCGCCCGTGAGAATAAGCCCAAGGCGCAGGGCGAAAAGCCCCAGAAGGCAGCGCACCAGAAGCCGCAGGCGGAGGAGGGCGCCAAGAAGCCCCAGGCCGAAAGCGCCAAAAAGCCGCAGGAGCCGGCGCCCGCCCCGGTTGAGATCACCCCGACCGAGGAGGTCAAGGCGAAGGTCGAAAAGGCCGCCGCCTATGTTCGGGAGATCCTCACCGCGATGGGCATTGAGGATGTGACCCTCACCCCCCGCTATTATGCGGAAAATGTCCGCCTGCAGCTTTCCGGCACCGGTATCGGCTCGGTCATCGGCCGCCGCGGCGAGACGCTGGACGCCATCCAGTACCTCGCGAGCCTCGTCTGCAACCGCGGCGAGGGCGACTATATCCGTCTTTCCATTGACAGCGGCAACTACCGCGAAAAGCGGGCCCGCACGCTGGAGGGTCTGGCAAGAAAGCTGGCCAATCAGGCGGTTCGCACCGGCAAGAGCACCACGCTGGAGCCGATGAACCCCTATGAGCGCCGCATCATCCATGGCGCGGTCTCCACCGTCAAGGGCGCGACCTCCTCCTCCATCGGGGTGGAGCCCAACCGCCGGGTGGTCATCTCCGCCATCGACGCTCCCAAGAAAGAGGGCGGCTCCCGTCAGGGTGGTTCCCGTCGCTCCAGAAGCGGCGGCAATCGTCAGGGCGGTTCCCGTCAGGGCGGCGAAAACCGGGAGAGAGCACCCCGCAGGGGTCGTTTGGAGGATCCGCCCGTGATCGGCGGTCCCGTTCGCCGGGAGAATACCGCTCCCGCTGAAAAGCCCGCAGTGAGCCAGCTGGAAAAGGAGCTGCTCGCCGGCGAGAAGCTCTACGGCAAGATCGACCTGTAAAATTCCATAATGAGAAGAACTCCTCAGGGCAAGAGCCTTGGGGAGTTTTTTTCGGCGTTTTTTGCTTTTGGTTAAAGTGGGCCGGACTGCGGGGGCGGCCTCGGAAAGGGTTTCTTCTTTCGCGTTCGCGTGAGAGGGGCTTCCTCGGGGAGGTTTTTGTTCGCCTTCGCGCGCTCGGACCTTTGCGGAGGCCGGGGAAGTGCGGCGCGCGTGATTCAAAGGTTATCTCTCGCGCTCCCCCAACCCCCTCCGCGGGGAGGGGGGCTTTAAGGCTGTGTGACGCAGAGAACTGCATGGCGAAACCCATAGGCTTAAACTCTTGCGGCACCCGGAAAAATCTTGCCATAAAATCCATCATGCAGACGCGAGGGAAAACTTGAGAGCTCCGGAAACTTATGTCCGCGAGTGCCCGCCGCCTTTTATAAAAGGCGGGCGAAAATTTCACGTTTGGAGGGAAAGCGGGATTCTC
>JAHHSN010000034.1 GCA_020025195.1 Angelakisella sp.
GGTCTGCGGGACGGCGTGGATGTTTTCCGCGCGCTGGCGCTCGGCGCTTCCGGCGTCCTCATCGCCCGGCCCTTTGTGACAGCGGTGTACGGCGGGGGAGAAGCGGGCGTCCGCGTCTATTATGAAAAGCTGCGGGGCGAGCTGGAAAACGCCATGCGTCTCACCGGCGCGCATTCCCTTAAGGAGATCACCCCGGAAAAGGTGAGTGTATTCTAAGAGATGAAGAACTTTTATTTTAGAGAAATTACCCCGGAGGACGCCGAAGCGATCCTTACGATCTATAACTCCAACAAAAACTTTCTTCTTCACCATCTCGGCCAAGAGGAAATCGGGGAGCGATTTCTTCTGGAGGATCAAGAGGAAATGCGTCAAATGGGGTTTTCCTCTTATGGAATTGTCCGTCAGGGCACGGTCATCGGGCTTATTGATTTTAAGCCCGGCGCTTCGGTTTATCTGTCGCTTTTCATGCTGTCTGCCGAGTCTCAGCACGCCGGAGCCGGTGCGGCCTGCTACCGGGAATTTGAGAAGCGGATGCGGAAACAGGGCGCGGCTGAGATCTGGCTTGACGTGGTGACCGGCTACCCGGGGAATGCCTCCGGGTTTTGGGAGAAACAGGGCTTTGCCCGGCAGAGGGAACTCACCATTACATGGGGCGAGCGGACTTTACCCGCTGTGCGGATGATAAAACAGATCCTTTCCGAAAGAAAAGGAGCGTATCTTTAAGCGATACGCTCCTTTTTTGATTCTGGGGTTATTCTGTTTCGTCTCTTAGGTGCGGAACTTCTCCGGAACCTCATAGAGCCCGCCGGAGCAGGCAGCAATCTCCTCCAGCGTCTTGCAGGAGAGGAGGTCGTGGTTCGCAAGAGCGGGATCCACCCCGAGATCCTCGGGATAGGCGACCTTGCCGGCACGGCGGAAGGCAGCGATTTCATCCTTGGTGACCATCTCGCCGAAGGCAGTGCCCTGCGCGATGGAGGCGAGCATCTTCTTGCGCTCCTCGGCGTTCTCTGCCATGTAGCAGTAGGCGATGCCCTGCTCGGTGACGGTGTGGCTGACGTCCTCACCGTAGACCATGACGGGAGCGACCTCCATGCCGGCCTTGCGGGCGATGGAGATGGCGTCCAGCTCGGGAACAAAGTTGTCGCCGCGCTTGCCGTGGCTCTTCAGCATCTGGATGACGATCTTGCGGCCGCCGCGGAGGGTACCCTGACCCAGGCTGTGCCACGCGGGGGAGGAATGACGGCGTCCGCCGGGATCATGGCCCATGTTGGGCGCTCCGCCGAAGCCGGAAAGGCGGCCCGCGGTGACGGTGGAGGAGTTGCCGTAGTAGTCCATCTGCAGGGTGGCTCCGAGGAAGCTGTCGATGGCATAGAGGCCGGCGATCTGCGCCATGGCGCGGTTGGAACGGAGAGAGCCGTCCGCGCCGGTGAAGAAGATGTCGGAACGGGCGGAGGTGTAGTCCGCCATGCCCATCTCACCGCCGAAGGCGATGATGCTTTCCACCCAGCCCGCTTCGATGGCGGGAATGAGGGTCGGATGGGGGTTGAGCACCCAGTTCTTGCAGATCTTGCCCTTGAGGCCGAGCTGCTCGCCGTAGGTGGGGAGCAGAAGCTCGATGGCGGCGCCGTTGAAGCCGATGCCGTGGTTGAGGGACTGTACGCCGTGCTTGGCGTAGATGCCCTTGATGACCATCATGCCCATGAGGATGTCCGCGTCCTTGATGATGCGGGGGTCACGGGTGAAGAGCGGCTCCATGGGGTAGGGCTCATCCGCTTTTACAACGAAATCGACCCAGCCGCCGGGAATATCCACGCGGGGAAGCTCCTCCACCATCTCATTGACCTGCGCGATGACGATGCCGCTCTTGAAGGCGGTCGCTTCGACGATGGTGGGAGTCTCCTCGGTGCTGTAGCCGGTATAGAGATTCCCCTCGGCGTCGGCCTTATCGGCTGCCACAAGGCAGACATTCGGGATGAGGTCGACGAAAAGACGGGCGTAGATCTCCAGATAAGTATTGAAGCTGCCGATCTTCACCTTGCCCTCGTCCAGCATCTTGGAGATGCGGACAGCCTGCGGGCCGGCAAAGGAGAAGTCCACCTGAGAGGCGATGCCCTTATCAAAAAGATCCAGGTGCTCATCGCGGGAGATGGAAGGAATAATCAGATCGAGATCATTTACCTTCTTGGGGTCGACCTTGGCAAGTGCGGTCGCGAGGAACGCGGCCTGCTTCTGGTTGTCACCCTCCAGCACCAGCTTATCGCTGGGGCGGATGACAGCCTCCAACAATTTTACAATGTTTTCGGTCGCAACGGTTTTCCCATCGGTGATGGAGGCCGCCGCGGCCAGCCGTTCCGCTTTGGAACGGCGTTCAGAATCCCAAACCATAAAAATCCCCTTTCAAAATCGAAAATGATTCCACTCTTTATAATAGCATTGACATTATATGATGTAAAATATATAATTTTATAGTCATCAATAACACTTTAGTTATATGAGGTGAGAAAAGTGGAAATTACACATCTTAGGTACTTCAAAAAGACCGCCGAGTTGGAGCATATCACCAAAGCGGCGCAGGAATTACACGTCGCACAGCCTTCTTTGAGCCGTACCATCAGTATGCTGGAAGATGAGCTGGGCGTCCGGCTTTTTAATCGAAGGGGCAAAAGCATCGAGCTCAATGAGTTCGGCATCATTGTCCTCAATCATACAAACCGCATTCTCAAGGAGCTGGAAGCCATCCGCCGGGAGATCGATGACGCCCGGGACAACAGCATCATGAACGTCACCCTCTCAATGAACGCCGCCTCCACCCTCATTCCGCGTTTGGTGCGCGGCTTTAAGGAGGAGCACAGTGATATCCGTCTCCATATTATTCAGGAGGATCTTCTGGGCGACCGGGAGGAAAGCTGCGATCTCACCCTCTTTTCGGGGAGCCAGCCGGTTTCCGGCCCCACCTGCACCACCCTCATTGAGGAGGAGATCCGCCTTGCGCTGCCCATCACCAATCCCCTCGCGGTGCGGGATTCCCTTTCCTTGGAGGAGGTGGCGCAGGAGGAGTTCATTTGTCTGCAAAAGGGCAAGGACCTTCGCAGCATCACCGACGCCTACTGCAAGATGGCAGGCTTTGACCCCAATGTGGTGCTGGAAAGCGACAGCCCGGAAATGGTGAGAGAGCTCATCCGCGCGGGCATCGGCATCTCCTTCATCCCCACCGTAACATGGGCTGACATGGAGGATAAGCACATCGCCCTTGTGCCCATCTCCTCCCCCCGCTGCCGCCGCTACATCAACCTTTCCTGGCGGGAGAGCAGCTATCTTTCCCCTGCTGTGGTGCTGTTCCGGGATTACCTTATTAAGCATTTTACCGAGCTGGCATGACTAAAATAAGATAATGATTACTATTTTTATAAAAAGTTATTGATTTTCGCCCATAAATGACATATGATAATAATAGGAGCAGAAAAGGCGAAAAAGGACGCCCCTCCTCCCGCGTGGGGAGAGTCTCGTTTTCCTCGCCTTTTGGGCAAAAAAGAGAGGAGCTGGATTTCATGTCCCATTTATCCAAGGTGCAGGTGGCCATCAAGGACATCGACGTGCTGCGCGAGAGCCTGAAGGCGCTGGGTCTGCAGTTCATCGGCGAGGTCGATAAAAATTATGAGTTCGCTGATTCCTTCAATCAGTGCGACGTTCTGGCCGTCAATGCCGTCAACCGCGTGATGGGCTTCAAATTCGTGGACGGCGTGGCAGAGCTCCATTCCAATCTGGAGCCGGAGGACTTTGAAAAGACCAAGGACGCCCTCATGCAGAATTATTCGGTACGCCTCCTCAAAAAGACGGTGGCAGAGGAAGGAAAATTTCAGGTGCAGGAGCAGGAGACCCTGCCGGACGGCACCATTAAAGTTGTAGTAGGAAGGTGGGTCTGAGATGGCGCAGGAAACAGTGACCTATATGATCGGCAAGGACGGGAAGATTACCGTCGAGGTGAACGGCGTGAAAGGCGCCTCCTGCCGCGACCTTGTGAAGGATACCGTGGAAAAGCTGGGTGTGGAAATTTCCACCGAGCTTAAGCCCGAGTATTTTGATAAGGTGGAAAACGAAGAAAAGCTGGAAAACAAATACTGATTTTTTTAAGAACCGGCAGGGAAGGGGAGAAACGGTATGGCTTCGGCACTTTGGCTGGGAGAGACTCTCGGGGAGGAGAAATTCCTCCGGGCGCTTTTTGCCCTGCCTGTGCGGGAGCTGGTGCTTCCGTGGGAAGATGTAAGAGCCGAACGCCTTCTGGACCCTGCCTTTCCGGAGAAGCCCGCTCCTGTTCTCACGGCGGGGGAGCGCCGCTTTTGGCATCTGCCGCTGCTGGGAAGGGAAGCGCTCCGGGCGCTTGCCGCGTTTGATGTCTATCTTCTCGCGGTGGAGGACTTTTCCCCGCTCGGTGTGATCCTTGGGGGAGAACACGGGCGCCTTCTGGCGCTGGGAGAGCAGGAGCCTCCCGCTCCCATTGAATATAAAAACACCCCGCAAAAAGAGCTTTTGCACGCTCTCAGCCGCGCACTGCCCTTTCCCCACCCGGCGGTCTTTTATCTCAGCGGTGACGTCGTGAGTGCCTCCGTCGTGGATGAGGATTACGGGCGGCTTCTGGAAAGGATGGGCGGCGGATGAAGGTCGGATGCTATTACCGCAATCGGGAGGAAGCCGCCATCAGCGGCGGGACGGGCTGCGGCGTCATCTATCTGGCCGGCTGCTCCCTCCGCTGCGTCTACTGTCTGGTACATGAAATAAGCTGGGAGGAAAAAGGAACCCCGTACAGCCCGCAGGAATTGGCGGAGCTGCTCCTTCGAATGGAGGGGGAGGGGGTCTCCCATATCGAGCTTGCCAATGTGGAACCCTCGGCCGGGGAGGTCATCGAGGCGATCCGCCTTGCGAGAGAGAAGGGCCTCACCGTGCCGCTCATCAATAATTTTAGCGGCTATGCCGGAGAAACGCTGCTTCGGCGGCTCATGCCCTGGTTTGAGGGCTATCTGATGGATGTAAAATATGCGGATGCGGCACTCGGGAACCGGCTTTCCGGGGTGCCGGATTACCCGGAGAGGGCGCGGGAGGCGCTGAGGCTCCTTTCCCGCCACTACGGGGAAAACCGCTATACCGGGGAGGGCCTCCTCAGGCGGGGGGTGCTGCTGCGGCACCTTATGCTGCCGGGGCTTCCCGAAAATACCGACGCGGTGCTGCGCTTCCTTGCGGAGGAAAACCCGATGGACTATCCGCTGGACCTCATGGACGACTTTGTCCCGGAGCACCGGACCGCCGAGTTTCTGGAGGGACCCTACCTTATAAAGCCGGCACTTTATCATGAAAAAAAGGCCTTGGCGCTTTCTCTGGGCCTTAAACTGATCGAATGACACCAAGTTTTTTCTGAAAAGAGGATGAATTATGAATTTCCGCGAAGAATTTAACCTTTCGGTGCGTTCCCGCTGCGCGGTGATGTACGTCACCACCAAGGAGGAGGAGCGTCTCGTTTCCACGGTACGGGACTGCGCCAAGGAGCTTGGCAATGCCAAGGTGGTCAGCTGGGACTTCGCCGCCGGCTTTGACTTTGGAACCGCGGGCAGCAAGGGGAACCCCATCGCCGTCCTCGACATCATCGCCAAGGACCCCGCCGAGCAGCCCATGATCTACATTCTTAAGGATTACCACCGTTTTCTGGATGACAACATGGTTTGCCGGTACCTCAAGAACCTTTCCATCCAGCTCAAGCCCCAGCAGAAAAGCATCCTGATCGTCTCCCCGGTCTATAAGCTGCCGGAGGAGCTTTCCGCCAATGTGAGTGTTCTGGAATTTGAGCTGCCGACGCTGGATGAGATCCGCGACTTCATCACCAATGTGACCCAGAATGTGGTGGTGGATCTCAAGGAGAACGAATTCGAGCAGTTCGTCCGCGCCTTCCAGGGTCTTACCATCAATACCATCAAGACCATCCTTTCCAAGGCGCTGGCGAGAAGCGGCAAGATCTCCATGAACGATATGGAGCTGGTGCTGGAGGAAAAGAAGCAGGTCATCCGCAAGACCGAGGTGCTGGAGTTCTTCCGGGCCGAGGAGACCATGGGCTCCATCGGCGGTATGGACGTCCTCAAAAAGTGGATCCTCACCCGCGGCATGGCATTTTCTGAGCGGGCGCAGCAGTTTGGACTTCCTTATCCCAAGGGCGTCCTCATCGTCGGTATTCAGGGTACCGGCAAATCGCTCTGCGCCAAGGCCATCAGCCAGCAGTGGCATATGCCGCTCCTCCGGCTGGACGTCGGCCGTCTGATGGGCAGCTACGTCGGTGAATCCGAGGGACGCACCCGTCAGATGATCCAGATTGCGGAGGCAATGGCCCCCTGCATCCTCTGGATCGATGAGGTGGATAAGGCGTTCGCCGGGATCGGCGGTCCGCAGGGAGACTCCGGCGCGCAGGCGCGTGTCTTCGGCAGTCTCATCACCTGGATGCAGGAGAAAAAGTCTCCCGTCTTTATCGTCGCCACCGCCAACAACATCGAGGCGCTGCCCCCTGAGTTCATGCGTAAGGGCCGTTTTGACGAAATCTTCTTCGTCAACCTCCCCACCGAAAAGGAGCGCACCGAGATCTTCCGTCTGCACATCTCCGCCCGCCGCGACATCGCCGTCCGGAACTTTGACTGCGAGAAGCTGGCCGCGGCGACCAAGGGTTTTTCCGGCGCCGAGATCGAGCAGGTCATCAACGACGCCATGTTTGTCGCCTTCTCGGAGGAGCGCGACTTTAATACCGAGGATATCCTCACCTGTATCCGTCATACCATCCCGCTTTCCGTCACCTTCAAGGAGACTATCAACAAGCTGATCGCGTGGGCAGGCAGCGGCCGCGCCCGCATGGCCAGCAGCCAGATGGAGCTGGAGAGCGAAGAGGACGAGAATCAGCTCTATTACGATTACACAAGCACAGAGGGAGATTCCAATGGCGGAGAGACAAACTGATCTTAGCGGTTACGACCGGGTCCTGCTGATCAGCGCGGCGGATCTCAAGACCCGCGCCACCGATTCGCACTTTGACCCGCTGCACCCCGTTTTTTACCGTACCGAGGGCGCCGACCCTTTTGACTACGCCAACCGCTTCTGCCAGATGCGCCTCACCGAGGAGGGAACCGTAAACCTCCACCGTATGGGGGCGCCGGAGCAGTTTGGAGAGGAGTGGGAAGCGCTCTTTGAGGCGGTATTGGGCTGGACGGCCCTCACCGATATCCGAATCTATGATTTTAATATGGAAAAAGCCCCCGCGGCCGTGGCGCTCACCACCTATGGGCGGGTGCAGGTCTTTGGCGGCTGCGAGGAGTTTCTTCCCGCGCGCTCCTGGCCGGGTGTCACCGCCATCTACTGGGACGTGGACGGTTTCGGCGCGCTCTGCGAGGACGACGTCTTCCGCGCGGTGGGCGGCCTTAAGGAGCTTTCCGGAACCGATGAGGTGGAGGAGGTTGCCTGCTCGGCACTGCCCGGGCACTGCAGTCCCATTGCCTATCTGCTCCAGAAGAACGGCACGGTCTCGCTTTTTGACCGTAAGAACCACACCGTCACCCGCCCCCGGGAGCGGGTCCAGCAGATCTCTCTTGTCAAATACAATCCCTACGGGGTGAGCACATGGGTTGCCCTCAGCAAAATTACCGGGCGCTTCCTCTGTTCGGAACCGAGGGACTCCATCTCCGCCGATTTTTTCGGGGGAGACTATACCGATATCATAGCGCCCAACCGCTTTCGCCAGAAGATCCGCGCGATCGCGGCGGTCCCGCGCAAGTATCTTGCCGTTCTTTATGAGAACGGCTATTTGCGCGTCTTCGGCGCCGGCTATAACAGCGGCGACATCCTCTGCGAGGACGTGGAGGCCATCGAGCTTTCGGAGGATGAGCTGATCGCCTACCTCCCCAGCGACCTTTCCTACGCCCCCGCCATCGAATTCGATGAGGATGACGGCGACCTTGCGAACGCGCTCTGCAGCGTGGAGCTGGGCGCCCCCGTCGATCTGGAGGCGGCCTGCGGGCTTCTCCGGGAGCGGGTGGACGGCTGGATCGCGGCCGAAAAGAACGCGGTGCGGGAGCCGCTCAAAAAGATCATCGCCACCCGCCGCAATTCCTATTACATCTATTTTCTTTTTGAGGACGGGACGGTCCGTTCCGAGCTCCTCACCTATACCGGACACAGCGGCTTTGGGGAAAATGAGGTCTCGGGCTGGCAGAACGTCCGGGAGATCTACCCCGGGCGCTTCCAGACCCTCGCGCTTACCTGTGACGGGCGGGCGCTGGCGGCGGGCTGCGGCTATGGCGAGCCCTATCATCTGGAGGACTGGAAGGAGCTTGTTGCCCTGCGCCAGAGCGGCGGCCTCGCGGCGGGTCTCAAAGCGGACGGCACCGTGGTGGCACAGCGCGCCGATGTGGGACTTTCGATCCCCGGCGTCGCCCGGTGGCAGGATATTGTCCAGATTGAGCTGGGGGAGGATTACCTCGTCGGGCTTAAAAAGGACGGCACCGTCGTCGCGGCGGGGAACGATTCCCTGGCCGAGCTTCCCTTCTGGCACTGGCAGGGCATAAAAAAGATCGCCGTGGCGGAGGAGGTCATCGCGGGCCTCACCGAGGACGGCCGGGTGCTGACCGCCGGCAAGTCCTTCCGCGTGCCGCTGAAGGGCGTGGAGGACTGGCGGAATATCCGGGATCTCATCGCCTTCCAGAACGGCGGCACCATCCTCATGGGACTCACGGAGGACGGCCGCGCCCTCACCGCGGGCCGCTGGAACAACCAGAGCTTTTCCTCGGAGGACACCCTTGACCATGAGAAGTGGTCGGGCCTTACCCGCATCTGGCAGGACGGTTACTACCTTCTGGGAGAAAAGAAGGACGGCTCCCTCATCTATGAAAGCTCTCCGACCGAACGCGCGGGCGATCCCCCGCAGGATGAGCACATCACCGACTGGTCGGATATCACCCAATACATTATCGGCGGGGAATATCTCCTGGCCATGCGAAGGGACGGTACCGTTGCCTGGGAGGGCGCGCGCCGCCGCCGGGAAAAGCTCGCCGTGACCCGGGGCTGGAGAAACATCACCCAGTGCATCCTCTGGAACAACGCCGGGGGACGCAGCAACGCCCTGGCCGTGGATCGAAACGGACAGCTCTACTCCGATATGGTGGCGTCCGGATTTAACGCGAAGGAGCATCAGAGCCGCATCGACGCCTTCTTCGGTGACTTTACCGGTGTCAAAAAGCTGCTCCTCTTTATGCCGTTCCTCGCGGTGCTGCATGAAACCACCCTTTCCTTCATCTATTTACCGGAGGGGAAGCTCGCGCGGATCGACCTGCCCGATGTGGAGGACGTTCTTTCCGCCGAGGAGGGCGAGACCATCGTGGTCACCTTTACCGACGGGCGGGTCCGCTCCTTCGGCAGCACCCTTTATTCCAGTGAGATCGATTTTTCCTCCACCGAGGTGCGCTTCTACGGCGACCGTACCGAGTACACCGAGGAGGGCAAGGATCAGGACCCCTTCCGCCACTTTGAGGGCATTATCGGGGTCGATCCCACGGGTTCTCCCTTTGTGCTCTCTCCCCGCAACCACCGGGAAAGCGAAAACTATTATAAGCTTCAGGATCTTTTGCGCCTCGATAAGATCGAGGGGGCGGTCTCCATTGAACCGCTCGGGGATCTTCTTATGCTGGACGGCACCTGCCGCTCCAAGCGCGGCGACCTCTTTGCCAAGTGGGTCGGCATCCGTCAGCTTTCCAGCTGCTTTACCCACGCCATCGGTGTCACCACCTTCAATACCGTGGTGGTCAAGGGCGACGGAGAATACGGCAGCTGCTCGGTGGACGCCTACATGGGCGTGAGTCAGGCGTTCAGCCTCCCGCACGCGACGGTGCTGCTCCTCGATAACGGAACGCTTATCTCCCTCTGTGAGAAGCTTTCCGAGACTCCCTATGAGCCGCTCCCCGTTACCAAGGGCGTCTCCATGCTCGCCAAAACGAATGGTTATTTTGCTATCCTTACCAAGGAGGGCGAGCTCTGGTACTGCGAGGCGCAGGCGTTTGCCGATAAGATCCGGTGGCGGGGCAGCTCCGAGTATTACACCCGTCCGTGGGGACCTTGGAAAAAGCTCTGTGACGATGCCTACCGCATGACAGTGACCGGCGAGTCCATCCGGGTGTTCCGACGGGAGAAGGGTTTCTCCTATATGGAGCCGACCTTGGAGCAGAACACCCTCACCGGCTATGAGCCGACTCTCGGCTGAGAAAAGCCTATAAAATTCGGCGCCGCGCGGCGCTTTTGAGGAGGAATACCCATGGGACTTAAGGATCTATTCCAAAGCCAGAAAACCATCAGAGAGCTTCGCGGCGAGGTGGCGTCTCTCACCCGCCAGCAGGAGCAGGCCTGCCGCCGGCTGGAAAGCTCGGAGGAGACCGCCGCCAACGTGAAAAAAGAGGTGGAACGGCAGGAGCAGAACCGTGCCTGTGACATGGAGCTGGAACGTGCCCGCATCGAGCGGGAGCTTTTCACGGTGCTGGAGCCGCTGCTTTTAAGCCTCCCGACCGCAAGAGAGGCAATCCGCAAAAACCCGGAGCTTCTCGCCCGTGATATGATCGGGATGTTCCGTCCCGTGGAGGACTTTGCCGAGGCGCTGGGTCTTTCGGTCATCGGGGAGGTGGGGAAGGAGACCCCCTATGACAGCACCCTCCACGACTCCGCCAATGCCTTAGAGCCCGGCGCGCCGGTACGCATCGTCACCGTGGGTTACTGCCGCGGTGAGGAAATCTGGATCAAAGCTAGAGTAAAGGAACTGTGATATGGAACGCTACGCCATCGATTTCGGAACCAGCAATACCGTCGTTTCCCGCTGGAACTTTGCCAAGGAACAGCCGGAGACCCTCACCTTTCCGGGGATCAGTACCCTGCCCACGGGCGCTATGCCGCCCGTTGTGCCGTCTGTCCTCTACCACCGGGGGGAAAATGAATTCCTCTGCGGCTATGAGGTGACCTCCCGCGGCCTTGACGACATCCACAGCAGCCGCTATTTCTGGGGCTTCAAGCGGGGACTTCTGCACATGACCTCCCTCTTTGCCGACCGGGAGCATGAATTCTCGGATGACAACATCGCCCGCCGGTTTCTGGACCGTGTTCTGGGGGAGCTTTCCATCAATAAGGACTCCACCGTTACCTTCACGGCGCCGGTCAATGCCTTCGATACCTACCGGGAGTGGATCTCCGCCTACTTTACCGAGCGCCACCCCGAGACCCCCTATAAGATCATCGACGAGTCGGTCGCGGCAGCCATCTCCTATGGCTCCACCCGCGCGGGCTCGGTCATCTGCGTGGTGGACTTCGGCGGCGGCACGCTGGATGTTTCGGTGGTGCGGATGCCGGAATCCTTTGCCGACTCCGGCACCAACGTCGCGACGCAGGGACGTGTCCTCGGCAAGAGCGGCACCTTCCTCGGCGGCAACGACATCGACCGCTGGATGCTCACTGACCTCTTAAAGCGTGCCGGCATCGAGGAATCGGAGTGCGAGGAGGTGCTTCCGCAGCTCCTCATGCTGGCCCGGCAGATCAAGGAGGAGCTTTCCGCAGGGCATGAGAGCAGCCGCACCTTCTTTGACGCGGAGCACTTCAAGACCTATGAGTTCCACTATACCGTGGATGACCTCCTCGACCTTCTGGATGAGCATGATTTCTTTGTCACCATGAACGACGTTATCAACAACGCTGTCAACATGGCGGAGGCGAACGGCGTCCCGAGAAGCGGTATCGAGCGTGTGCTTCTGGTGGGCGGCACCTGCCTCATCCCCGCCGTACAGCGCAACATCCGCGGGGTCTTCGGCAAGGAACGTGTGCTTTGCCACACCCCCTTTGAGGCGGTCTCGCACGGCGCCCTCGCCTTCGCGATGGGCCTCAATCTTGTGGACTTCATCCAGCATTCCTATGCTATCCGCTATCTGGATTCCGCCACCAAAGAGCCTCGCTATAAGGTTATCTTCAAGGCGGGGAGCGAATACCCCAGCCAGCACCCCGTGGTGCTGACCCTCTCGTCCTCCTTCCGGAATCAGAAGGCCATCGAGCTGATGCTGGCGGAAATCGAGCACAAGAGGATGGGGCTGGTCTCCTTTGACGCGCAGGGACGCTTCAATTCCGTGACGGATACCTCCGACACGGTGCGTCTTCTCAACTACTCCAAGAACTCCGCCGTCATCGCCAAGCTTACCCCGCCTGGCACGCCGCTGGATAAGCGGCTCAATGTCAGCTTCTCCATCAATGCCCGGAAAGAGCTGACCGCCACCGTGCATGATAATGTGACCGGCAAGGATATTTATGTGGATATGCCGCTGGTGGCCCTTCAGTAGGATATAACTTTCTGTACAAAACGCCCTTGAGAGCCGTACACTCTCGGGCGTTTTTGTTAATTTGTAGAGAATTTAACGAAGACTGTGATTATGACAGCCTTCGACAATTACAATCAGTATAATGAAATTAGCATCGAGAAAGGAAGTGCAAAGCGATGAATAAATCAATAATCATGAAGAATATAGCACTTGGAGTCGAGTGGAACTGGTGGAAGGTGAAGTGCTGGAAAACCGCGGCCCGGATTCTGAGACGCCGGGAGACTTTGCGGTGGGAGCGTCTCCATCTCAAGCTGATCCATCGGATGGAGGATGCCAAACGCCGCGCCCGGGAACTGCAGAGGATCTATAACATCATCTATTTTGAGGAGTACTGAGTACATAAAAAAAGAGAGCCGCAAGCGGCTCTCTTTTTGCTTCAGTTAAATCTCCTGGATGACCGGCAGGATGACCGGCTTTCTCTTGGTGCGGGCAAAGACAAAATCGCCGAGATCGTCCCGGATGCGCCCCTTGATGGCGCTCCAGTCCCTGAAACCGGTGAGCTTGCATTTTTCAAGGGAGTTTTTGGCGGCCACGGTGGCGTCTGCCATCAGGTCTTCGTTCTCCCTGACATAGATGAAGCCGCGGGAGATGAGGTCAGGCCCCGCAAGGACTTCGCCGGTCGCGCTGTTGATGGCGATGACCACCACGATAAGGCCGTCCTCCGAAAGGAGCTTGCGGTCCCGGAGCACGATGCTGCCGACGTCGCCGACGCCGAGACCGTCCACCAAAACGCGCCCGCTGGGCACCAGCCCCACAATCTTCATATCCACTCCGTCGGTTTCGATGACCTTACCGATATCGCTCAGGATAATGTGATCCTTCGGCATTCCCATGCTGGCAGCGACCGATGCATTTTTGCAGAGGTGTTTATACTCTCCGTGCATCGGTACAAAGAACTTGGGCCGGGTGAGGGAGAGGAGCAGCTTGGTCTCATCCTGACAGGCGTGACCGGACACATGGACGTCGTACATCCGCTCATAGATGACGTCGGCGCCGAGCTTCATCAGCTCATTGACGACCTTGCCGACGGTCTTTTCGTTGCCGGGGATGGGAGTTGCGGAGATGATAATGCAGTCATTGGGACCGATGTGGACATTGCGGTGCGCGCCCGCGGACATCCGGGAAAGGGCGCTCATTGGCTCGCCCTGACTGCCGGTGGTGATGAGCACGATCTCATCATCGGGGTAGTCCTTCAGGTTCTCCACCTCAACGAGGGTCCCGTCGGGGATGGAAAGATACCCCAGCTCCTGCGCGACGTTCACCACATTGACCATGCTGCGCCCGAACACCGCCACCTTGCGGCCGAAGCGCACGGCGGTATCCACCACCTGCTGGACGCGGTGCACGTTGCTCGCGAAGGTCGCGATGATGATGCGCTTGCCTCCGGCGCGGGTGAAGAGCTTGTCAAAGCTCTCGCCGACGATGCGCTCGCTGGGGGTGCGGCCGGGCTTTTCGGCGTTGGTGCTGTCTCCGAGGAGAGCGAGCACGCCTTCGCTGCCCAGCTTGCCGAAGCGGATGAGATCGATGGGCTCCCCGGAGATGGGGGTAAAGTCCACCTTGAAGTCACCGGTGAGGATGACGACCCCCGCGGGCGTGTGCAGCGCCAGCGCGCAGGCGTCGGGAATGGAATGGTTGACGCGGATGAACTCCACCTTAAAGGTGGAGCCGGCCTTGACGGTGTCGCCGGGCTTCACCACGTTCATTTTGCATTTATTGAGGATGCCGTGCTCTTTGAGCTTCCCGCAGATGAGCCCGTTGGTGAGAGCGGTGCTGTAAACCGGCGCCTTGATCTCCTTGAGGAGGAAGGGAAGTCCGCCGATGTGATCCTCATGACCGTGGGTCACGAAGATACCGCGTACTTTATCCGCGTTTTTCACAAGATAGGTAAAATCCGGGATGACGAGATCCACGCCGGGCAGGTCGTCATCGGGGAAGGCGGAGCCGCAGTCCGCTACAATGATGTCCTCCTCCGTCTCAAAAACGGTGAGGTTCTTGCCAATCTCGCCCAGTCCTCCGAGGGAGATGATCTTGAGCGGGGGCTTGCGGATGCCGGCCTCTGCCTGGGCGGGGCGTCGGGAGCGGGAAGCGGCGCCGCTGTTCCGGCGGGGCGGCTCGGCTTTGGGAGCGCCCTTGGAAGTCGCCTTGCGGGGGGGTGTCTTGGCGGAAGCCTCCTTGGGGG
>JAHHSN010000035.1 GCA_020025195.1 Angelakisella sp.
TTTTTCGTGTCATTCGCCCGGGCAGTCTTCCTCCAGAAGATCCGCGAAAGAGATGGACTCCAGCTTTTTCCGTACCATCTCGGTCACCTCGGCGTAGATATGTACAAATTTACAATGTACGCAGGCGTCCTTGTTTCGGTTGCAGTCGTAGCCCTCCTGACTTAAGCACCGGGAAAGGGCATAGGGGCCCTCCACCTGCTCAATGACCTCATTCATCGAGATCTCCGCGGGGGAGCGTGCCAGCTCATAGCCGCCCTTGGTTCCCTTGAAGGACCGTACGATCCCTCCTGACGCCAGATTTCTGAGGATCTTGAGGGAAAAGCGCAGCGTCACACCGGTCGCCTCTGCGATGGCCGCCGCGTCCATGCGGGTGCCGTGCTCCGCAAGGCAGTAGACGATCCGAACGGCATAGTCCGATTCCAGAGTGATATGCAAGCCTCTTTTCCTCCTTTGCTTCGTTTATTCCAAAAAGTCCTTGAGCTTCTTGGAGCGGCTGGGGTGCCGCAGCTTACGGAGTGCCTTCGCCTCGATCTGGCGGATGCGCTCACGGGTCACATTAAACTCCTTGCCGACCTCCTCCAGCGTGCGGCTTCTGCCGTCCTCCAGACCGAAGCGGAGCCGCAGTACCTTTTCCTCACGGGGCGTGAGGGTGCTCAGCACCTCCGCCAGCTGTTCCTTCAGCATAGTGTGGGAAGCGACGTCCGAGGGCGCCGGCGCGTCGTCATCGGGGATGAAGTCACCGAGGTGGCTGTCCTCCTCCTCGCCGATGGGGGTCTCCAGCGAGACAGGCTCCTGCGCCACGCGCATGATCTCCCGCACCTTGTCCACCGACATATCGAGCTTCTCCGCAATCTGCTCATTGGTCGGCTCATGGCCGTTTTCATGCAGCAGCTGGGAATTGACCTTTTTCACCTTGTTGATGGTCTCCACCATATGCACCGGGATGCGGATGGTGCGCGCCTGATCGGCGATGGCACGGGTGATGGCCTGACGGATCCACCAGGTGGCGTAGGTGGAGAACTTAAAGCCCTTGGTGTGGTCGAACTTCTCCACCGCCTTGATGAGTCCGAGGTTGCCCTCCTGAATGAGATCGAGGAACTGCATCCCACGGCCGACATACCGCTTCGCGATGCTGACCACCAGACGGAGGTTGGCTTCGGAAAGGCGCTTCTTGGCCTTCACGTCGCCCTCCGACATCCGGATGGCCAGATCAACCTCCTCCTCGGCGGTGAGCAGCGGGACCCGTCCGATCTCCTTTAAGTAAACCTTGACCGGGTCATCGATGTTGATGCCCTCGGTATAAAGGACACTCTCCAGCTCCTCATCGGAGGCGGGAGCGATATGCTCCGCGGAATCATCGTCCACGATCTCAATATTATAGCCTTCAAAGGTGTCGTAGAGCTTGTCTACCTGCTCCACGTCAAAATCCAGTTCTTCCAGCGCGTCGTTGATCTCCTTGATGGTCAGCTTTCCCTTAGTTTTGCCGGCGTCCAAAAGATCTTTGAGCACCTGCTTTTTATCATGTGTTGCCATAGCTTTGTTTCCTCCTCTATATGGGGTGGGCTTATTCGCCCTTTTTATCCTTTGCTTCGCGGATGGCTTCAATATACCGGAGCAGATCTTCCTCGGATGAGCTGCCGATCTCCTCCTTCGTCTTTTGCCCTGCCGCTTCATTGAGGCAGCGGACACAGTCCTCCGCCTCCTCCCTCGTGACATTGACGCCCTCGGTCACCAGCCAGCCGGTGAGACGGCTCACCGCCGTTTCGGAAAGCTCCGCCGAAAGGGTGGCAAGCTCAATGGGCCTCCCCTCGGCAAAGCGCCCGATGAGCGCCCGGTAAAGGGAGCGTCCCGTCTCGGTCAGCAGGGCTTCCTCGGGAAGCATCTTTTGCAGCATCTGCCAGCTGTCCGGGTGCCGGGTCAAATAAAACAGGATGCGTTCCTCGGCCCGCGCCTTTCTCGGCTCCTGCCGGAAGAGAAGCTCCTCCTCCCGGTCGGCGGCCCGGAGCTTCGGTTTTCCGGCGGTCAGCTCCCGCTCCTCCCGTTTTCGGTCCGCGCCCCGCCGGCGGCGGTATTCCCGCTCCACCTGCGCCTGCACGGCAGCCTTGTCCACCCCCAGATCCCGGCAGATCCGGCTGAGATAGACCTCCCGCTCGATGGGACTCCCGACCCGGGAAAGCAGGACCGCGACCTCCTTGAGAAAGGCGACCTTGCCCTCCTCGGTGGCGGTGTCATGCTGCTCCCGAAGCTTCCCCAGCTCAAATTCGGTGGCGCTGTGGCTCCCCTCCAAAAGCCGCCGGAAGCGTTCCCCGCCCTGCTTCTTGATGAATTCGTCGGGGTCCTTGGCGCCGGGAATGGAAAGCACTCGGATCTTGAGCCCCACCGCCTCCAGAATGGCGGTCGCGCGGCGGGTGGCGGTCTGCCCCGCGCCGTCGCTGTCATAGCTCAGAATGACTTCGTTCGTATATTGCGCGATGAGCCGCGCCTGCTCCTCGGTGAGGGCGGTGCCGAGCGTTGCCACGGCATGGGTGAAGCCCGCCTGATGGAGGGACACCACATCCATATAACCTTCGCAGAGGATGAGATTTTTTTCAGATGAATTTTTGGCAAAATTAAGCGCGAAAAGGTTCCGGCTTTTCTTAAAGACCGGGGTATCGCTGCTGTTGAGATACTTGGGGCCCTTCTCCCCCAGGTTCCGCCCGCCGAAGGCAATGACGTTTCCCCTCAGATCAATGATGGGAAAGATGACCCGATTGCGGAAGGTATCATAGACCCCGCCTGACTCCCGCCGGGTGGCAAGGTGCGCGGCGGTCAGCTCCTCCTCGGTAAAGCCCCGGCGGCGCATCTCCCGGGAGAGGTGATCCCAGCTTTCCGGGGCATAGCCCAGCCCGAAGTGTACCACCGTTTCCCGGGTGAGCCCCCTTTTTACAAGATAGGCGCGGCCCGGTTTTCCCGTCTCGCTCATCAGCGTCTGGTGGAAGAAACGCGCCGCCTCCCGGTTCAGCTCCAGCACACGCTTTTTGAGCTTGGCCGTTCGGTCGTCCCCTTCCTGTTCCGGGACAGCCATGCCCGCCCGCTGGGCCAGAAGGCGCACCGCCTCCATATAGTCGAGGTTTTCGATCTTGCGGATAAAGGTGATGACGTCACCGCCCGCCCCGCAGCCAAAGCAGTAGAAGGACTGGCTTTCGGGATAGACGGTAAAAGACGGCGTTTTTTCGCTGTGGAAGGGGCAGAGTCCGTTCAGCGTCCGCCCGCGGCGGCGCAGGTTGACATAGCTGCCCACCACCTCCGCGATATCGCTGCGGTATTTGAGTTCCTCAAAAAAGGAATCCGGTATCATGCTGTCCCTCCTTTCGCCTTGTTCTTGCTATATTAAAGGATCGACCAGGATTTCGGAATGGTCATCTCCTCGTAAAGGTCGATGCAGTAGCGGTCGCTCATGCCGGCAATGTAGTCGGCGGCGGCACGCTCCGGCCCCTCCTCCCGCGCGATGTCCTGATAAAGTTCAGGCATCTTGCGGGGATTGCGGCTGAAATGCCGGAAAAGATATTTGACGATTTCCTTGGCTTTGCCCTCCTCGCCCTTGGCGACGGGATTTTTATAGACCGCCTCAAAGAGAAAGGCCTTCAGCTCCCGGAAGAGCCGCTCCGAGGTCTCGTCCATGCGGATGGTCTCGCCGCTTTCCCGGATGAGGGTCTCCAGCATTGCGGTGATGCGGCGGCTTTTGCCCACCCCAAAGTGCAGGCGCACCTCCCACGGCACATCCTCCTCGGTGAGGAGTCCCGCGCGAATGGCGTCCTCGATGTCATGATTCATGTAAGCGATCTTATCGGCATAACGGACGGCCTGTCCCTCCAGCGTCCGGCTCCACGGCTGGCCGTCGGAGTGCGCCGCAATGCCCTCCACCACCTCCGCGGTGAGGTTGAGCCCCTTGCCGTCCTTTTCCAGACGCTCCACCACCCGCACGCTCTGGAGGGCATGGTGGAACTCCCGGGAGTAAACGTCCTGCAGGGCGTATTCCCCCGCGTGTCCAAACGGGGTATGGCCGAGGTCATGCCCCAGAGCGATCGCCTCGGTAAGGTCTTCATTGAGCCTGAGGGCGCGGGCCAGCGTCCGCGCGATCTGGCAGACCTCCAGCGTGTGGGTGAGCCGGGTGCGGTAGTGGTCGCCCTCCGGGGAGAGAAAGACCTGCGTCTTATGGGAAAGCCGCCGGAAGGCGTTGCAGTGGAGAATGCGGTCGCGGTCCCGCTGGAACACCGTCCGCAGGGGACATTCCTCCTCGGGACGGACACGCCCCGCGCTGCCGGCTGCAAGGCAGGCATAGGGGGAGAGACGCTCCCGTTCCATGGCCTCCCATTCTTCACGAATCGTCACGCTATTTTTCCCCCTTCTATTTATAATATACGCAAAAAGCTGCCGAACTCCTGCTTCCTTTTCACTTTTTCTCTTTTTGTGACCGGAATCAGTATAATTCGACAAAGTTAATACAAAAAGTATTTTCTTTCCTCACGGCTCCCGGCCGGGAAAGCACAAAAGGCAGGGCTTCGTGCCGGATGGGGGCGGCTGCCCGGCGGACTTTTAAGTCCGCCGCCGCGGGACGCCGGGGGCGTCCCGGTGGGCGCGAGCCCCGGCCGGGGCTCGCGCGGCAGCCGCCCCAACCTTCGCAAAAGCCGCCAAACGATTTCTTATAATGTACCAGCCCCGAAAAAGATTACTCCGCCTCGGTGCGGTGCTGAGCCAAAAAGCCCTCGTACCACTCCCGGTTCTCCCGCAGGAGCCGCGGGATCTCCAGCGAATAAGGGCAGCGGGAGACACAGGCGCGGCAGTTGATACAGCTTGCGGTCTTGGCCATCTTCTCCTGCCACTCGGCGGTAAGGTAAGGGGCATAGGGCGCGCGAGTCATGAGGAGCGCGATGCGCGCGGCGTTCGGGATCTCAATGTTCTGCGGGCAGGGCAGGCAGTAGCCGCAGGAGCGGCAGAAGTCTCCCCCGAGGCTCGCCTTTTCCTCGGCCGCCAGACGCTCCATCTCCTCGTTCCAGAGCGGCGGATTCGCATCAAGGGCCAGCCACTCCCGAAGCTCCTCCTCCCGCTGGATGCCGTAGATCGGCACCACGCCGGGGAACTTCTGTAAGTAAGCGAAGGTCACGGCGGGATGCCGGATGAGCCCGCCCGCCATCGCCTTCATGGCGATAAAGCCAACGTCCAGCTCCTCCGCCCGCTTAACAAGGGCAATCTCCCGTTCGGAGGCCAGCACCGAGAAGGGATACTGCAGGGTCTCGTAGAGGCCGGACTCCAGTGCCTCCTCCGCCACAGTGATCTTGTGGGCGGTGAGGGAGATGTGCCGGATGACCCCCTGCCGCTTCATCTCGAGGAGCCAGTCATAGATGCCGTCCTCCCCACCGGGGGTATAGACCTGCGGCACGCAGTGGAGCTGATAGATGTCGATGTAGTCTGTTTTAAGATCCCGAAGGCTCTGCTCCAGATTCCGTTTCATAAAGTCGAGGGGGCCGGGGGCCGTCTTGGTGGCCAGGATGATCTCCCCACGGACATCGCCCAGCGCCGCGCCGATCTTCTTTTCGCTGTCGGTGTAGGCGTTCGCGGTGTCAAAGAAATTCACTCCCGCCTCATAGGCCTCCCGCAGCAGCTTCCCTGCCTCCTCATAGGAGATCCTCTGGATGGGCAGCGCCCCGAAAGAGGTCTTGGTGACCCAAAGCCCGGTTTTTCCCAGTCTTATCTTTTTCATCATACCGTCTCCTTTTCTATTACACGTCCGGGAAAGGATAGAACCGCTCCCCCAGAATTTCCGGTGTGACTGTGGCGGCGGAGGTCTCGGTGATATCATGGAGCAGCGCCGCGAGCCGCGCAGTCGGGATCATCAGCTTTTGGGTGACCCCCTCCCCGAAGTCGGTATCGAGGATCACCGTCTGATAGTTCGGCAGGAGATACTGCAGCTTGCCGTAGTAGGAATAGTCCATCGGGACCAAAAGCTCGGTCGCCGGGTGCATGATGAGGGTCTCGGCGGCGTCCACCGCGATCTTGCAGCCCTCGGTATAGGCACGGAGCAGACCGCCCGCCCCCAGCAGAATCCCCCCGAAGTAGCGGGTCACCACCACGGCCGCGTCGGTGAGGTTTTCCCGGAGGAGTACCTCCAGAATGGGCTTCCCCGCCGTGCCCTGCGGCTCGCCGTCATCGGAGAAACGCTGCAGGTGGTTTTCCCGGAGGACATAGGCAAAGCAGTTATGGGTGGCCTCCCGGTGGCGGGTACGCACCTCCCGAAGGAACTCCTGTGCCTCCTCCTCGGTCTTCACCGGGGCAATGGCGCCGATGAACCGGGATTTCCGTTCGATAAATTCCGCCTCCGCCGGCGCTTTTATGGTGCGGTAGCTCTCACTTGCCATGCGGTTTCCTCTCTTTCCTCCGAAGAATAGGAAATAAGGCGGTGCATTGCGCACCGCCTTAAATTTTACGTTCTTCTTATTTGCCCAGATTGAAACGCTTGTTGAAGCGATCAACACGGCCGCCGGTATCTACCAGCTTCTGCTTGCCAGTGAAGAAAGGATGGCATTTGGAGCAGATTTCTACGCGGATCTCAGGGACGGTGGAGCAGGTCTCAATGGTAGCGCCACACGCGCAGCGGATCACCGCAGGGCCATACTTGGGATGGATGTCCTTTTTCATGCGATTTCACCTCTTTCGATTTTTCGTCGCCGATGTAAATTTGCATCGGCAAAACCGTACTTAGATATAGTATCACACAAGGAAGCGGATTGCAAGCCATTTCGCGCGGAAAAAGCGGAAATTTATGCGTCCCGGCCGCCGCCCGTCCCGATGACCGCCGTCCGAAATCCGATGGCCCGCAGAGGGGCGTCTCAGGCCGTCCGGTCGATGATTGGACCGGAAAGAAGATAGATAACCGCAAAGACGCCGAGGGAAACGAGCGCCCTTTTTGCCGTTCGGCGCGCGGGGCCTTCCTCCGCTCTCAGAGTCCCAGCCGCTCCAGCATAGCGGCCTTGCAGCGCTCATAGAGCGCCGCGCCCGCCTCTTTATCCTCCGCCTTGAGGGAATAATAAAGCTTGAGCTTCGGCTCGGTGCCGCTGGGTCGCACGATGACGGAGCCCGTCTCGCCCAGACGGTACTCGATGACGTTGGCGGTAGGGAGCCCGGTGGGCGTCTCCCGTCCCTCCTCCACGCGGATGCCGGAAAGGTAATCGGCACAGCTCGTGACCGGGCGTCCCGCAATGGCGGTCATCGGTTCCTTGTGGAGCGAGTCCATGAGGGCCGCCATCTTCTCCATGCCGTCGCTCCCCGCGAAGGCATAGCTGTCCACCTTGTTGTGGTAGTAGCCGTACTCCCGGTAGAGGGCGTCCATCGCCTCTCCTAGGGTCATGCCCTGCTTTTTATACCATGCCGCCATCTCGCAGATGAGCATGGAGCCGACCACCGCGTCCTTATCCCGGACATAGCCGCCGGCGAGGTAGCCATAGCTTTCCTCAAAGCCGAAGAGATACCGCTCGGGGTGTCCCTCCTCCTCCAGAAGCGCGATCTGTTCTCCGATATACTTAAAGCCGGTCAGCACCGAGCGCATCTCCACGCCGTAGCGGCGGGCAACCTCGTCCGCCATGGTGGTGGAAACAAAGCTCTTGACCGCGACGGGCCGTTCCGGCATCTTGCCGAGCTCAATGCGGCTGCGGCAGATATAATCCAGAAGAAGCACGCCCATTTCGTTGCCGGAAATGAGACGGGGCTTCCCATCCATAAGGACCGCCGTGCCGACCCGGTCACTGTCGGGGTCGGTGGCAAGCAGGAGGTCGGCGCCCAGCTTTTCGGTGAGGGCAAGACCCAGCTGCATCGCCTCCAGAATTTCGGGGTTGGGGTAGGGGCAGGTGGGGAAGTTGCCGTCCGGCATCTCCTGCTCCGGCACCACGGTGACGTCGGTCACGCCGATGCGGGAAAGCACCTCCAGCACCGAGCGCCGGCCCGCGCCGTTGAGCGGCGTGTAGACCAGCTTGAAGCCCGCCTCCCGGCAAAGCTCCGGACGGAGCGCCTCCGCCATGACGGCGCTGAAGTACCGCTCGATCAGGTCCTCCCCAATATATTCGATCGTTCCCTCAGCGAGCGCCTTGTCAAAATCCACACGGAGGATGTCGTCAAAGATATCGGTCCGGTCGATGTTTTCGGAGACCGCCGCCGCGACCTCGCCGGAGATCTGCGCGCCGTCCCGGTCATAGGCCTTGTAGCCGTTATAGCGGGCGGGATTGTGGCTCGCCGTGATCATAACGCCGCCGTCGCACCCGCGGTCAAGAACGGCAAAGGAGAGGGCGGGGGTGGGCATCAGTTCCTTATATAAATAGACCTTGACGCCATTGGCCGCCATGACCGAGGCGGTCTCCCGCGCAAACAGCTCGCTCTTGATGCGGCTGTCATAGGCAATCGCCATGGAGGGATGCGGGTTCCGGCTCTTTAAGAAGGCGGCAAAGCCCTGCGTCGCCTGCCGGACGGTGTGGATGTTCATGCGGTTGGTGCCGGCGCCCAGCTCGCCGCGGAGCCCCGCGGTGCCGAATTCCAGCGACTGATAGAAGCGCTCGTGCACCTCTTTTTCGTCATTGCGAACCGCCAGAAGCTCCCGGGTCAGATCTTCATCCTCCATCGGGGTTTCCAGCCAGCGGGTGAGTAATTCACGATCCTGTTTGGTCATTGATCGGTTCTCCTTTCATGGGGCAGAAACCCCTAAATCTCTAGCTTAATGATACCCAAAAGCGGACCCTCTGTCAATGTCGAAACGGCTTTCCTTAAGCCCCGGATCAGCCTTTTTCGTCTTTCCTTCCCGGCGGTTCCCTAAATCCAGAAAATGTGATAAAATAGATGTAACATTTTCCCTTTCGGCGGGGGCAAAGTCCCCCCGCGGGGAAGAACGGAGGGTGCGCTGTGTTCTGTTCTGTAAGGTCCATGGGGATCTCCGGCATCGAAAGCTTCCCGGTCACCGTGGAGGTGGATTCCCGCCGGGGACTGCCCCGCTTTGATATCGTCGGTCTCCCCGACGCCGCCGTCAAGGAGTCCCGGGAACGGGTGCGTTCCGCCATCGGCAATCTCGGCTACCCCTTTCCGCCCTCCTCGCTGGTGGTGAACCTCGCCCCCGCGGACACCAAAAAGAGCGGGCCGCTCTACGACCTCCCCATCCTGCTCGGCATCCTTTCGGCCGGGTGCGGGCTGGAGCTTCCGCTGGAGGGCTCCGCCTTTGTGGGGGAAATTTCTCTCGACGGCGGGCTTCGCCCCGTGACCGGCGTCCTTTCGATGGTGACGACCGCCGCCCGGCACGGTATCCGGCGCATCTTCATACCCTATGCCAACGCCGCGGAGGGCAGCGTCGCGGAGGGAATTGAAGTCTACCCCGCCAGGAGCGTGCGGGAAATCGTGGGCTTTTTGCAGGGGGACGCCTCTCTCCTGCCCCTCGCCTCGGAGCTTTCCTTCCCCGCGCCGCCCCAGCCGCCCTGTCCGGATATGAGCGAGGTGCGCGGTCAGGAAAACGCCAAGCGCGCCCTCGAAATCGCCGCCGCGGGCGGTCATAACGTGCTGCTCATCGGGCCTCCCGGCACCGGCAAAAGCATGCTCGCGAAGCGCCTCCCCTCCATCCTCCCCGATCTCACCTTTGAGGAGGCGGTGGAGACCACCAAGATCCATTCGGCGGCGGGATTCCTGCCCTCGGGCGTCCCGCTGCTCACCACCCGGCCCTTTCGCTCCCCGCACCACTCCATCTCAGTGGCGGGACTGGCGGGCGGCGGCTCCATTCCCGCCCCGGGAGAGATCTCCCTCTCCCATAACGGCGTTCTCTTTCTCGATGAGCTGCCCCAGTTTTCCCGCGCGGCGATGGAATCCCTTCGTCAGCCGCTGGAGGATGGGGTCATCACCATTTCCCGCGCCGGCGGACGCGCCAGCTACCCCGCCAGCTTTATGCTGGTCGCCGCCATGAACCCCTGCCCCTGCGGGCATTACGGGCATCCCACTATTCCCTGCACCTGCTCCCCCAGCAAGGTGAGCCTTTACCTCAACAAGCTCTCCGGGCCGCTTCTCGACCGCATCGACCTGCACGTGGAGGTGCCCCCGGTGGAATATGACAAGATGGCGGACCGCACCCCCGCCGAATCCTCTGCCAAAATAAGGGAGCGGGTCACAGCCGCCCGGGAGCTTCAGCGAAAGCGCCTTCGCGGGACGGGGATTCCCTGCAACGCCGCCCTGACTCCCGCCCTCCTCAAGGAGCACTGCCGCCTCACCCCCGACGCCGACCGCCTGCTGGCCGCCGCCTATGAGCGCATGGGGCTTTCCGGCCGAAGCTATGACCGGATGCTCCGGGTCGCGCGCACCATCGCCGACCTCGCGGGCGAGGAACAGATCGGGAGCGACGCCGTGGCGGAGGCGATCCAGTTCCGGAACCTTGACCGGAAGTATTTCCGAAAGACGGCAAAGGAGTTTTAAGAATCCACCCGACCCCGAAAGGCGCCGACGGCTGGCTGAACCGTTCCAGCCGCCCCCCTTCAGCCTGCATGACAGGAAAATAAGCCGGATGGAGATGGTCGGAGAGGATCTGCGATTGCATTTTGACCATGGGTATATCGCGCTCACAGAAGATTTCCCGCAGGTGGAAGGAAATATCCTCCTCCAAAAGGCAGACCTTGATTTTTCATGTGTCCACCTTTTAAGCGACCATGGGGCCTACGGGGATTTCCGTGGGAAAAAGCTGGAGATCCCGGAGTTTCTGAAGGATTACAGCCCTTTTTCACTCGAAATCACAGATGAATATTATGGGTATAATACCGTGGTTTACGGAGGATACCTATCCCTTCCCGACCGGGAGGAGCTGATTGAACTGTCGATTTCCCTTTATTACACCGGCAATATCATTTACGAAGTGAAGGACTGAAAGCAATAAAAAAAGCGTATCCCTGCGATACGCTCTTTTTTATGCCGCGCTCCCCGGAGGAAGAATCATTCCTCCCCCAGAAGATGATGGAGCAGATGATGGCGGTTCTTGATGAACATTTCGGTGACGCGGTAGCTGGAGGTCTCCTCATAGCGGCAGGGGTGGACCCGCCCCTCCTCAAAGGTGAGGATCTCGGCGTCCGGCAATCCCAAGAGGATGGGCGAATGGCTCGCCACAAAGAACTGTGCCCCGCCCTTTACCGCTCGGGAGATGGTAAGGAGTAGCGCCAGCTGGTTCTGCGGGGAAAGCGCCGCCTCCGGCTCATCCAGAAAATAAAGGCTGTTCGGGCGGATCTGCTTCTCCGCTACCGCCAGAAAGCTCTCCCCGTGGGAGCGCTCATGGAGGTGCTGGGAGGGGTGGCCCAGGTCGGAATAGGCCTCCTCCATGGTGGCGACGTTATAGAAGCTCTCGGCCCGGAGAAAGTAGCCCCATTCGGGACGGGGATAGCTGCGGGAAAGGGTCACCGCCTCATAAAGAGGAGAGTGGGAGTCCCGCGTCGAAAAGAGATAGTTGCGGGTACCGCCCTCGGGATTGAACCCGGCGGCGATGGCAAGCGCCTCCAGAAGGGTCGATTTCCCGGTGCCGTTTTCCCCCACAAAAAAGGTGACGGGCGCATGGAGGGTAAGCTGGGTGAGGCCCCTTAGGGCGGGGATCTCCCGAAGGTAGCTTTCTGCCGGGAGTTTTTCCCAGTTTATTTTTATTTTATCAATAAAAAGCGCCAAGCCAAAAGGCCTCCCTTTCCGTTCGTTTTCCTCATTATAGCATAAAAACGGCGCGGCTCACCCCCCCAAAGGGAAGAAAACCGCGCCGGATTTTTTAGGTCAGGAGCCCTCAGCCGATGCTGCCCACAAAGGTGCCGAGCAGCAGGACGAGAAGGGTGAGGCCGCAGAACACAAAGCGGCCCGCGGGGATGAACCATTTGCCGATCTGCTTGGGGGCGCCAAGCGAGACCTGCTCCCGCACCATCTCCTTGCCGCAGACCCAGAAAAAGAGGATGGCGGCAAGCAGGGCGCCGATGGGGCAGATATAGATGGAGCAGACGTCCATCCACCGACCGATGACGTCACCGTTTTCGATGGCGAGGGCAACCGCTGTACCGATGACGGCAATGATGCCGACCGCCACAGGACGGCGGAGCTTAAACTTGGTCTGGAGCGCCTCAATGGGGGCTTCAAACAGGTTGATGAGGGAGGTGAGTCCCGCGAAAAGCACCGCGATGAAGAAGATCAGCATGAAGATCTGGCCGCCGCTGCCCATGCCGCGGAACAAAGTGGGCAGGGAGATGAACATCAGGCCGACGCTGCGGCTCATCTCGGTGCCGGAGGCCACCATGGGCGGGATGATAACGAGAGCCGCCACCATCGCGGCGAGGGTATCAAAGAGGGCAACCGTGGCAGCGCTCTTCGGGATGTTGACGTCATCCTTGAGGTAGGAGCCATAGACCAACGTGCCGCTGCCCGCGAGGGAGAGCGAAAAGAACGCCTGCCCGAGGGCATACATCCACATGGTCGGTTCCAGGAAGGTCTTCATATCTACCGCGAAGATGGGAGCATACGCCGCCGCAAAGCCGACCTCCGCGGAGCTGCGGATGCCGCCGTAAATGGCAAGGCCGACAAAGAGGAGGAAGAACAGCGGCATCAAGATGCTGTTCGCCTTTTCAATGCCGCGGGCAATGCCCATCGCCATGATGAGGAAGGTCACCAGAAGGCCAATCAGGTGGAAGGGGACATTGCCGAGTGTCCCGCTGATGGAGCCGAAATAACCGCCGACGCTTTCCGCGGCGAAGATGCTGCCGTCCACCGAGCCGACGAGATACTTGATGATCCAGCCGACCACGACGGAATAGCCGATGGCAAGCGCAAGGCTGCCGATGACCGGAATGGCGGACAGCACGCCGCCGAGACAGCGTCCCTTGCCGGCGCGCTCCGTGGCGCCCTCAAAGGCTCCCATGGGACCGGCCTTCATCGCGCGGCCGAACGTCATCTCCCCGATGACGCCGGTGAAGCCGATGACGGCCACGCAGAACAGGTAGGCAATGAGGAAGGCGCCGCCGTAGGTCGCCACACGGTAGGGGAACATCCAGATGTTGCCCATGCCGACGGCGGAACCGATGCAGGCGATGATGAAGCCTTTACCGGTGCGGAAGGAATCTCTTTTCGATAGATCTTTTGTCATGTCTGACACTCTCCTTTTCCCTTTTAAGATCATACGCCGGGGAAGGGGGGATTGGTTCCTTTCCGCCTAAAAAAAGAAAAGCGCCCTTTTCCCTCTCAGCGGAAAAAGAGCATAAAAAAGCCCCGTCCCCACTCTAGCAAGCTGGGACAGGACTGGTATCAGTTCCTGCGGTGCCACCCAAATTGGCGTGCCTAAAGCACACCCTCTCAGCGCATCCACATGAGATGCTCCGCACTGGTAACGGGCGCGGTCCCCGTCGGCTGCTACTTGCCTTTCGGCTTTCGGCCGCCCTCATAAGCCCATTCGCCGGCATTTCCCCTGCCGCGCTCTCACCTGCCGCGGCTCTCTTTGAGGTTCCCTGCCGGGTACTCTCCTTATTCGTCGGTTTCAAAAAAAGATTATTATGATTATAG
The DNA here is from genome assembly GCA_020025195.1 of Angelakisella sp. Lineage (GTDB taxonomy): Bacteria > Bacillota > Clostridia > Oscillospirales > Ruminococcaceae > Angelakisella. Next base: position 13,561 of record JAHHSN010000035.1, read on the forward strand.
GTTACCCTACGGAATTTGTCAACAAGAACTTTCCACATGACGGAATTTTGTTTGTTTTAATGATATAAAGCATTAAATTATGGCTATTCTCACGAAAATCGGGTCGGAAATCCCCCCAAAGCGCCTACCGCTCCCCCGGCCGCAGCATCCCCTTTCGCTCCAGATGCACCAGAAGCGTTACCAAAAGCGGCGCCAGTACAAAGCCCCAGAAGCCGAAAAGCCTGAGGCCCGCCGCCATCGCCGTAAGGGTCGCAAGGGGATGAAGCCCGATCTTTCCGCCGACGATGCGCGGCTCCAGAAAGAAGCGCACCACCGAAACCACCGCGTAAAGGAGCAGAAGTCCCACCCCGAGAGAGGGATGCCCCAGCAGAAACGCCTCCAGAAGCCCCCACGGAATCAGAATGAGTCCGCTGCCGATAAAGGGCAGGATATCGAGAAGGGCGATGCCGAAGCCGATGACGGCAAAATACGGCACCCGAAGGAACCACAGCCCCAGCGAAATCTCCCCAAAGGTGATAAGCATGATGGAAAGGTACGCCGCGACGACCTTCCGGACAGAGCCCATGAGGAACCGCTTGGATTCCACCAGTGGGCGGAGAGTTTTGGCGGGAAGGATGCGGATGAGGAAAGAGGTCACCCGCCGGTAGTCCATGAGGAAAAGAAAGGCGGAAAGCAACGTAAAGGAGAGGGTGAGGAGCGTCCCCGGCAGGGCGGAAAGAAAGCTGCCCGCCGCCGCGAGAAGCTTTGCCGAAAGGGAGGAGAAAATCTCCCCCGCCGTCTCCCCGAGGGAACGTCCCGTCCCCGCGCCGAGGGGAAGCCCCCCGGGAAAGAGTGCCATCCGCTCCTCCCACCAGACCTCCGCCTTCTCCGCGAGGGGAAGCACCG